>NZ_JBSGBZ010000030.1:0-102590 GCF_053601495.1 Streptomyces sp. NPDC004721
CCGCAAGAAGGAAGTCATGCGGGCCGGCGAGCCGATGCTCAAGAAGGTCCGCCAGCTCATCGAGTCGGTCAACGACACCCTCAAAGGCCAGCTCGGCCTGGAACAACACGGCGCACGCACCGTCGAGGGCGTCGCGATCCGGGTCGCCCAGCGCGTCCTGGCCCTGGCTGCCGCCATCTGGCACAACTTCCAGACAGGCCAGGCGGTCAGCCGCTCACTGACCGCCTATGACCACTGACCGTATTCGGACAGACTCGTCTAGGAGGTCTACCGCAAGCAGATCCGCCCCGTGATCCAGACCGGCGCCGTGGTCATGGACGGCATCTTCAAGCGGGATCCGGAGCGGTAGTCACGCAGATGGACACGGAGACGAAACAGGTGAGGCACCTACCAATACTGGTAGGTGCCTCACCTGGTGTTTCACTGTCGGGGTGGCGGGATTTGAACCCACGACCTCTTCGTCCCGAACGAAGCGCGCTGCCAAGCTGCGCTACACCCCGATGTCGCTGCTTGTCGCGGCGACGACGTTTACTTTAGCCCACTGGTGGCCAGAGGCGAAATCCGGTTTTGGTGCGGCGGCGGATCGGGTTCGGGCGGGTGTGGTCGGCGGCTACGAGGAGGAGGGCCAGGGCGTAGAAGGCGAGGCCCAGGAGGAGGGCGTTGGCCAGGACGTGCTTGTAGCCGTGCTGGGAGACGTCCAGGAAGGGGTGGAGGTAGCGGTCGGGGGCGTCGGCGGGGAGCAGTTCGCCGCGAGTGAGGGAGAAGGCCAGGTAGGCCAGGGGGTAGAGCAGCCACGGTGCGGCCTGGCTCAGGTGGAGGCGGTCGGGCTCGGTGAGCAGGAGCCAGTCCAGGAGGGCGGCGGCCGGGGCCGCCGTCAGGAGGATCACGGTGGCCGCCTTCTGCCAGAGCGGGTGGGTGCCGGGCTCGCCCGTGATCGAGAACGCCGGCGATGTGCGGGCCAGGATCGCGTGGTGCACGAGGGCCGTGATCAGGGCGTAGAGCACGGTCGCTCCGGTCAGCGTGGCCGGCAGGGGCTGGCGGGCCGCCCGGGCCCTGCGGGCCGAGAGGAAGAGGACCAGCGCCAGGAGGATGTTGCTCTGGATCGCGAACACGCTCAGGACGCGCGCCGGGGAGCCGAGGTGCAGTTCCACGGCCACCGCGGCCGTGATCACCGCGGCGGTGATCAGGCGGTAGGCCGCCGCCCCGGGGTGGCGGGTGGGCGCCACGACGGCGGTCGGGGGGACGAAGGAGGAGGGCATCAGCTTGACGATGCCCGGGACTGCGGGAAGCTCCGGTATGTCCCGAGGTATGGAAGGCGTCGGAGGTATCTCCGGCACCTCGGGCAGTTCGGGGGTCTCGGCGGCCATGCCCTCACGGTAGGGAGGGCGGACATAGGGGGCGATTCGGGTAGCCCGTATGGGTTACGTGGGTTACGGATTGCCGTGCGGTGAGAAACCGCCGCCGCCCCGCCCCCAGGCCCGTACCGCTACCGCGTCACTCCCGCCCCACCAGCGTCAGCAGCGTCGCCTCCGGCGGGCAGGCGAAGCGGACCGGGGTGTAGCGGTTGGTGCCGCAGCCGGCCGAGACGTGCAGGTAGGACGTGCTGCCCTCGGCGGTGTGGGTGGACAGGCCCTTCACCCGGTCGGTGTCCAGGTCGCAGTTGGTGACCAGGGCGCCGTAGAAGGGGATGCAGAGCTGGCCGCCGTGGGTGTGGCCGGCCAGGATCAGGGGGTAGCCGTCGGCCGTGAAGGCGTCCAGGACGCGCAGGTACGGGGCGTGCACCACGCCCATCGAGAAGTCCGCCGCGGTGGACGGGTCGCCCGCCACCCTGGCGTAGCGGTCCCGCTTGATGTGCGGGTCGTCCAGGCCCGTCAGCTCCACCGAGAGGCCCTCGAGCTTCAGGGTGCCGCGCGTGTTCGTCAGGTTGAGCCAGCCGGCCGCGTCGAAGCCGTCCCGCAGGTCCTCCCACGGGTTGTGGATCACCCCGACGGCGGGCGCGTTGCCGTTCAGGCCGTGCCGGCCGCTCGCCTTCTCCAGCAGGTAGCGGGCGGGGTTGCGCAGCTTGGGGCCGTAGTAGTCGTTGGAGCCGAAGACGTACGCGCCCGGGAACTCCATCAGCGGGCCGAGGGCGTCGAGGACCTCCGGCACGCCTTCCGGGTCGGACAGGTTGTCGCCCGTGTTGATCACGAAGTCGGGGCGCAGTCCGGCGAGCGAGCGCAGCCAGCGCTGCTTCTTGCGCTGGCCGCCGACCATGTGGATGTCGGAGACCTGGAGGACACGCAGGGGGCGCATGCCGGAGGGCAGGACCGGGACCGTCACCCGCCTCAGGCGGAAGGAGCGGGCTTCGAACCCCGCCGAGTAGAGGAGACCGGCGGCCGCGACCGCCGTGATGCCCAGGGGTACTCCGTATCGCGCGCGCATGTGTCCATCGTCTCAGGCCCATGCCGTGCCGCGGAAATCGCCCGTGGGCCGCCACGGCGTCAACGCGCGGGCTCCGCTCGGGGATCGGCGTGCCGCCGGGCTCCGTAAACCGGCGCGCGGGAGCCTTGCCGTACCTGCGACAATCAAACTCATGACCACGCTCAAGTCGAAGCTGCACGATGACCTCAACGCCGCGATCAAGGCGCGTGACGAGCTCCGCTCCTCGACGCTCCGGCTGACGCTCGCCGCGATCACCAAGGAGGAGGTCGCGGGCAAGGAGAAGCGTGAGCTCTCCGACGACGAGGTCCTCAAGGTGATCACCAAGGAGGCCAAGAAGCGCCGGGAGGCGGCCGAGGCCTTCGCGCAGGGTGGTCGCGCCGAGTCGGCCGAGCGGGAGAAGGCGGAGGGCGAGGTGCTCGCCGCGTACCTGCCCAAGCAGCTGTCCGACGAGGAGCTGGACCGGATCGTCGCCCAGGCCGTGGAGGAGGCGAAGGCCGCCGGTGCGGAGGGGCCGCGGGCCATGGGCGCGGTCATGAAGATCGTGAACCCCAAGGTCGCGGGCCAGGCCGAGGGCGGCCGTGTCGCCGCCGCGGTCAAGAAGCTTCTGGCCGGCTGACCCGGCCGGTCCTCGGGGACGGACCCGGGTACGTACGACGAAGGAGCGCCGGCCATCCGCCGGCGCCCCTTCGCTGTGGCCGAGGTGCGGGACGGCATCCCCGCCGCCCGCCCGTCAGGCCACCTGCCCGTCAGCCGCGGCGTCCTCCGTTGCCGTTGCCCCGCGGTCCGCCGTTCTGGCCCTGGAAGAAGCCCTCCGGGATCGTGATGGACGGGTTCGGGAAGGGGTTGTTCCCGCCGTTGTCGCCCCCGTTCCCGTGCCCGTCTCCCCGGTCCCTGCCCTTGTGCTTGTCCTTATTCTTGTCCTTCTCGGGGTCCGGGATGTTCACGAGGTTGAAGGACGGGGCGTCCTTGCCCGCCAGCGCACCCGACATCATGTCGCGCCAGATGGGGCCGGGGACCTGGCCACCGAAGACCTTCTCATAGGGGGTGCCGCCGATGGTGATGTTGACCATGCGCCGCTCGTGCGCCGGGTCGCCGACCCAGACCGCGCCCGCCATGTTCGGCGTGTAGCCGACGAACCAGGCCGCGAAGCGGAAGTCCGTCGTACCGGTCTTGCCGGCGCTGGCACGGTCGCCGAGGCCGGCCTGCGTGCCCGTACCGTCCTCGACCACACCCTTCAGGAGCGTGTTGACCGTGTCGGCGGTGGTCTCCGACATCGCACGCGAGCACGTCGACTTCGGGACGGTCAGGGTCTTCTTCTGGTTGCCAGTGGTCTGAGTGATCGACTCTATGGCGATCGGTGTGCAGTACGTGCCGCGGGAGGCGAACGTGGCGTACGCGCTCGCCATGGTCAGCGGCGACACCTCCTGGGTGCCGAGCGCGATCGAGGGGTTCTGCTCGATCGGTGTGCCGTCCGCGCGCCGCACGCCCAGCTTGCCGGCCATGTTCTTCACCGGGCAGATGCCGATGTCGCTGATCAGCTGCACGTAGTAGGTGTTGACCGACTTGGCGGTCGCCTCCTTCATGCCGTACGGGCCGACCTCCGACTCGTTCTCGTTGGTGAGATCGAAGCCCTTCGTGTTCACCCAGTTCTTGCCGTCGCAGGCGGCGACCGGGCTCGGGTACGGCATCTTGTAAGGCGAGGAGTACTCCTGAGTCGCGGGCTTGCCGCCCTCGATGGCGGCCGCGGCCACGATCGGCTTGAACGTGGAACCGGGCTGGTAACCCGCGCCGCCGCCCATGGCCTTGTCCACCGAGAGGTTGATCTGGGTCTCGTTCTTGCCGAAGCCGTACGGACGCGACTGGCCCATGGCGAGGATCTTGCCGGTGCCGGGCTCGACGATGGTTGCGGCCGTGGCCACGGCGTCGCTCGCGTTGACGTGGTCGCGGACGGCCTTCCCCAGGGAATCCTGCGCCTGAGGGTCGAGCGTCGTGCGGATCGTCAGACCACCGCGGTTCCAGATCTTCGCCCGGTCCGTCCGGGTCTTACCGAACACCGGGTCGTTCATGAACACTTCGCGGACGTAGTCGCAGAAGAAGCCCGCGCCCTTGGTCGCCGTGATGCAGCCGTTGCGCGGCTGGGTGACCTTCAGGCCCAGCGGTTCCTTCTTGGCCTTGTCGGCCTCCGCCTGTGAGATGTCGCCGACACTGGCCATGCGCTGCAGGACGACGTTGCGCCGCTTGGTGGCCTCGGCCTCGTCGTTGACCGGGTCGTAGCGGCTCGGGGACTGGACGAGGCCGGCGAGAAGCGCCGCCTCGGGCAGGGTCAGGTCCTTGGCGTGCTTGGAGAAGTAGCGCTGGGAGGCGGCCTCGACGCCGTAGGCCTGCTGGCCGAAGAACGTGATGTTCAGGTAGTTCTCGAGGATCTTCTTCTTGCCCAGGTCCTGCTCGACCTGGATCGCGAACTTCAGTTCCTTGATCTTGCGGCCGATGGTCTGCTGGGTGGCCTCCGCGACCTTCGTCGGGTCGTCGCCGGCCTCCTCGACGAAGACGTTCTTCACGTACTGCTGGGTGAGCGTGGAGGCGCCCTGGGAGACCCCGCCGCTCTGCGCGTTCTTGTTGAGCGCGCGCAGCACGCCCTTCAGGTCGATCGCGCCGTGCTCGTAGAAGCGCGAGTCCTCGATCGCGACGAGCGCCTTCTGCATGTACGGCGAGATGTCCTTCAGCTGGACCACCGTACGGTCGCGGGAGTAGACCTGGGCGATCTGCTCGCCCTTGTTGTCCAGGATCGTGGTCCGCTGACTGAGCGGCGGACGCTTGAGGTTGGCCGGGATGTCGTCGAACCCCGTGGCCGATCCCTTGGCGGCCAGGCCCAGCGCGCCGGCCGCGGGCAGTGCGATGCCCGCCATCACGGCTCCCGCGAGCACACTGACACCGAGGAACTTGGCGGCCTGCTGCGTTGACGACAGACCACCGCCCGAGCGCTTCTTTGGCATGGGGGCAGCCTAATCCGTAGTGATGTGCGATCCGACGGAGCGGGGCTCCTCGGAATGTTCGAATACAGGATCGTGACATCCGAGGGTCGCCGGGCAGGCAACACCTCAACGCGCACGGTGACCTCGCGGGCGCAGTTCGCCACCCCGGCTGTCGAACACGGCCCCCGGTGCCGCGTGGGGCGTAGCAACGTGAGGCGTCTACGTTCTCATTCGCCGGACACGCGTATATGCCTTGGCCTAAGCTGCTCTCGACTGTCACAGCGGTGCGGCCACGTATCAGTACGTCCGGCAGCTCCGAAACGTTCTGGCTCCGCTCGACTTTTCTGGTCGGGTGGTCCGGGTGGTGTCGGGGCGCGCGGTCGGGGCGTGTGGGATGCGTGCCTGAATTCGCCCTGTGTGTCACCTGGTGTCCATTGCGGCACACCGTAACTGCCCTATTGCGCCCGGAATGTCGCGCATGTCGCCAGCTCACTCCCCCGGGTGATCTGCCGCTTACCCATAGTCCGTTCGGACCATTCAAGATTGGGCCCGCTGGGGGTGTTGCGCCGTGCCCACCTTCCGTAACGTCCTCAACTGGCGGCGGTGAATATGCCGCTGCCGCCGTGGGGGAGCCTCGATTTCGGGAGAGGACGGCGCCGGTATGGGCTGGGTAACCGACTGGAGTGCGCAGGCGGCCTGTCGCACTACCGATCCGGATGAACTGTTCGTTCAGGGAGCAGCGCAGAACAGGGCCAAGGCGGTGTGCACCGGATGCCCGGTTCGCACCGAATGTCTCGCCGACGCGCTCGACAACCGCGTCGAGTTCGGCGTCTGGGGGGGAATGACGGAGCGTGAGCGCCGCGCACTGCTGCGCCGGCGGCCGACCGTGACTTCCTGGCGCCGGCTGCTGGAGACCGCGCGCATGGAGTACGAGCGGGGCGCGGGACTGGTGTCCCTCGCCGACGACCAGGTGTACGAGGACTACGCGGCGGTGGGCTGAGGGGGCTGGCTGAGGCGTCGTCCTTTCTGGGCGGCGGGCCCTCCCTCCTGGGCGGTCTGCCTTCGGGGGCGGCTGAGCCGTCCCTCCTGGGCGGGCCGCGGTTGTCCGTGTGTTCGTGAGTCCGTGGCCGTCCCGCCGCGGGGAGGGGCTGCGGAAGCCCCCGGCGGGCGCGCGTCAGGCGCCCGGCTCGGGCAGCTCGCGGCGGTGTTCCGCGAGCCGGTTTCCGATGTCCCGCAGCCCCGTGAGGTCGTGTACGTCCCCGGGCAGCGCGGCCACTTCGGCCACTGCCACCTCGGGATGCAGGGCGGTGAAGCGGTCACGCGTGCGCTGCTCACGGGAGAGCAGCTGCATGCGCTCGGCATGCAGCCTCAGCAGGCCCGCGGTGACCTGGTCGACGGACGACTCCGGCTCGAAGTCGTCGTCGGCGGGCGCCTCGGGGTCCGCGGGAGGCGCACCGGAATCGGGATGAGCAGCGGGAGAGTCTGAACTTCCGTACGTTTCGGGAGAGTTACGAATTCCAGCTTTCCCGTCCCGCTGATCCACAATGCGGGACTCCTCAAGATTTTCCGCGGCGGCGAGCGCCCGCTCGGCCGACAGTTCACCGGCGCCGCTGCCGTGCACCCGGTTGAGCACCAGACCGGCCAGCGGCATCTTCTCCGCGGCCAGTCGCTCCACGAAGTACGCGGCCTCGCGCAGCGCGTCCCGCTCCGGGGCCGCGACCACCAGGAACGCGGTTCCCGGCGCCTGGAGCAGCTTGTACGTCGCGTCCGCGCGGGTGCGGAAGCCGCCGAAGGTCGTGTCCATCGCGGCCACGAACGTCTGGACGTCCTTGAGCAGTTGACCGCCCAGCAGCTTGCCGAGCGTGCCGGTCATCATCGACATCCCGACGTTCAGGAACTTCATCCCCGCGCGCCCGCCCAGCTTCGCCGGGGCCGTCAGCAGCCGGATCAGCCGGCCGTCGAGGAAGGAGCCGAGCCGCTTGGGCGCGTCCAGGAAGTCCAGGGCCGAGCGGGACGGCGGGGTGTCGACGACGATGAGGTCCCACTCGTCCCGGGCCCGCAGCTGGCCCAGCTTCTCCATCGCCATGTACTCCTGCGTGCCCGCGAAGCCGGCGGAGAGCGACTGGTAGAAGGGGTTGGCCAGGATCGCGGCCGCCCGCTCGGGGTCCGCGTGCGCTTCGACGACCTCGTCGAAGGTGCGCTTCATGTCGAGCATCATGGCGTGCAGCTCGCCCTCGCCCTCGGTGCCCTTCACCCGGCGCGGGACGTTGTCCAGGGAGTCGATGCCCATGGACTGGGCGAGCCGGCGGGCCGGGTCGATGGTCAGGACGACCACCTTGCGGCCGCGCTCGGCGGCGCGCAGGCCGAGGGCCGCCGCGGTGGTGGTCTTGCCGACCCCGCCCGAGCCGCAGCACACCACGATCCGGGTCGTCGGGTCGTCGAGCAGCGGGTCGACCTCGAGCGCGCGCGTGGGTGCCAGATGGCGGACGCCGTCGTGCGCGGGGGCGGAGGTGCGCGCGGTCTCCCGCGCGGGTGCCGGGTCCGGGCTCATGACATCCCCTGCTTCCGCAGCTCGGTCGCCAGTTCGTACAGGCCCGCCAGGTCCATGCCCTCGGCGAGCAGCGGCAGTTCGTGCAGGGGCAGACCCAGCTCGCTCAGCACCGACCGCTGCTCCTCCTCCAGCGTGTAACGCTCGGCGTACTCCTCGGCCTGCTCCAGCAGCGGACCCACCAGCCGCTCGGCGTTCTGACCGCGTTGTCCTCCGCCGAGCCCGGCGGAGGACAGCGACCGGGCGAGCGCGGTGCGGGAAGCGGTCCGTACGAGTTCCAGGTCGCCCGCGTCCAGCACCTGCGGGCGCTCCATGTTCACGATGATGCGCCCCACCGGCAGCCGGGCGGCACGCAGTTCGGCGATGCCGTCGACGGTCTCCTGGACCGGCATCTCCTCCAGCAGCGTCACCAGGTGCACGGCGGTCTCGGGCGACTTCAGCACCCGCATCACCGCCTGGGCCTGATTGTGTATCGGGCCGATCTTCGCCAGGCCCGCCACCTCGTCGTTGACGTTGAGGAAGCGGGTGATGCGCCCGGTGGGCGGCGCGTCCATGATGACGTAGTCGTAGATGAATTGTCCGTTGCGGTCCTTGCGCCGCACCGCCTCGCACGCCTTGCCGGTCAGCAGGACGTCCCTGAGCCCGGGAGCGATGGTGGTGGCGAAGTCGATGGCGCCGAGCTTCTTCAGAGCCCGGCCGGCACCGCCCAGCTTGTAGAACATCTGGAGGTAGTCCAGCAGGGCCAGTTCGGGGTCTATGGCCAGCGCGTACACCTCCCCGCCCCCGGGAGCGACGGCGATCTTCCGTTCCTCGTAGGGCAGCGCCTCCGTCTCGAAGAGCTGTGCGATGCCCTGCCGGCCCTCGACCTCGACGAGGAGCGTCCGCTTCCCCTTCGTGGCCAGGGCCAGCGCGAGGGCGGCGGCGACCGTCGTCTTTCCGGTCCCGCCCTTGCCGCTGACGACCTGGAGCCTGCTCACGTATTCGAGACTAACCAGTTCGCGCTCGGGTCACGCGGGAGGCTGTGGACAACCGGCGTCGTGGTCGCCCCGTGGCCCGCCGGCGGCAGCGGATACAGTCGGCCACATGACCAAGTGGGAATACGCAACCGTGCCGCTGCTCGTCCATGCCACGAAGCAGATTCTGGACACCTGGGGCGAGGACGGCTGGGAGCTCGTCCAGGTCGTGCCCGGACCGAACCCCGAGCAGCTGGTGGCCTACCTGAAGCGGGAGAAGCAGGCATGAGCGCGGTCGAGGCGAGGCTGGCGGAGCTGGGTCTGAGGCTGCCGGAGGTCGTGCCGCCGCTGGCCGCCTACCAGCCCGCGGTGCGGTCCGGCGTGTACGTCTACACCGCCGGCCAGCTGCCGATGGTGGACGGAAAGCTCCCGGTCACCGGCAAGGTGGGCCTGGAGGTCACCCCGGAGGAGGCCAAGGAGCTGGCGCGCACCTGTGCGCTGAACGCCCTGGCGGCCGTCAAGTCCGTCGCGGGCGACCTGGACCGTGTCGCGCGCGTGGTGAAGGTCGTGGGCTTCGTCGCCTCGGCGGCGGACTTCACCGGCCAGCCGGGCGTCGTCAACGGCGCCAGCGAGCTGCTGGCCGAGGTCCTCGGCGACAAGGGCGTGCACGCGCGCAGCGCGGTCGGTGTGGCGGTGCTGCCGCTGGACGCCCCCGTGGAGGTGGAGATCCAGGTCGAGCTGGAGCCGTAGGCGGAGCCCGGAACCGGCTCTGACCTCGGTCACCTCTCGAACATTCGCGCACCACGGGATAGCCTCCGCCCATGGCGAATGGGCAGTGGTTTCCCCCGGACTGGCCGGACCGTATCCGCGCGCTCGCGGACGGCAGCCTCACACCGGTCGCGCCGAAGCGCGCGGCCACCGTCATGCTCCTGAAGGAGACCGGTTCCGGCCCCGCGGTGCACATGCTGCGCAGACGCGCCTCCATGGCCTTCGCCGGAGGCGCGTACGCGTACCCGGGCGGTGGCGTCGACCCCCGTGACGACGACCACCACGTCCGCTGGGCGGGGCCCTCGCGCGCGTGGTGGGCCGACCGCCTCGGCGTCGACGAGAAGGCGGCCCAGGCGATCGTCTGCGCCGCCGTCCGCGAGACGTACGAGGAGGCCGGCGTCCTGCTCGCCGGCCCCGACGCGGACAGTGTCGTCGGCGACACCACGGGTGCCGACTGGGAGGCCGACCGCGCCGCCCTGGTCGCCCGTGAGCTGTCGTTCGCAGAGTTCCTGGACCGCAGGGGCCTGGTCCTGCGCTCGGACCTGCTGGGGGCCTGGACCCGCTGGATCACCCCCGAGTTCGAGTCCCGCCGCTACGACACCTGGTTCTTCGTGGCCGCGCTGCCCGAGGGCCAGCGCACCCGGAACGCCTCCACGGAGGCCGACCGCACGGTGTGGATCGCGCCCGCGGAGGCGGCGGCCGGGTACGACCGGGGCGAGCTGCTGATGATGCCGCCCACCATCGCCACCCTGCGCCAGCTGGTGCCCTGCGGCAGCCCCGCCGAGGCGCTCACCGCCGCGCGGTCCCGCGATCTGACCCCCGTGCTCGCGCGGGCCCGCCTGGTGGCCGGCGAGGTGGTCCTGACCTGGCCGGGGCATGACGAGTTCACCAAGCACATCCCGAGCGGCACGGCCCGCGCGTGAGCCGCCGCTCCCGCCCGGCCGACGTCGAGGAAGGCCCTCTCGCATGACGGACGCAGCAGCGCTACCAGGTCAGCCCCGGGGCGGTGTACTGGCCGGCCCCGCCACCGCGCGGGCCGTCAACGTCCTCGCGCCCAACGCGTCTCCCATGACCCTGGACGGCACCAACACCTGGATCGTCTCGGAGCCCGACTCCGACCTGGCCGTGGTGGTGGACCCCGGGCCGCTGGACGAGGGCCACCTGGCCCAGGTGGTCGCCGCCGCCGAGGAGGCGGGCAAGCGGATCGCGCTGACCCTGCTGACACACGGCCACCCCGACCACGCCGAGGGTGCCGCCCGCTTCGCCGAGCTGACCCGCACGCGTGTGCGTGCGCTCGATCCGGCCCTGCGGCTGGGCGACGAGGGCCTGGGCGCGGGTGACGTGATCAAGGTGGGCGGGCTGGAGCTGAGGGTCGTACCGACCCCCGGCCACACCGCCGACTCCCTCTGCTTCCACCTGCCGGCCGACCGCGCCGTGCTCACCGGCGACACGATCCTGGGCCGGGGCACGACCGTCGTCGCGCATCCCGACGGCCGTCTGGGCGACTACCTGGACTCGCTGCGGCGGCTCAGGTCCCTCACGGTCGACGACGGCGTCCACACGGTCCTGCCCGGCCACGGACCCGTCCTGGAGGACGCCCAGGGCGCCGTCGAGTTCTACCTCGCCCACCGGGCCCACCGGCTCGCCCAGGTCGAGACGGCCGTCGAGTCCGGCCACCGGACCCCGTCCCAGGTCGTCGCCCACGTGTACGCCGACGTGGACCGCTCCCTGTGGCCGGCGGCCGAGCTCTCGGTGCGCGCCCAGCTGGAGTACCTCCGGGAGCACGGTCTCATCTGACGGCCGACGACGAGCCCCGTCTTGCGGCCGACGACGAAGGCCCACGACGAGGGCCCCGTCCCGGCCGGGAACGGGGCCCACACGACCGCGACGGGTCAGCGCGAGCGCTTCGCGAGGCGCTCCACGTCCAGCAGGATCACCGCGCGGGCCTCCAGGCGGAGCCAGCCGCGCTGGGCGAAGTCGGCCAGGGCCTTGTTCACGGTCTCGCGGGAGGCGCCGACCAGCTGGGCCAGCTCCTCCTGGGTGAGGTCGTGCACCACGTGGATGCCCTCCTCGGACTGCACGCCGAAGCGGCGGGAGAGGTCCAGCAGAGCACGGGCGACACGGCCCGGGACATCGGAGAAGACCAGGTCCGACATCTGGTCGTTGGTCTTGCGCAGGCGCCGGGCGACGGCGCGCAGCAGGGCGCCGGCCACCTCGGGCCGTACGTTCAGCCAGGGCTGGAGGTCGCCGTGGCCGAGGGCCAGCATCTTGACCTCGGTCAGCGCGGTCGCGGTCGCGGTGCGCGGGCCCGGGTCGAACAGCGACAGTTCACCGATGAGCTCGCCGGGGCCCACGACGGCCAGCATGTTCTCGCGACCGTCCGGGGACGTGCGGTGCAGCTTGACCTTGCCTTCGGTGACCACGTAGAGCCGGTCGCCCGGGTCGCCCTCGTGGAACAACGAGTCGCCACGTGCGAGTGTCACCTCCGTCATGGAGGCGCGGAGCTCCGCGGCCTGCTCGTCGTCGAGCGCCGCGAAGAGCGGATTGCGCCGCAGAACGTCGTCCACGAGTTCTCTCCTTGTCGACCTGCTCAGAGGATCTTGCTCCCCCGTGTGCCAGGGGTCCGTGTTCCCCATTTTGCCGGACGGTCCAAACAGTGTGATCTGTCACAAGGATGCCGCACAGGTGTGCCCGTTTACGCGGCAGGGGGCCAATCGGGGTCCGATCTCGGGGGTCCGGAGCGGATGTCGGTGCTGGGCTTTAGGCTGGCCGGGTGTCCAAATCGCCGGTGAGAGCGCAGGCCGAGGGGGCTGGGCGGGTGGTTGTACGTGAGGATTCCGCTGTGGGCGAACAAGGGCCCGACGATGGAACGAACATGGCAAAAGCGGCGAAAAAGGCACCCGTGAAGAAGGCAGTACCTGCGAAGAAGGCAGCACCTCGGAAGAAGACGGCCCCCGCCAAGAAGGCCGTGGCCCCGAAGAAGGTGACGGTCGCGCCGAAGAAGGCCAGTGCCGCCGTCGAGAAGGTCGCGCCGGCGAAGACGCTCGCCGCGAAACCGCCGAAGAACGAGTCGCGCACGGCCCTGGTCCGCCGGGCCCGCCGTATCAACCGCGAGCTCGCCGAGGTGTACCCCTACGCCCACCCCGAGCTGGACTTCGAGAACCCCTTCCAGCTGCTGGTCGCCACGGTCCTGTCGGCCCAGACCACGGACCTGAGGGTCAACCAGACCACGCCCGCGCTGTTCGCCAGGTACCCCACCCCCGAGGACCTCGCCGCCGCGAACCCCGAGGAGGTCGAGGAGATCCTGCGGCCCACCGGCTTCTTCCGGGCCAAGACCAAGTCGGTGATAGGCCTGTCCAAGGCCCTGGCGGAGGAGTTCGGAGGCGAGGTCCCGGGGCGGTTGGAGGACCTCGTCAAGCTTCCCGGCGTCGGCCGCAAGACCGCCTTCGTGGTCCTCGGCAACGCCTTCGGCAGGCCCGGACTGACCGTGGACACGCACTTCCAGCGGCTGGTGCGGCGCTGGCAGTGGACCGAGGAAACCGACCCCGACAAGATCGAGGCCGCCGTCGCCGCTCTCTTCCCCAAGAGCGACTGGACGATGCTCTCGCACCACGTGATCTTCCACGGCCGCCGTATCTGCCACGCCCGCAAGCCCGCGTGCGGCGCCTGCCCGATCGCCCCGCTCTGCCCGGCCTACGGCGAGGGCGAGACGGACCCGGAGAAGGCGAAGAAGCTGCTCAAGTACGAGAAGGGCGGCTTCCCGGGCCAGCGCCTCAAGCCGCCGCAGTCCTACCTGGACGCGGGCGGCAGGCCGGCACCGCCGCTGGGGGCCGGATGACACCGGGGCCGGAGGACGCGGAACGATCTCGGTGCCGTCGGGCGTTGGACACGGCAGGACGGCGAGGGGAACGGGGGTGGCGATGACGCGGGCGAGTGAGGCGAGCGGGACGCAGGGCGGCTCGGTGGCGCTCAGCACGGAGGGGCTGCCCGGCTGGCTCGGGCCGGTCGTGCGCGTGGCCGAGACGGTCCGGCCGGTCCAGCTGAGCCGCTTCCTGCCGCCGGAGGACGGCGCGGGGCGCCAGTCCGCCGTCCTGATCCTCTTCGGTGAGGCCGAGCGCGGCCCCGAGCTGCTGCTCATGGAGCGGGCCGGCTCCCTGCGCTCGCACGCCGGCCAGCCGGCGTTCCCCGGCGGGGCGCTCGACCCCGAGGACGGCGACCCGCAGGGCGAGGGCCCGCTGCGGGCCGCGCTGCGCGAGGCCGAGGAGGAGACCGGGCTCGAGCCGGGCGGCGTCCAGCTGTTCGGCGCGCTGCCCCGGCTGTACATCCCGGTCAGCGGCTTCGTCGTCACACCCGTGCTCGGCTGGTGGCGCGAGCCCAGCCCGGTCGGTGTCGTCGACCCGGCGGAGACCGCACGCGTGTTCACCGTGCCCGTGGCGGATCTCACGAACCCCGACAACCGGGCCACGACCGTCCACCCCAGCGGCCATCAAGGTCCGGCATTCCTGGTCGAATCGGCCCTCGTGTGGGGCTTCACCGCCGGGATCATCGACCGCCTGCTCCACTACGCGGGCTGGGAGCGGCCCTGGGACCGCGGCAAGCAGGTCCCGCTCGACTGGCGGTCGTGACAGGGTGGGCACCGCGTCGGTGCTGCCGGGGGGCGGAACTCCAGGAGGACACAGGCCGACCTGGGGTGATCGAAACATGATGAGGCGAGGCTCGACGCGGTGAACATGCTGGACATCCTGCTGCTGATCGCCGCGGCGTGGTTCGCGGTCGTGGGCTACCGCCAGGGATTCGTCGTCGGCATCCTGTCGGTGATCGGCTTCCTGGGCGGCGGACTCCTCGCCGTGTACACGCTCCCGGTCATCTGGGACGCGATGACGGACAACACGCCGGTCAGCACCACCGCGGCCGTCGTCGCGATCATCGTCGTGATCGTCTGTGCCTCGGTCGGCCAGGCACTGACCACCCACCTCGGCAGCAAGCTGCGCGTGTACATCACCTGGTCCCCGGCCCGCGCCCTGGACGCGACCGGCGGTGCCCTGGTCAACGTCGTCGCCATGCTGCTGGTCGCCTGGCTGATCGGCTCGGCCCTCGGCGGGACGACGATACCGACGCTGGGCAAGGAGGTGCGCAACTCCCGGGTGCTGCTCGGGGTCTCCGAGGTGCTGCCCGCGCAGGCCGACACCTGGTTCGCGGACTTCACCTCCGTCCTCGCGCAGAACGGCTTCCCGCAGGTCTTCAGTCCGTTCGCCAACGAGCCCATCACCGATGTACAGCCCCCGGACCCAGCGCTGGCGAACAGCGCCGTGGCCCTGCGCGCCAAGCAGTCCGTCGTCAAGGTCATGGGCACCGCGCGCAGTTGCGGCAAGGTGCTGGAGGGCAGCGGCTTCGTCTTCGGAAACCGCCGCGTCATGACCAACGCGCACGTCGTGGGCGGGGTCGACGAACCCACCGTCCAGATAGGCGGCGAGGGACGGAAGTACGACGCCAAGGTCGTCCTGTACGACTGGCACCGCGACATCGCCGTGCTGGACGTGCCGGACCTGAAGGCGCCGGCCCTGAAGTTCACCGGCACGGACGCGCGCAGCGGCGACGGCGCGATCGTCGCCGGCTTCCCGGAGAACGGGTCGTACGACGTCCGTGCCGCGCGCGTGCGCGGCCGCATCACGGCCAGCGGCCCGGACATCTACCACCGCGGCACCGTGCGCCGTGACGTCTACTCGCTGTACACGACCGTGCGCCAGGGCAACTCCGGCGGCCCGCTGCTCACGACCGACGGCAGGGTGTACGGCGTGGTGTTCGCCAAGTCCCTCGACGACGCCGACACCGGCTACGCGCTCACGATCGACGAGATCCAGCAGGACATCGCGCAGGGGCGTACCGCGAACCAGCAGGTGGGCAGCGACGACTGCGCGCTGTAGGCCGTGCCGGCCGGTGCCGGGTCAGCCGCGGCTGTGACGCAGGCGTACCGAGACCCAGCGCGCTCGGCGGCGCAGGATGCGGGGAATGCCCACCCGTGGATCCGTGTCCGTCAGCGGCGGAGCTCCGCGCTGATGGGAGTTGGGACCGCTCACCGAACGGCGGGTGCCTGCTACGTCGTTGTAGTCGTGCGTCCAGCCCATACCGGGACGTCTGCCCCCGCCCCAAGGTCGATAACCGCCCGCGGACTCCCCAATTGGCCTATGCGCCGGGCAATTGGCAGTTCGCAGGACAGGTGTTCACGTTCGGATACCGGGCGCATCGTCCGGGTCACCGATCCGGTTCGGGGTCTTTCAGCCAGTTGACCAGCTCCGTCGAGAAGGCCACCGGATCCTCCTCGTGAGGGAAGTGGCCGAGGCCGTCGAAGAGGCGCCAGCGGTAGGGGGCTTCGACGTACTCGCCCGAGCCGGCCGCGCTGCGGGTGCGCTGGACAGGGTCGAGGGAGCCGTGCAGGTGCAGCGTCGGCACGCGCACGGGCCGCTTCATCCGGCGGTAGAACTGGATGCCGTCGGGCCGGGCCAGCGAGCGCACCAGCCAGCGGTACGGCTCGACGGAGCAGTGCGCCGTCGAGGGGATGCACATGGCGCGGCGGTACGTCTCCACCGCCTCGTCGTCCGGCAGCCGCGGCCCTGACCAGTCCCGTACGAGCCGGGCCACCAGGGCGCCGTTGTCGGCGGTGAGCTGCCGCTCGGGGATCCAGGGCCGCTGGAATCCCCAGATGTACGAATTCGCCGCCGTCTGCCGGACGTCCCCGAGCATCGCCGAACGCCAGCGCCTGGGGTGCGGCATCGAGGCGACCGCGAGCCGCCGTACCAGCTTGGGGCGCATCGCGGCCGCCGTCCACGCCAGGTAGCCGCCGAGGTCGTGGCCGACCAGCGCGGCGTCCGGCTCGCCGAGCGAGCGGACCACTCCGGTGATGTCGAGGGCGAGGTTGGCCGGGTCGTAACCGCGGGGCGTACGGTCGCTGCCGCCCACACCGCGCAGGTCCATCGCGACGGCCCGGAAACCGGCGTCGGCGAGGGCGACCAGCTGGTGCCGCCAGGTCCACCAGAACTGCGGGAAGCCGTGCAGCAGCAGGACCAGCGGTCCGTCGCCGAGCTCGGCGATGTGGAAGCGGGCGCCGTTGGCCGCGACGTCCCGGTGCGTCACCTTCCTGCCGCCGGGCAGGTCGATCCGGACGACCGGCGTCGATTGCGCCGAAGGGGTGGCGGGCTCCGTCATGAGGTCGAGCGTGCCACAGCCTCGATGGCCGCGGGGGAGCGGTCCTCCAGGGCGGCCGGCTCCGGGCGCGGGTGCGGCTTGGCGTTCTGGAGCACCCCGGCCGTCGCCTTCATGGACGCGGCGACCTTCTGCGGGCCCTGGCTCTTCTTCGTCTTCTTCCCGAGGAGCACACCGATCAGCGCCAGTACGCCGGCGATCAGGAAATTGGCCGCGAAGGAGAGCAGGAAGCAGAGGGCGAGGTTCCACTTGGTCCAGGTGTGAATGCCGTACGCCAGCGCGAAGTTGAGCATCGGCAGGGAGAACAGCAGCAGCGCACCGGCCAGGCCCAACACGCTGCCGCTGGCCGCGCCGCGCCTGACGTCCTTGCGCAACTGGGCCTTCGCCAGTGCGATCTCGTCGTGCACCAGGGCCGACATCTCGGTGGTCGCCGAGGCGAACAGCTGGCCGATGCTGCGTTCGGTGCCGACCGGGCTGCCGTCGGGTGCGCTCATCGCGGTTTTCCTCTCCTGCCTGACTTCGGACTGCGTTCCGTCCGGTCTCTGTCCGGCTGCTGTCAGTGCCTGACTTCTGCCCGACTGGGAACGCTCCTGTCATTTGTACCGTCCCGTCAGATCATGCCGGACCGCCGTCCTGCTCGCCTGCCCTGTCCGGCACTTCGGCAAGCCGCCCGTCCTGTTCGGCGGTCTTCGCCTCGGCGAGCCGGCGGTGCTCGGCGGCCTTCCGTTCGTGAATCTCGGCCATGCGCAGGTGGTAGGCGGGGTCGTCCTGCTCGTAGACGTCCGGGATGCCGTCGAGATCGTCGTCCCGCTCCTCGGACTCGCACAGCCTCCGGTACCGGGCGTTGCGGATCTTCAGCAGGACGGTCGCCAGAATCGCCGCGATGAGGGAGCCGGTGAGGACGGAGGCCTTGACCTCGTCGGTGAGCGCCGCGTCGCCGGTGAAGGCCAGTTCGCCGATGAGCAGGGAGACGGTGAAGCCGATCCCGGCGAGGGTCGCCACGGCGAACAGGTCGGCCCAGGCGAGGTCCTCGCTGAGCGACGCCCTGGTGAAGCGGGCGGTGAGCCAGGTCCCGCCGAAGATGCCGACCGTCTTGCCGACGACGAGTCCGAGGACGACGCCGAGTGTCTCGGGCCGGGTGAACACGTTGGCCAGCGCCCCGCCCGAGACGGAGACGCCCGCGCTGAACAAGGCGAACAGCGGCACCGCCAGACCGGCCGAGAGGGGCCGTACGCGGTGTTCGACGCGCTCGCCGGGGGAGGTCTTCTCGCCCTCGTGGGGGGCGCAGCGCAGCATCAGGCCCATCGCGACGCCCGCGATGGTGGCGTGTACGCCGCTGTTGTACATCAGCGCCCAGATGACCAGGGCGAGCGGCACGTACACGTACCAGCCGCGCACGCCCTTGCGCAGCAGCAGCCAGAAGACGACGAGGCCGGCCGCCGCGCCGCCGAGCGCGGCGAAGTTCAGGTTTCCGGTGAAGAAGACGGCGATGATCAGGATCGCGAACAGGTCGTCGACGACGGCGAGTGTCAGCAGGAAGGCGCGCAGGGCGCTGGGCAGCGAGGTGCCGATGACCGCGAGCACGGCGAGCGCGAAGGCGATGTCCGTCGCGGTCGGCACCGCCCAGCCGCCGAGCGAGCCGTCCGAGACGAGGTTGGTCAGGGCGTAGACGACGGCCGGTGCCGCCATGCCGCACAGCGCGGCGATCACCGGCAGGATCGCGGCTCTGGCGTCCTTGAGGTCTCCGGCGACGAGTTCGCGCTTGAGCTCGATCCCGGCGACGAAGAAGAAGACGGCGAGCAGTCCGTCGGCGGCCCAGTGCTCCACGGAGAGGTTCAGGCCGAGGGAGGCGGGGCCGAGGTGGAAGTGTCCGACGCTCTCGTAGCTGCCGCGCAGGCCGGGGATGTTCGCCCAGAGCAAGGCGGCGACCGCAGCGAGCAGGAGGATCACACCACCGACGGTCTCGGTGCGCAGCGCGTCCGCCACGAAGTTCCGCTCGGGCAGGGACAGACGTCCGAGGAACTTGCGGGCTGGGGTGTCGGTGCGGGGCGCGGCCACGGGAACCTCCGGTCGGTGGGCATGACGGATCACATGCCGACCAGACTTCCCGGCGCACCTGAGGGATTTTTCCGTTGTGTTGTCCCGCCCACCTTACCCAAGGCGGGGCCGAGCAGGTCCCGGTGTCCGCCCGGGATGCGGAAGGGGCACCCGGCGCGTGTCCCGCCGAGTGCCCCTTGAAGGCCGTACTCAGTCCTCGTCCGTCTTCCGGGCGTTCCCCGCTCAGTCCTCGCTGGGCGACGCGGGGAGCTTGGCCTGGATGAGGTCCATGACGGCGGAGTCGGTCAGCGTCGTGACGTCTCCGAGCTGCCGGTTCTCCGCCACGTCGCGCAGCAGGCGCCGCATGATCTTCCCGGAGCGGGTCTTCGGCAGCTCCGCCACCGGCAGGATCCGCTTGGGCTTGGCGATCGGGCCGAGCGTCGAGCCGACGTGGTTGCGCAGCTCGGCGGCCAGGTCCTCGGTCTCGGTGACCGCGCCGCGCAGGATCACGAAGGCGACGATCGCCTGTCCGGTCGTCTCGTCCGCCGCGCCGACCACGGCCGCCTCGGCGACCGAGGGGTGGGAGACGAGGGCGGACTCGACCTCGGTGGTGGAGATGTTGTGCCCGGACACGAGCATCACGTCGTCGACGCGGCCGAGCAGCCAGATGTCGCCGTCGTCGTCCTTCTTGGCGCCGTCACCGGCGAAGTACCGGCCTTCGAACCGCGACCAGTAGGTGTCGATGAACCGCTGGTCGTCGCCCCAGATGGTGCGCAGCATCGACGGCCACGGCTCGGTGAGCACCAGGTAGCCGCCGCCGCCGTTGGACACCTCGTTGGCCTCGTCGTCCACCACGGTGGCGGAGATGCCGGGCAGCGGCCGCTGGGCCGAGCCGGGCTTGGCGGCGGTCACACCCGGCAGCGGGGAGATCATGATTCCGCCGGTCTCGGTCTGCCACCACGTGTCGACGACCGGGGTGCGGTCGCCGCCGATGTTCTTGCGGTACCAGATCCACGCCTCCGGGTTGATCGGCTCGCCGACCGAGCCGAGGATGCGCAGGGAGGACAGGTCGAACTTCGCGGGGATGTCGTCGCCCCACTTCATGAACGTACGGATCGCGGTCGGCGCCGTGTAGAGGATCGTGACGCCGTACTTCTGCACGATCTCCCAGAAGCGACCCTGGTGCGGGGTGTCCGGCGTGCCCTCGTACATCACCTGCGTCGCGCCGTTGGCCAGCGGCCCGTACACGATGTACGAGTGGCCGGTGACCCAGCCGACGTCGGCGGTGCACCAGAACACGTCGGTCTCCGGCTTGAGGTCGAAGACCGCCCAGTGCGTGTACGCCACCTGCGTGAGGTAGCCGCCGGAGGTGTGCAGGATGCCCTTCGGCTTCCCCGTCGTGCCCGAGGTGTAGAGGATGAACAGCGGGTGCTCCGCCTCGAACGCCTCCGGCGTGTGCTCGGCGGACTGCCGGTCGACGATCTCGTGCCACCACAGGTCCCTGCCCTCGGTCCAGTCGACCTCCTGGCCGGTGCGGCGGACCACGACCACGTGGTCGACGTTGTCCACGCGCTCGACCGCCTCGTCGACGGCCGGCTTGAGCGCCGACGGCTTGCCGCGCCGGTAACCGCCGTCGGCGGTGATGACGACCCTGGCGTCGGCGTCCTGGATGCGGGTGGCGAGCGCGTCCGCGGAGAAGCCGCCGAAGACCACCGAGTGCGTGGCACCGATCCTGGCGCAGGCCAGCATCGCGACCGCGGTCTCCGGGATCATCGGCATGTAGATCGCGACTCGGTCGCCCTTCCGGACGCCGAGTTCGAGCAGTGCGTTCGCGGCCCTGGACACCTCGTCCTTGAGCTCGGCGTAGGTGAGGGCGCGGTGGTCGCCGGGCTCACCCTCGAAGTGGATCGCGACGCGGTCGCCGTGCCCGGCCTCCACATGCCGGTCGACGCAGTTGTACGCCACGTTGAGAGTGCCGTCCTTGAACCACTTGGCGAACGGCGGGTTCGACCAGTCGAGCGTCTCGGTCGGCTCCACGGCCCAGGTCAGCCGGCGGGCCTGCTCGGCCCAGAATCCCAGCCGGTCGGCCTTGGCCTGCTCGTACGCGTCCGCCGTGACGTTGGCGTTCGCGGCCAGGTCGGCGGGCGGCGCGAAACGTCGCTCCTCCTTCAGGAGGTTGGAGAGTGAAGAACGCTCGTTGTCTGCCATCGTCGCACACCGTCCCAGTGGTTTAGACCAATCAATGTGCCCGATTCTCCGAGGGCCCCAGGGTGTCGGTCAACCCCCTCATCCTGACACCCGCTCATCCACGGGTCACGCACGACGATCGCCTGAGGTTCACTCCTGGAATGCTTTCTCGCTGAGAGTGCCTGACGTGTCGCTCAATGTGAGGGATGGTGCCGTCGCCTGCGGAGTCTCCGTCGCTTCGACCCGGGTGAAGGTCTCCTCGCCGTCCGCCCCCGTGAGCAGGTACGCCTCGGCCTCGCCCACGTGGAAGTACATCCCGTGCAGCTCCAGCGCCCCTTCCCGCAGGGCGCGGGCCACCGAGTCGTGGGCGCGCAGGTGCTCCAGCTGCTGGACCACGTTGGTGAGGCACAGCCGCTCGACCGCGTCGGCGGGCGGCCGTCCGGCCGGCCGGGGGCCGGGGCGGCCGTCGTCCGCCATCCGCTCCAGACTGGGCAGCCCGTGCCGCAGCCACCGTCCGAGCGGCGTAGGAGTGTGTCCGGAGCCGGAGCCGGAGCCGGTGCCTGAGGCGAAGTCAGGGCCCGAGGCGAGGAGGGCCTGCATGGCCCCGCACCCGGAGTGGCCGCACACCGTGATGGAGCGCACACCGAGCACGTCCACCGCGTACTCCACGGCCGCCGCCACCGAGTCGTCGTCGCCCTGCCCGGGCGGCGGCACGAGGTTGCCCACGTTCCGCACGACGAAGAGGTCGCCGGGACCACTGGAAGTGATCATCGACGTGACCAGTCGCGAGTCGGCGCAGGTGAGGAAGAGTTGGGACGGGCGCTGTCCCTCCCGCGCCAGCCGCGCCAGTTCCTCGCGCACCAGGGGAGCCGTGCTGTGCTGGAACGCGCGGATGCCGTGCGCCAGCCGGTGGCCGCGGTCGCCGGGTGCCGTGCTCCCGCACTGGTGGTTGCGCCACGGCGTCCAGGGCCGGCAGCGGCACCGGGCGCCGTCCGGCGCGGCGGGCTCGGCGATGCGGACTCCGGCACGACGGCCGGTGAGTTCGACCGAGCCGCCCTGCGCGGTGTGCGTCCGCTGCCAGTCCTGCAGTGCCTCGTACGCCGCGTGATCCATGAACGAGCCGTCCAGCCGGACGACTACCGCGGCTCCCGGCGGCACGAGGTGCAGGGCCCGGCTGAGCCGCGGCACCGCGAGGAACGTCAACTGCCCTCGTACATGGACGTGATGGACTCCTTTCCGCTCTTCGTGCGTGATGCGGGTGCGGGTGAGGCGGCGCAGGGCGACGGCGACGGCCACGGCGATGCCGAGGGCCACGCCCTGGAGGACGCCGAGGGCCGCCACGCCGAGGGCGGTGGCGGCGTACACCGGCACCTCCTGGTGGCGGGTCACCGTGCGGATGTGGTGCGGGGACACCATCTGGATGCCGACGGCCATCACCAGGGCGGCGAGCGAGGCGAGCGGGACGAACTCCAGCACCGGGACCATCAGCAGCGCGGCGATCACTACGAGAGCGCCGTGCAGCATCGTGGAGTTCCGGCTCACGGCACCCGCGCGCACATTCGCCGTACTCCGCACGGCCACCCCGGCGACCGGCAGGCCGCCGAGCGCGCCGGAGACGACGTTGGCGGCGCCCTGGCCGAGCAGTTCCCGGTCCAGGTCCGAGCGGCCGGCCCGGGTGGCCGGCCCGGCGCGGCCCGCGACCAGCTTGTCCACGGCGACCGCGCCGAGCAGCGACTGCACGCTGCACACCAGCGTGGTGCCGAGCACTGCGGCGACGAGCCCGAGCACCTGCCCCTGGGGCAGTCCGGCCAGGGCGTGGCTGCGCCAGGCCGGCAGATCGACCCTGGGCAGCACCAGCCCGGTGAGGGAGGCGACGGCGGTGGCCGCGGTGACGGCGACGAGCGCGGCCGGCACCCTGCCCAGCAGGCGCCCCGCCCGGCCGGGCAGGCGTGGCCAGGTCAGCAGCACCGCCAGGGTCAGTGCGCTCACGGCGAGGGCCGCCGGGTCGAGGCCGGTCAACTGGGCGGGCAGGGCGCGGAGGTTGTCGAGCACGGAGCTCTGCGGGCTGCCGCCGAGGACGATGTGCACCTGGGCGACGGCGATGGTCACCCCGATCCCGGCGAGCATGCCGTGCACGACGGCGGGACTGACGGCGAGCGCGCCGCGGGCCACGCGCAGGCAGCCGAGGGCGAGTTGGGCGAGACCGGCGAGAACGGTGACGGCGCAGGTCGTACGCCATCCGTAGCGCTGGATCAGATCGGCGGTGACGACGGTGAGTCCGGCGGCCGGGCCGCTGACCTGGAGCGGTGAGCCGCCGAGCCGTCCGGCGACGAGTCCGCCCACCGCTGCGGCCACGAGGCCGGCCCGTAGCGGGGCGCCGGTGGCCAGGGCGATACCGAGGGAGAGGGGCAGGGCGATCAGGAAGACCGCGACGGAGGCCGACAGGTCGGCCCCCGCGAGGCGGAGGCGACGCGGTCGCCGGGGCGGGCTGTGCGGCGGGTGGGAACGCTCTGTGCGGGCGGACTTCGCGGTGTGGGGCGGGACGCAGGCCGGCATGTTTCCCGTCTCCTCGGGGTGGCGCGGTCGCGGAACTTTCGGCTGACTCGACTTTCGGCTGACTCAGCGGGACTGAACGGGAACGGCGAAATCAGCGCTGAGTAAAGCGATCGTAATGCCGAGTAAAGGCCATGCCTGAATTGTCAACTCAAATGGGGCAGCAAATCACCTCGTTGAGTGAAGTGAGATTTTTATTGGCTTGTCATACTAATTCCTTCTTCCGTCCATGCGATCTTGACGGCGTTGTCGGCCCGTCCGGCACACCACCAGCACACGCCGTCCCGGCGTCGGACGAGAGAAGGAAGAAGGTGGGCGAAACATGGCCGCCACCCAGAGGATCGCCGCGGGCGTCGCCGTCGCCGCGCTCTGCGCCTCGTCGCTCGCCGGTTGCGCGAGCGGCCCCGAGGCGCCCAGGCGGGGCGCGCCAGGCGCCCCGCAGAAGGGCCCGCAACTGCCCGGGAACATCGTCCGCCTGATCGGCGACGGGTCCACCGCGTACACCGGAGCGCAGCCGCACCTGGCCAGACCGGAGCGGCTCAAGGCCGGCGAGAAGCCACCTCAGTTCGTCGTGTTCTCCTGGGACGGGGCGGGGGAGGACAGCCAGAAGCTGTTCTCCCGCTTCCGCGAGGTCGCCAAGGCCAACAACGCGACCATGACCTACTTCCTCAGCGGCGTGTACCTGCTCCCGCAGGGGAAGCGGGACCTGTACCGCCCGCCGCGGCACGCCCCGGGCAGCTCCGAGATCGGCTTCAACGACGCCCAGGGCATCGCCGACACGGTCGAGCAGGCGCGTCTGGCGTGGCTGGAGGGCAATGAGATCGGCACGCACTTCAACGGTCACTTCTGCGGCCTCGACGGCGGGGTCGGAAAGTGGTCGGTCGACGAGTGGAAGAGCGAGATCGCCCAGGCCAAGCAGTTCGTGAAGTCCTGGAAGACCAACACCGGCATGAAGAACACCGCTTCGCTGCCCTTCGACTACGACAAGGAACTCGTCGGCGGCCGCACCCCGTGCCTGGAGGGCCAGAAGAACTTCGTCAAGGCGGCGAGCCAACTGGGCTTCCGCTACGACAGCAGCGGTGTCAACAACCAGGTGTGGCCCAAGAGGCGGGACGGCCTGTGGGACCTGTCGATGCAGCTGGTGCCCTTCCCCGGGCACACCGACGAGCAACTGGCCATGGACTACAGCTTCATGGTCAACCAGTCCGGCACGCAGACCCAGGGCGACCCCGCCAAGTTCGGCTACTGGGGCAACCAGATGCGCCACGGTCTGCTCAAGGGCTTCTACCGGGCCTACGACGGCAACCGGGCCCCGCTGGTGATCGGCAACCACTTCGAGTCCTGGAACGGCGGCACCTACATGCGCGCCGTCGAGGACGTCGTGAAGGAGGTGTGCGACAAGCCCGACGTGCGCTGTGTCTCCTTTCGGCAGCTGGCCGACTGGCTGGACGCCCAGGACCCACGGACCCTCGCCGAGCTGCGGACCCTCAAGGTCGGCGAGGCCCCGCCGCGGGGCTGGGCGTCCTTCCTGCCGAGCCACCCGGCCCCGGCCCCCAAGGGCGTACCCGGGGCGCCCAAGCCGTAGCGGTGCTCACGCCGGGGCGGTGACACCCTCGCCGAGGACGAAGCCGGGGTCGATCTGCGCCGCGAGGTCGGCCCCGGTCCGCTCGTTTCCCCACGAGGCGGCGTTCTTCAGGTGGAAGTGCACCATCTGGCGGGTGTAGCGGTTCCAGTCGCGCAGCTCGTACGTGGCGTCGGCGGCGACCTGGAGCAGGCGCAGCGCGCGGCGGTTGGCGTCCTCCAGGAACTCGAACCGGGGCGGCCGGCCCTTCTCCATGGCGCGCACCCAGTCGGAGTGCCCGATGGTCACGAGCAGGTCGTCCCCGACCTCGGCGCGCAGGAAGTCGAGGTCGTCCTGGCCCTGCACCTTGTTGCCGACGACGCGCAGGACGACCCCGTAGTCGCGGGCGTACTCCTTGTACTGGCGGTAGACGGAGACCCCCTTCCGGGTCGGCTCGGCGACCAGGAACGTGATGTCGAAGCGGGTGAACATGCCGGAGGCGAAGGAGTCCGAGCCCGCCGTCATGTCGACCACGGCGTACTCGTCGCGGCTGTCCACCAGGTGGTTCAGGAACAGCTCCACCGCCCCGGTCTTGGAGTGGTAGCAGGCGACCCCCAGGTCGGCGTCCGTGAAGGGGCCGGTGACCATCAAACGCGCGGCATCGCTGCCGAGTTCCACCGGGTGCGCGCAGGCGTCGTAGAGCGGGTTGTCCTCGCACAGGCGCAGCAGGCGCGAGCCCTCGCCCGGCGGGGTCGTCTTGATCATCGTCTCGGTGGAGGCGATGCGCGGGTTGGTGCCGCGCAGGTAGTCCTTGATCAGCGGCAGCCGGTCGCCCATCGCCGGCAGCGCGGCGGCCTGCGCCTCCTCCAGGCCGAGCGCGGCCCCCAGGTGCTGGTTGATGTCGGCGTCGATCGCGACGACGGGCGCGCCGGTGGCCGCGAGATGGCGGATGAACAGGGAGGACAGAGTGGTCTTGCCGCTGCCGCCCTTTCCGACGAAAGCAATTTTCATGTTCACGAAGCGTAGAGCCCTGATTGCTCAGCGTGGAGGGGTGCGTGAAGAAGACCACTCCTTCGTGGGGCGGGGTGCCCGGGCCCGTAGGGTCGTACTCATGAGTACGACAGGAGCGGCCGCCGATCCTCCCCCAAGCTCTCGAACGAGCGCGAGCAGGGAGGACCCCCTTGCGGCCCTGGGTGCGCTGCCCGGTGTGGCCGAGTCCGTGGAGTCCGTGCGCAAGGCCGTGGACCGCCTGTACGGGCACCGGGTCATGCGGCGCCGGAGCAACGAGATCACCTCCGAGGCGGCGCTGCGCGGTGCGCGCGGCTCCGCGGCGCTGTCCGGTGCGGACTGGGCCCTGGAGGAGGTGCGCCGGCGCTCCGACTTCAGCGGCGACGACGAGGCGCGGGTGATGGGCGCCGCTCTGAGGCTGACGGCCGAGGCCGGCCAACTGCTGTCCATCTGGCGGCAGTCGCCCCTGCGGGTGCTGGCCAGGCTGCATCTTGTGGCCGCCGCGAGCCAGGAGGACGCGGTCGGACGGCCGCGTCAGGAGGGTGAGGACGTCGGCGAGCCACTGATCGAGCTGGCGCCGCCGAGCGCCGCAGAGGTGTCCGGACGCCTGGAGGGACTGTCGGAGCTGATCATCGCCGGCAGCTCCGCGCCCGCCCTGGTGACGGCGGCCGTGGTGCACGGCGAACTCCTGGCGCTGCGCCCCTTCGTCTCTCACAACGGCCTGGTCGCCCGGACGGCCGAGCGCATCGTCCTGGTCGGCAGCGGTCTCGACCCCAAGTCGGTCTGCCCCGCCGAGGTCGGCCACGCCGAACTGGGCCGCGCGGCCTACCTGGCCGCCCTCGACGGCTATGTCTCCGGCACCCCGGAGGGCATGGCGGCCTGGATCACCCACTGCGCAAGGGCGGTTGAGCTGGGTGCGCGCGAGTCCACGGCAGTGTGCGAGGCGCTCCAGCGCGGGGCGGCGTGACGGCCCCGGACACAGGGTTGCGGCGGTACGAGAATTCGTACCGCCGCTGGCATGACCACCGAGTTACCAAGCGTCCTCGATATGTCGCCCATCAGGTCGGGATCTTTGCCCGTCACCTGGTGCGGCTGGCCCGTAATCGACGGGTCGACGTCGCGTGGGTGCTCCGTGTTCATGCTCGGTCCGTGGGGCCAATTGAGCTTTAAGGGTGATCCTTTCGGATGTCCTTTGGTCTCGCGGGCCGTCGAGTCCTTTGTACTGCAAGCCGGGAGTAAGCGGAACCCCTGGCTGCACTTCTTTACTTTCAGGTTCAAACAGGAGCTAAAAGGGCGCGCGAGTGCCGCGCGGGTTTTTCCGGCGGCCGGGCGGCGGATCAGGCGATCGAGTTCCGGCGCCGGCTCGTGTACCAGACGAGCCCCGCGGTGGCCGCCGCCGCGCCTATGGCCGCCGCCGCGACCAGGGCCGGACGCGGCGGTACGGAGAACGCGGGCCGCCGTTGCTTGAGCCGCACCGGCCGGTGGAAGTCGAGAATCGGCCACGCGCGCGCGACGGCCTCCCGGCGCAGCGCCCGGTCCGGGTTCACGGCGTGCGGATGCCCGACCGACTCCAGCATCGGCAGGTCGGTCACCGAGTCGCTGTAGGCGTAGCAGCGGCTGAGGTCGTACCCCTCGGACTCGGCCAGGTCGCGGATCGCCTCCGCCTTGGTCGGGCCGTAGGCGTAGTACTCCACCTCGCCGGTGAAGCAGCCGTCCTCCCCCACCACCATCCGGGTGGCCACCACGCGGTCCGCGCCCAGCAGTTCGCCGATCGGCTCGACCACCTCCGCGCCCGACGTGGACACGATGACCACGTCGCGGCCGGCGGTGTGGTGCTCCTCGATGAGGGACGCGGCCTCGTCGTAGATGATCGGGTCGATCAGGTCGTGCAGCGTCTCGGCGACGATCTCCTTGACCTGCCGCACGTTCCAGCCGCGGCACAGCGCGGACAGATACTCGCGCATGCGCTCCATCTGGTCGTGGTCGGCGCCGCCGGCGAGGAAGACGAACTGGGCGTACGCCGTTCGCAACACGGCCCTGCGGTTGATCAGTCCGCCTTGGTAGAAGGACTTGCTGAAGGTGAGCGTGCTCGACTTCGCAATGACCGTCTTGTCCAGATCGAAGAAGGCCGCTGTGCGGGGCAAGGAGTGGTTTTCCACGCCCCTGAGCATAGGGGCAGCCCATTCGGCGTAAGGTGGGCGCGTGGGTTTGCCTGAGAGGGCTCTCGGGTACACCATGGAAGTCACGGATCGTTCGCGACCGTGCCAACCCGGTCCGACTCCTCCCCCCCCGAGTCGGCCGTGGAGACGACCCCCGCTCTCCCCCCCGGCGGGGGTCGTCGCATGTCCGGGTGGGTTTCTCCCTTTCTGTCCGTGGTTGCCGCGCCGGATCGGCCGCACCGCGCGGGTTTCAAGAGATTTCCATGATCCGTCACGTTGTGTAGTGGTGGCGCTGCTCTGTGGAAGTCGTACGGGAACCAGTACAGGGGTCACCGGTATGGGTGATGGCGATATTCACAGCCATCGAGTTGTCCACAGTTTTTGACCAAGATCCACACGATTTCCCGGATCACTGCACCCTGATTCCGACGCGCACCGTTCCCGGCGAGTTCATGGCCGGTTCCGATTGTCCGGGCGCGTGCGGCCGGTTCGTATCGGCTGCCCAAAGGAAGGCCGGTCGCCGGTTCTTCTCACGTTCGGGATTCGCGGGGCCGCACGGGCCGCGCGCAAGAAGCAGCGAAGGGGGTTCGACCGTGGCCGGAACCGTCACACACGATCCACCGCCCGATGCCGGAGGGCTCCAGGGCAGACCACTGATCGTCACCGAGGACGCCGGGCTTCTCGACGACCTGCTGCGCCTGTGCGCGGCGGCCGGCGCCACACCCGAGGTCCACCACGGCCTGCCCGAGCGCAGAGGCGGCTGGGAGGCGGCGCCGCTGGTGCTGGTCGGCGACGACGCCGCCCGGCGGGTGCGCGGGGCGGCGCGCCGGCGCGGAGTGGTGCTGGTCGGCCGCGACCAGGACGACTCCGGGATCTGGCGGCGCGCCATCGAGATCGGCGCCGATCACGTGCTGGTGCTGCCCGACGGCGAGCAGTGGCTGGTCGACCGCATCGCCGACGTCGCCGAGGGCGTCGGCCGTCCCGCGCTCACCGTGGGCGTCATCGGCGGCCGCGGCGGAGCGGGCGCGTCCACGCTGGCCTGCGCGCTCGCCGTCACCGCCGCGCGGGCGGGCCTGCGCACCCTGCTCGTGGACGCCGATCCGCTGGGCGGCGGCCTCGACGTCCTGCTGGGCGGGGAGACGGCCGAGGGGCTGCGCTGGCCGGCGTTCGCCGCCTCGCGCGGGAGAGTCGGCGGCGGCGCCCTGGAGGAGTCGCTGCCCGAACTGCACTCGCTGCGCGTGCTCAGCTGGGACCGCGGCGACTGCGTGGCCGTCCCGCCGCAGGCCGTCCGGGCGGTGCTGGCCGCCGCCCGGCGGCGCGGCGGTGCCGTGGTGGTCGACCTTCCCCGCCGCGTCGACGAGGGGGTCGCCGAGGCCCTCGCCCAGATCGACCTCGGCCTGCTCGTGGTCCCCGCCGAGCTGCGCGCCGTGGCGGCCGCGGCACGCGTGGCGTCCGCGGTCGGCATGGTCCTGCGCGATCTGCGGGTGGCGGTCCGGGGGCCGTACGCGCCCGGGCTCGACGACCGTGAGGTGGCCCGGCTGCTCGGTCTGCCGCTGGCGGGCGAGGTTCCCGCGGAGTCCGCGTTGCGGCGCTCCGGCGAGGGCAGGACCCCGCCCGGGGCGGTGGCGCGCGGACCGCTCGCCCGCTTCTGCACCGCCTTCTGGGAGCGGGCGCTGATCGAGGCGGCCGCCGCATGAGGACGGTTGCCGAACACCTGCGAACGGACCTGCGGACGGCCCCGGTGGATGCGCCCCGCGAGCCCGCGCCTGCCAACGGATCCCGGATGCCCGCGGAGTTGCTGGACGGTGTACGGCAGTGGCTCGCCGAGAGCGGGGCCGAGCCGACGCCCGCGCGCGTCGCGCAGGCCTTGCGCGAACAGGGCCGTGTGCTCGGGGACGCCGAAGTGCTCGGCGCGGCCGAGCAGTTGCGCTCCGAGCTGATCGGTAGCGGTCCGCTGGAGCCGTTGCTGGCCGATCCGTCGGTGACCGACGTCCTCGTGTCGGCCCCGGACCGGGTGTGGGTGGACCGGGGCGGCGGACTGGAGCGGACCGCCGTCGCCTTCCCCGACGCGGCGGCCGTACGGCGCCTCGCACAGCGCCTGGCCGCCGTGGCGGGCCGCCGGCTGGACGACGCCCGGCCATGGGTGGACGCCCGGCTGCCCGACGGCACCCGGCTGCACGCGGTCCTGCCTCCCGTCGCAGTCGGTTGCACCTGCCTGTCCCTGCGGGTCGTACGGCCGCGCGCGTTCACGCTGGAGGAACTGGTCGCGGCGGGCACGGTGCCGCCCGGCGGGGACCGCGTGCTGCGGGCGCTGATCGAGGCCCGGCTGTCCTTCCTCATCAGCGGGGGGACCGGAACCGGCAAGACCACGCTGCTCAGCGCGCTGCTCGGGCTGGCCGGACCGGGCGAGCGGATCGTCCTCGCCGAGGACTCCGCGGAGCTGCGACCCGACCATCCGCACGTCGTCCGCCTGGAGGCCAGGCCCGCCAACCAGGAGGGCGCGGGCCTGGTCACCCTCGAGGACCTGGTGCGGCAGGCACTGCGGATGCGGCCGGACCGACTGGTCGTGGGCGAGGTGCGCGGCGGCGAGGTGGTCCATCTGCTGGCCGCGCTGAACACCGGCCACGAGGGCGGATGCGGCACGGTCCACGCCAACGCGGCGGCGGACGTCCCCGCCCGGCTGGAGGCGCTGGGCACCGCCGCAGGGCTCGACCGGGCGGCGCTGCACAGCCAGTTGGCGGCCGCGCTGTCGGTGGTGCTGCACCTCGTGCGGGACCGCTCCGGGCGGCGGCGGATCGCCGAGGTGCGGGTGCTGGAGCGGGACGCGTCGGGACTGGTGCGGACCGTGCCGGCGCTGCGCTGGGGCGCGGAGGCGTTCGTGGCGGAACGGGGGTGGGAGCGGCTGCGGGGGCTGCTTCGGACGGAGAGCGGGAGAGGGGGCGACGACCGCCATGGATGAGGGGTTCTCGGGCTCGGCCTGCGTGGCCGCGGGCGCGGTGTGTGCCGGGGCGGCCGTGTGGCTGCTGGGCGGCCGGCAGTCCGCGGCACGGCGGGCGCGGTCGCTGCTCGCCGGCGGCGGGCCGGAGGGCACGGGGCCGCCGCTCTCGGGCCGGGTCCTTCGCGGACTGGCCCAGGTTCGAGGGCGGTTGCACGCCGAGTGGTGGGCGCCGGCCGCCGGGATGGTGCTCGCGGTGCTGGGTGCCTCGGTGCTGCCGGTCGTCGCGGGGGCGGTCGGGGTGCCGCTGCTGCGCCGTACCCGGCTTGCCCGGGCGGCGCGCCGACGGCAGGAGCGGCGGGCGGACGCGGTGATCGCCCTGTGCGGGGCGTTCGCCGGAGAGGTGCGGGCCGGGCGGCAACCGGGCGAGGCGCTGCTGTGCGCCGCGCGGGACTCGGGTGGGCTCGGCGACGCCCAGGCGGCGGTGCTGGCGGCGGCCCGGTTCGGCGGCGACGTGCCCGCGGCGCTCGCCGCGGCGGCCCGGCAGCCGGGCGCCGAGGGCCTGCGCGGCCTCGCGGCCTGCTGGCGGGTGGCGGTGGACCAGGGCGCAGGCCTGGCGGCCGGGCTGGACCGGCTCGAAGGCGCGCTGCGGGTGGAGCGCGACCAACGCGCCGATCTGCGGGCCCAGCTGTCGGGTGCCAGGGCCACGGCCGTCATGCTCGCCGGCTTGCCGGTCCTCGGACTCCTGCTGGGCACGGCCATGGGAGCCGATCCCTTGCGGGTGCTGCTGCACACGGGAGCGGGACTGGGCTGCCTGGCCATCGGTGGCGTGCTGGAGGGCGCGGGGCTGTGGTGGGCCCTGCGGATCGTGCGAGGGGCGGAGGCGATGTGAGCGCGGGTGGTGTTGTCCACAGGTTGGGGATGGTCGCGGGGGTGGCGGTGCTCCTGTGGCTGTCGGTGAGATGGCTGGCGGCGATGGGCCGGGAGCGGAGCGCGCGGCGGCGGATGGCCGCGCTGCTGGGGACGGAACGTTCGGCGGAAGAGGCATGGCGCTCGCGCTCACGGCTCCTCGCGGCCGGTGCCGTGCGGCGGTGGCTGCCGGCGGTGGGCGTGGCCGGGGCCGGGTGGGTGCTGGTCGGCGGGCTCACCGGGCTCGCGCTCGGGCTGGCCGGGGCGGCCGGGATGTGGCAGTGGCGGCGGCGTACGGCCGGCCGCCCCGAAGCGGAGTCCGGCGCGGCCGAAGCCGCCCGTCAACTCCCGCTCGCGGCCGACCTGCTGGCGGCCTGCATCGCGGCCGGTGCCGGTCCGGTGATCGCCGCCCAGGCCGTCGGGGAGGCCCTGGGCGGCCCCGTCGGGGACGCACTGGCCCGGGGCGCCGCCCAGGTGCGGCTCGGCGGGCAGCCGGCCGACGCCTGGCGCGGACTCGCCTCGATACCGGGTGCCGCGGCCCTGGCACGGCTGCTGGAGCGGGCCGACGAGTCGGGCCTTCCCGCCGCCGGACCGGTGGCCCGGCTCGCGGCCGATGTCCGCGCCGACCGGGCGCGCACCGCGACGGCCCGGGCGCGCCGGGCGGCCGTGCTGGTCACCGCGCCGGTGGGGCTGTGCTTCCTGCCCGCCTTCGTCGCGGTGGGCGTGCTGCCCGTGCTGATCGGCCTCGCGGGCGGAGTGCTGAGCGGAGGTGGTGGCTGAGGCACCGGCGGAACGGATACGGGAGCAGCGAGTCGAGAACCAGCAGACAACCAGCGGACAACAGCCAACTGACAGACAACAGCAAACCAACAGACCAAGGCCTTACGGGGGTTGAGATGTACGGAAAGGTGTGGGCACGGCTGCGTGCCCTGGCGCGCAGGGACGCGGGAATGGTGACGTCCGAGTACGCGATGGGGATCATCGCGGCGGTGGCGTTCGCCGTGCTGCTGTACGAGGTGGTGACGAGCGGCCAGGTCAAGACGGAGTTGCAGAACATCGTGAAGCGAGCGCTCAGTGCGCGGATGTGAACGGGCACGGGCGCACCGGGCCGAACGGCAAGACGCCGACGCGGGGTTCGTGACGGCGGAGGCGGCCATGGTCCTGCCCGTGCTGGTGCTGGTGGTGACGACGCTGGTCTGGGTCCTGCTGGTCGTGCTCGCGCAGATCCAGTGCGTGGACGCGGCCCGGGCAGGGGCCCGGGCCGCCGCCCGCCAGGACCCGGACGGTGCGGTCACCCGAGTGACCCGGGACGTGGCACCGCACGGGGCGAAGGTCACGGTGACCCGCCGGGGAGACCACGTGCACGTGGTCGTCGTGGCCGACCCGCCGGGCCTGGGGGTGCTGCCTTTCCGGCTGAGGGAGGAGGCCGTGGCGGAGGCGGAGGACATGCTCGGGACGCGCGCACAGCGGGGGACGGGGACATGAAGCGGAGGACGGGGACATGAGGTGCCGCATTCCGGTTCTCCGCGGCTTTCGTCGCCTCATCGGTGGCGGACGTGGCGGACGCCGTCGGTCCGACCGCGGTTCCGCCACCGTGTGGAGCGTCGGGGCGATCGCCCTGCTCTGCGTGGTGTTCGGCATCGGTCTCGCCCTGGGGCAGGCGGTGGTCGACCGGCACCGAGCGGCCGGGGCCGCCGACCTCGCGGCGCTGGCGGCGGCGGGCCACTGGGCGGAGGGCGGTGCCGCCGCGTGCGCCCGGGCGGACGAGGTGGCCCGGGCACAGGGCACCCGGCTCGTCCGGTGCGCCATCGTGGGCGACACCTCGGACGTCACGGCGGCGGCGGAACGGGGACCCTTCACCGCGGCGGTGAGGGCGAGAGCGGGGCCGACGGCCCAGGCAGACGCCCCGGTGGGCCCGGCGGGGCCGGTGGGGCCCGGGGAGCCCACGGCAGGGTCTGTAGGGCCTGGAGGGCCCATGGCAGGGTCTACGGCCTCCGCGGGATCCATAGCGGGGGCTACGGCTTCCACAGGGCCCATGGCGCCCGTGCCTTTCACCCGCGTGGGCTAAGCCTCCGCATCCATCTCCGCCTCCGCCTGCATCTCCGCCTCCGGGGCCGCCTTCAGCAGCACCGTCAGCAGGCGCACGGCCCCCCTCTTGTGCAGCGGGTCGTTGCCGTTGCCGCACTTGGGGGACTGGATGCAGGACGGGCAGCCGGAGTCGCACTCGCAGGAGGCGATGGCCTCGCGGGTGGCCGAGAGCCAGGCGCGCGCGGTGTGGAAGGCGCGTTCGGCGAAGCCCGCGCCGCCCGGATGGCCGTCGTAGACGAAGACCGTGGGTTGCAGGGTGTCGGGGTGCATCGGGACGGAGACGCCGCCGATGTCCCAGCGGTCGCAGGTCGCGAACAGGGGCAGCATGCCGATCGACGCGTGCTCGGCGGCGTGGAGGGCGCCACCGAGGATCTCCGGGTTGATCCGGGCCTCGTCGAGCTGGTCCTCGGTGACCGTCCACCACACCGCGCGGGTGCGCAGCGTACGAGGAGGGAGGTCGAGCTTCGTCTCGCCGAGCACTTCACCGGTGATGACACGTCTGCGCAGGAAGGAGACCACCTGGTTGGTGACCTCGACGGAGCCGTAGCACAGGCGGCCGTCGCCCCAGGGCACCTCGACGTCCGTCTCCAGGACGGAGATCGCCGTCGTGTCGCGGGCGACCGTCGTGTACGGCGGGGCGGCCTCCTCGACCAGGGCGACCGAGTCGTCCAGATCGAGGGAGCGCACCAGGTACGTACGGCCCTGGTGCAGATGGACCGCGCCCTCGTGGACCGTCGTGTGCGCGGCGCCCGCGTCGACCGTGCCGAGCAGCCGGCCGGTGCCGGCCTCGACGATCTGCACCGGTCGTCCGCCCTCGCCGCGGATGTCGGTGAGGTCCGCGGCCCGCTCCCGGCGGGTCCAGTGCCAGGCCTTCGTCCGGCGGCGCAGCAGCTTCGCGGCCTCCAGCTGCGGCAGCAGCTCCGCGCAGGCCGGGCCGAACAGTTCGGTGTCCTCCTCGGTGAGCGGAAGCTCGGCGGCGGCCGCGCACAGGTGCGGGGCGAGGACGTAGGGGTTGTCGGGGTCGAGGACTGTGGACTCGACCGGCTGGTCGAACAGGGCCTCGGGGTGGTGGACGAGGAAGGTGTCCAGCGGGTCGTCGCGGGCGACCAACACCGCCAGGGCGCCCTGACCGGAGCGCCCCGCGCGGCCCGCCTGCTGCCACAGGGAGGCGCGGGTGCCCGGGTATCCGGCGATCAGCACGGCGTCCAGGCCGGACACGTCCACGCCCAGCTCCAGGGCCGTCGTGGCGGCCAGGCCCAGGAGCTCGCCGGAGTGCAGGGCGCGTTCGAGTGCGCGGCGCTCCTCGGGCAGGTAGCCGCCCCGGTAGGCCGCGACGCGCCGGGACAGCGGCCGGTCGATCTCGGCCAGCCGCTCCTGGGCGATCACCGAGATCAGCTCGGCGCCGCGCCGGGACCGTACGAAGGCGACCGAGCGCACGCCCTGGAGGGTGAGGTCGGTCAGCAGGTCGGCCGTCTCGGCGGTGGCGGTGCGCCGGACGGGCGCGCCCCGTTCGCCCCGCAGCTCGGTCAGCGGGGGCTCCCAGAGGGCGAACACCAGTTCACCGCGGGGCGAGGCGTCGTCGGCCACCTCCACCACGGGCAGCCCCGTGAGGCGGCGCGCGGCCACAGCGGGCTGCGCGGCGGTCGCCGAGGCCAGCAGGAAGACCGGAGAGGCACCGTAGCGCGCGCACAGCCGGCGAAGGCGGCGCAGGACCTGGGCGACGTGGGAGCCGAAGACGCCCCGGTAGGTGTGGCATTCGTCGACGACCACGTACTTCAGGGCGCGCAGGAAGGAGGACCAGCGCGGGTGGGAGGGCAGGATCCCGCGGTGCAGCATGTCGGGGTTGGTCAGCACGTGGTTGGCGTACTGGCGGATCCACTCGCGTTCCTCGGGCGGGGTGTCGCCGTCGTACACCGCGGGGCGTACGGCCTTGCCCAGGGGCCGGGCGAGTTCCTTCACCGCACGGCACTGGTCGGCCGCGAGGGCCTTGGTGGGGGCCAGGTACAGGGCGGTGGCGCCGCGGCCGTTGGCCGCCTCGGAACCGTCCAGCAACGTCGAGAGCACCGGGACGAGGTAGGCCAGCGACTTGCCGGACGCGGTGCCCGTGGCGACGACGACGGAGTCGCCGTCCAGGGCGTGTTCCGCGGCGCGCGCCTGGTGCGCCCACGGGTGCTCGATCCCGCACGCCTGGACCGCCGCGATCACCTCCGGCCGAATCCGGTCGGGCCAGACGGCATGGCGCCCCGCGCGCGGGGGCAAGTGCTCCGTATGAGTGATGCGCGCAGCCCGGCTCTGCCCCGCGGCGAGCCGGTCGAGAACCGCGCCCGGCGCCAGGCGGGTTGCGGGGCCGGCCGGGGATCGATCGGATCGGTGATTCTTGGCCATCGGCACCGAGTCTGTCACCGACGTGCAGGACAATGGGACCAAGGCGTCGTGCACGCCTGCCGGTAAGTGATTGAATGCCATCGCGGCTGGCGAACCGTCCCGGGGGCTTCAAGCCGAGGTGTCCTGAGGGGCGACCGCTCGATAGCAAGGTGCTGGAGGATCCGTGGACCTGTCCCTGTCGACCCGTACCGTCGGCGATCGTACGGTCGTCGAGGTCGGTGGCGAAATCGACGTATATACCGCGCCCAAGCTGCGCGAGCAGCTGGTCGAGCTGGTGAACGACGGGAATTTCCACCTCGTCGTCGACATGGAGGGCGTGGACTTCCTCGACTCCACCGGGCTCGGCGTGCTGGTCGGTGGCCTGAAGCGCGTGCGTGCCCACGAGGGCTCGCTGCGCCTGGTGTGCAACCAGGAGCGCATTCTCAAGATCTTCCGTATCACCGGTCTCACCAAGGTGTTCCCGATCCACACCTCGGTGGACGAAGCGGTGGCGGCGACAGACTGACCACCGGCCCCGGCCAGGTGACCGGGGCGGAAGAGCCCAAACGGGGGGCCGGGCATTTCGGCGGCCCGGTCCTCCTACAGCACGCCCGTAGCTCCGAGGGGGATGCATGGCCACCGTCGAACTCCGTTTCAGCGCGCTGCCCGAACACGTCAGGACCGCCCGTCTGGTGGCGGCAGCGGTGGCGCGCAGGGCCGGAGTGGACGAGGCCGTCCTCGACGAGGTCAGACTCGCCGTCGGCGAGGCCTGTTCCCGGGCCGTGGGGCTGCATCGCAACAGCGGGATCTCGGCACCGGTGAAGGTGATGCTGACCGAGGAGGAGAAGCAGTTCTCCATCGAGGTCGGCGACGAGGCCCGGCACGCGCCGTACCACGCCGGGGACGCCCCGGGCGCGGCGGACGAGGCGGAGACCGAAGAGGACGAGATGGGCCTCGCGGTCATCAGCGGCCTCGTCGACGACGTGGAGGTTTCGGCAGGGGAGCACGGCGGGTTGATCAAGATGACCTGGCCGACCACACCGCCGGTCGCGACGCTTCCCTGACGCACCTCACCCGTTCGGCGCACCACACGAGGGCCCTGCTTCGCAGGGCCCTTCTTGTTGCACGGCCGCCTCCACCAGGTACATTTGAATTCGTGAATGAATTCACGACCGGTCGGCAGATCATTTGATCAAGCAGTGATCGAGGGTCAATGGTTTTGAACCGTTACCTCTTTCGGGTTCCGTGGCGTGACGTCGATCATTTGCTGAAGAGCAGGTGAAGGGCAATTCGGTTTGCCGCGCTCTGTTTTGATCAGGTTCCGCTACCTACAATCCGTCCACATCTTGAGCTCAGCCCAAGCGTCAAGGAGGACGAATGGCGGGGCTTTCTACCCCTCATCAGTTGGGCCACCCCACAACCTTCGCAGCTGCAGTGCTGACCAACGACAATCGGATCATCGTGGCGGCCATCGCGGCCGTCGCGCTGGCCGCTCTCGTGGTCGCAGGCGTCCTGGTGCGCCAGGTGCTCGCGGCGGGCGAAGGTACCAGCAGCATGAAGGAGATCGCTGAAGCGGTCCAGGAAGGCGCGAACGCCTATCTGGGCCGCCAGTTGCGCACGCTCGGCGTATTCGCCGTGGTCGTGTTCTTCCTGCTCATGCTGCTGCCCGCGGACGACTGGAATCAGCGCGCCGGACGATCGGTGTTCTTCCTGATCGGAGCCGCCTTCTCGGCGGCCACCGGCTATATCGGCATGTGGCTCGCCGTGCGCAGCAATGTACGTGTCGCCGCGGCGGCCCGTGAAGCGACCCCTGCGGAGGGTGAGCCGGAAAAGGATCTCACCGCCGTCTCGCACAAGGCAATGAAGATCGCATTTCGCACCGGCGGCGTCGTCGGCATGTTCACGGTGGGGCTCGGCCTGCTCGGCGCCTCCTGTGTGGTGCTGGTGTACGCGGCCGACGCGCCGAAGGTCCTGGAGGGCTTCGGCCTCGGTGCCGCGCTGATCGCGATGTTCATGCGTGTGGGCGGCGGCATCTTCACCAAGGCCGCCGACGTCGGCGCCGACCTGGTCGGCAAGGTCGAGCAGGGCATTCCGGAGGACGATCCGCGCAATGCCGCGACCATCGCCGACAACGTGGGCGACAACGTCGGCGACTGCGCGGGCATGGCGGCCGACCTCTTCGAGTCGTACGCCGTCACGCTGGTCGCCGCGCTGATCCTCGGCAAGGCGGCCTTCGGCAACGACGGGCTCGCCTTCCCGCTGCTCGTGCCGGCCATCGGTGTGATCACCGCCATGATCGGGATCTTCGCGGTGGCGCCGCGCCGCGCCGACCGCAGCGGCATGAGCGCGATCAACCGCGGTTTCTTCATCTCCGCGGTGATCTCACTCGCCCTGGTCGCGGCCGCCGTCTTCGTCTATCTGCCGTCGTCGTACGCCGGTCTCACCGGTGTCACCGACGCGGCGATCAGGGGCAAGGACGGCGACCCGCGGATCCTCGCCCTGGTCGCGGTGGGGATCGGCATCCTGCTGGCCGCCGTGATCCAGCAGCTCACCGGCTACTTCACCGAGACCAACCGGCGTCCGGTCAGAGACATCGGCAAGACCTCGCTCACCGGTCCGGCCACCGTCGTCCTCGCCGGTGTCTCCGTGGGTCTGGAGTCCGCGGTCTACACCGCCCTGCTGATCGGCCTCAGCGTGTACGGGGCCTTCCTGCTCGGCGGTACGTCGATCATGCTGGCGCTGTTCGCGGTGGCGCTGGCCGGCACCGGACTGCTCACCACGGTCGGCGTGATCGTCGCCATGGACACCTTCGGCCCGGTCTCCGACAACGCCCAGGGCATCGCCGAGATGTCCGGCGACGTCGAGGGCGCGGGCGCCCAGGTGCTCACCAACCTGGACGCGGTGGGCAACACCACCAAGGCCATCACCAAGGGCATCGCCATCGCCACCGCCGTTCTCGCGGCCTCGGCGCTCTTCGGGTCGTACCGGGACGCCATCACCACGGGCGCGCGCGACGTCGGGGAGAAGCTGACCGGTTCGGGTGCGCCGATGACCCTGATCATGGACATCTCGCAGCCCAACAACCTGGTCGGCCTCATCGCCGGCGCGGCGGTCGTCTTCCTGTTCTCGGGGCTGGCGATCAACGCGGTGTCCCGGTCGGCGGGTTCGGTGGTGTACGAGGTGCGCCGGCAGTTCCGTGAGAAGCCCGGCATCATGGACTTCAGCGAGAAGCCGGAGTACGGCAAGGTCGTCGACATCTGCACCAAGGACGCCCTGCGCGAGCTCGCCACACCCGGGCTGCTCGCCGTCATGGCGCCCATCTTCATCGGGTTCACGCTCGGGGTCGGTGCGCTCGGCTCCTATCTCGCGGGCGCGATCGGCGCGGGCACGCTGATGGCGGTGTTCCTCGCCAACTCCGGTGGCGCCTGGGACAACGCCAAGAAGCTGGTCGAGGACGGCAACCACGGCGGCAAGGGCAGCGAGGCCCACGCGGCCACGGTGATCGGGGACACGGTCGGCGATCCCTTCAAGGACACCGCCGGCCCCGCGATCAACCCGCTGCTCAAGGTGATGAACCTGGTGTCGCTGCTCATCGCGCCCGCGGTCATCAAGTTCTCCTACGGCAGCGACAAGAGCCTCGGCGTACGGATCGTGATCGCGGTCCTGTCGCTGGCCGTGATCGTCGGCGCGGTCTACATCTCCAAGCGGCGTGGTATCGCCGTGGGCGACGACGACAACGCCGAACGGGTTTCCAAGTCGGCCGATCCCGCGGTGGTTTCGTAGGCGGTCTCATCCCGGGCCCAGCTCAGGAGACGGGCGGGCGGCGCGTACGACGCGTCGCCCGCCCGCCGTGTGTGCGGATGCTCTCCGTGAGCCTTCTCTCGCTTGGTGCAAATGGTCGCAAGACACCACACAAGGGGCGACCGACTCCCGGGTGTGGCCGACACGGCGTGTATGTTCCGGGGCCGAGAGCCATGGAAGGGACCAACCCGGTGAACAAGAAGCTCGCGGCCGCACTGTCCGGCGGTGCGGTACTCGTACTGGCACTGACGGGCTGCACCAGCAGCGCTGCCGACAGCAAGAACGACGCGCTGAACACCTGGGCCAAGCAGGTGTGCGACGCGGTGCAGCCGCAGGCGAAGAAGATCGAGGCCGCCAACGCCGCCATCCAGAAGGAGACCTCGGACAACAGCGAGCCGGCCCAGGTCCAGAAGACCGACGCGCAGGCGTTCCAGGACATGGCCGACGCCTACAGGGCCATCGGCCAGGCCGTGAACACCGCCGGCGCACCCGAGGTCGACAACGGCCGGAAGAAGCAGCAGGACGCGGTCAAGGAGCTCAACGGCCTGGCGGCCTCGTACACCTCGCTGAAGCAGCAGGTGGACAAGCTCGACACCAAGGACCAGGCCAAGTTCGCGGACGGCCTCAAGGAGGTCGCCACCCGGCTGGACAAGCTGAGCCGGACCGGGAGCGACGCGCTGAAGAACCTCGAGGAGGGCGACGTCGGCAGGGCGATGGCCCAGCAGCCGAGTTGCAAGTCCGCGTCCGCCACCCCGTCCACCTCGGGCTCGTCCCCGGCGACGAGCGGCTGACGCACGCAGGCAGGCGCTCGGACAGGCACGCAGAGACGCATGCGGGCACGCGGGCAGACACACGCAGGCACACGCGCGCGTGCGCTGTCGGAGTGAGCCGACACAATGGGGGGCGTGAGTGACACCAGCCTGCCCGCACTGCCCGCCTCCGACCGACCGGACGTCGCCGCCCGGCTCCGGGACGCCCTGCTCGGCGCCTCCTTCACCGCCGACGGACTGCTGGAGCTGCTCGGCGCGCCCGCGTACGCGGCGCTGGCGCGCGCCGAGACAGTGCCCGCGCTCCGGGCCACGCGCGGCGACACGCCGCTGCAACTGCTGGTCCGGCTGTTCCTGCTCCAGCAGCCGGTGCCGTACGCGCGCGTGGCGGGAGTCCTGCCCGTCGAGGCGTGCCTGGAGACCGGCTGGCTGGTGCGTGCCGGCGCGGACGAGGTCGCCGCGACCGTGGACGTCCGGCCGTACGGCGGACTCGACGGCGAGGACTGGTTCATCGTGTCCGACCTGGGCTGCGCGGTGGGCGGCGCGGGCGGGATCGGCAGCCGCGACGAGGGCGTCGTCCTCGGGGTCGGCGGCGCCTCCACGACGCTGGCCGGCATCACGGTCCGCGCACCGGTCGGCTCCGCGCTCGACCTCGGCACCGGCTCCGGCATCCAAGCGCTGCACGCCGGCCGGCATGCCACGCGCGTGACCGCGACCGACATCAACCCGCGCGCGCTGCACATCACTGCCCTGACGCTCGCGCTGTCCGGCGCGCGGGCCGCCGATCTGCGCCAGGGCTCGCTGTTCGAACCGGTCCACGACGACGAGCGGTTCGACCTGATCGTGTCGAACCCGCCCTTCGTGATCTCCCCGGGCGCCCGGCTGACGTACCGCGACGGCGGGATGAGCGGAGACGATCTGTGCCGCACGCTCGTTCAAGAGGCGGGCGACCGCCTGAACGAGGGCGGGTTCGCGCAGTTCCTCGCCAACTGGCAGCACGTCGAAGGGGAGGACTGGCAGGACAGGCTCAGGTCATGGGTGCCCCGCGGATGCGACGCGTGGATCGTCCAGCGCGAGGTGCAGGACGTCACGCAGTACGCCGAGCTGTGGCTGAGGGACGCGGGCGACCACCGTGGCGACGCCGCGGAGTATCAGGCGCGGTACGACGCCTGGCTGGAGGAGTTCGAGGCGCGCAAGGTCAGGGCCGTGGGCTTCGGCTGGATCACGCTGCGCAAGGCAGGTTCCGCGACGCCCTCGATCACCGTGGAGGAGTGGCCGCACCCGGTGGAGCAGCCGCTCGGCGACACCGTCCGGGCGCACTTCGCCCGCGTCGACTATCTGCGGGACCACGACGACGCGGCCCTGCTCGACGGTCACTTCCGGCTCGTGCGTGAGGTGGTCCAGGAGCAGGTCGGGCTGCCCGGCGCCGAGGACCCCGAGCACGTCGTGCTGCGCCAGAACCGCGGGATGCGCCGGGCCACCACGGTGGACACGGTGGGCGCCGGCTTCGCCGGTGTCTGCGACGGCACGCTGAGCGCCGGCCGCATCCTGGACGCCATCGCCCAGTTGATGGGCGAGAGCCCGCTCCTCCTGCGCGACCGCACTCCGGCCCAGATCCGCCTGCTGGTGGAGCAGGGCTTCATCGAACCGGCGCAGAAATCGGTGGAGGAACCGGCTCGGTGACCGGTTCACGCGACCGATGAGGCCCGTGCGCCCCTGAGCGCTCGCCGGGCCCACAGGTGCTACTGGGGCGGTGGCGCGTTCTCGTCGTTCTCGGGGCGTGTGGGCCGTTTCGACGGTGCTCCGGCAAGGTTTTCGATCTTTGCCGGGACCGAGCCGGAAAAACGCGGGAAAAAAGCGGAGAGCTTGATTCCCGTCACCTCGCGAAGGCGTGGGAGCGCTGCCCCGGGAGCGGGTCGGCTCCTGTTCACCGCGGGTTGGTGTCGTCGTCGCCCGCGGGTGTCAGCCTCCCGTACCGGGGCATCCGGGGACCGGAGGGGACGTACATGGAGAGCGGGCCGGCGATCTTCGCGGGAACGGTGTTCTCCCTGTTCGGAACGGCTTTGCTGGGCTGGGCGGCGGTCCGGGTCCGGCACCGGGAACCCGTCGCCCACGGCCTGCCCCGCACCGCGTCGGCGACCGTCGCGACCCTGACTGCGGTCGCCGCCCTGACCGTCGGCGTGTGGTGCTTCGGGCGCCTGTGACGGCCGGCGCTCCTGTCCGGTCTCCGTAACTGAGAAATCACCCTCCGCATCAGCCCGAACAGCCTGGTGAGCAGTCCGGGCGGCAGGAAGGGGGGTAGTCGGGTTACCGTTCGAGTGGCCGTTGCGGGCTTTTCCCGTTTGACACGGGGGCGGGATGTACCGTCACACTCCGCAGCGTCACCACCACCCGACCCCCGGGAAATCAAGGCCTGGGGAGGCTCAAGCGTCGACCGGAGAGAAGAGCGAAGTTGTCCCCGACCAGCGAGACCGCACAGGGCGGCCGCCGACTCGTCATCGTCGAGTCGCCTGCCAAGGCGAAGACGATCAAGGGCTACCTCGGCCCCGGCTACATCGTCGAGGCGAGCGTCGGGCACATCCGCGACCTTCCCAACGGTGCCGCGGAGGTACCCGAGAAGTACACCGGCGAGGTCCGCCGCCTCGGTGTGGACGTGGAACACGACTTCCAGCCGATCTATGTCGTCAACGCGGACAAGAAGGCTCAGGTCAAGAAGCTCAAGGATCTGCTGAAGGACTCCGACGAGCTCTTCCTCGCCACCGATGAGGACCGCGAGGGCGAGGCCATCGCCTGGCATCTCCAGGAGGTGCTCAAGCCGAAGATCCCGGTCAAGCGGATGGTCTTCCACGAGATCACCAAGGACGCCATCCGGGAGGCGGTCGCCAACCCGCGCCAGCTCAACCAGCGGCTGGTCGACGCCCAGGAGACCCGGCGCATCCTCGACCGCCTCTACGGCTACGAGGTCTCGCCCGTGCTGTGGAAGAAGGTCATGCCGCGGCTTTCGGCGGGCCGGGTCCAGTCCGTCGCGACACGGCTCGTGGTCGAGCGGGAGCGCGAGCGCATGGCGTTCCGCTCCGCCGAGTACTGGGACCTGACCGGCACCTTCGCAACCGGCCGGGCGGGTGACGCGAGCGACCCGTCGTCGCTGGTCGCCCGTCTGCAGACCGTCGACGGCAGGCGGGTCGCGCAGGGCCGCGACTTCGACTCCCTGGGACAGCTCAAGAGCCCGAACATCCTCCACCTCGACGAGGCGACCGCCCGCGCCCTGGCCGCCGCCCTGGAGGACACCCGCTTCTCCGTCCGGTCCGTCGAGTCCAAGCCGTACCGCCGCTCGCCGTACGCGCCGTTCCGTACGACGACGCTCCAGCAGGAGGCCAGCCGCAAGCTCGGCTTCGGCGCGAAGGCGACGATGCAGATCGCCCAGAAGCTGTACGAGAACGGCTACATCACGTACATGCGTACGGACTCCACGACCCTGAGCGACACGGCGATCGCCGCCGCCCGCGCCCAGGTCACCCACCTGTACGGCGCCGACTACCTGCCGCCGCAGCCCCGTACGTACGCCGGGAAGGTCAAGAACGCGCAGGAGGCGCACGAGGCGATCCGTCCTTCGGGTGATCGTTTCCGCACGCCCGCCGAGACCGGTCTGACCGGCGACCAGTTCAAGCTCTACGAGCTGATCTGGAAGCGGACGGTCGCCTCCCAGATGAAGGACGCGACCGGGAACAGCGTGACCGTGCGGATCGGCGGCGCCGCGGCCGACGGCCGGGACGTCGAGTTCAGCGCGTCCGGCAAGACGATCACCTTCCACGGCTTCCTCAAGGCGTACGTCGAGGGCGCCGACGACCCCAACGCCGAGCTCGACGACCGCGAGCGCCGGCTGCCCCAGGTCGGCGAGGGCGACGCGCTCACGGCCGAGGAGATCACGGTCGACGGCCACGCCACCAAGCCTCCGGCCCGCTACACCGAGGCCAGCCTGGTCAAGGAGCTGGAGGAGCGGGAGATCGGCCGCCCGTCGACGTACGCGTCGATCATCGGCACGATCCTCGACCGCGGCTACGTCTTCAAGAAGGGCACGGCCCTGGTGCCGTCCTTCCTGTCCTTCGCCGTGGTCAACCTCCTGGAGAAGCACTTCGGGCGGCTCGTCGACTACGACTTCACCGCCAAGATGGAGGACGACCTCGACCGCATCGCGCGCGGCGAGGCGAAGGCCGTGCCGTGGCTGAAGCGCTTCTACTTCGGCGAGGGCACCGGCCACGGCGGCGCCGCCGAGGCCGGCAACGGCGACGGGGACCACCTCGGCGGGCTCAAGGAACTGGTGACCGACCTGGGCGCGATCGACGCGCGCGAGGTGTCGTCGTTCCCCGTGGGCAACGACATCGTGTTGCGGGTCGGGCGCTTCGGCCCGTACATCGAGCGCGGCGAGAAGGAAACCGAGCAGCACCAGCGCGCCGACATCCCGGCCGACCTGGCCCCGGACGAGCTGACCGTCGAGCTGGCCGAGAAGCTGCTGGCCGAGCCCAGCGGCGATGTCGAGCTGGGCACCGACCCGGCCAGCGGCCACACGATCGTCGCCAAGAAGGGCCGCTACGGGCCCTACGTCACCGAGGTGCTCCCCGAGGGCACCCCGAAGACCGGCAAGAACGCGGTCAAGCCCCGTACGGCCTCGCTGTTCAAGTCGATGTCCCTGGACACCGTCACCCTGGACGACGCCCTGAAGCTGATGTCGCTGCCGCGCGTCGTCGGCGCCGACGCCGACGGCCAGGAGATCACCGCGCAGAACGGCCGCTACGGCCCGTACCTGAAGAAGGGCACGGACTCGCGCTCGCTCCAGTCCGAGGACCAGCTCTTCACGATCACGCTGGAGGAGGCGCAGGCGATCTACGCCCAGCCCAAGCAGCGGGGCCGCGCGGCCGCCAAGCCGCCGCTGAAGGAGCTCGGCCAGGACCCCGTCAGCGGCAAGCCGGTCGTGGTGAAGGACGGCCGCTTCGGCCCGTACGTCACCGACGGAGAGACCAACGCGACCCTGCGCTCCGGCGACAGCGTCGAGGAGATCACTCCGGAGCGCGGTTTCGAGCTCCTCGCGGAGAAGCGCGCCAAGGCCCCGGCCAAGAAGACCGCGAAGAAGGCCGCCGCCAAGAAGACGACGGCGAAGAAGACGGCGTCCACGGCCGCGAAGAAGACCGCGGCGAAGAAGACGACCACCGCCAAGAAGACCACCGCGAAGAAGACCACCGCGAAGAAGACCACCGCGAAGGCGACGGCCGCCAAGGCGGCGGAGGACTGATCGCACCGCGGATCCCTCGCGGCTCCTTTGCGAAAGGCACGCCCCGGCATCACTTTGGTGTCGGGGCGTGCGCACGTCCGGACGGTCACTCCATGCTGTCGGTGGGTCCCGATAGGCTGAACGCATGACGCGAGCCGAGCAGCCAACGGCCCACACCTCCGCACCCGACGACGCCCTCATGGCCGATTCCCGCGAGCGCGCCGTCCGCGCCCTGCTGCGCCGGCCGCAGCTGCGGCGGCTGTGGAGCGCCCAACTGGTGGGAGGCGCCGGGGACACCCTCGCACTCCTGGTCCTGGTCGTCCTCGCCCTCCAGGCGGCGGTCGCCGCGGGCCCCTTCGGCGGTGGCTACCGGGGCGTGGCCTTCGCAGTGGCGACGGTCTTCGGAACGCGCATCCTGGCGACGCTGCTCTTCGGAGCGGTCCTCCTCGGACCCCTCACCTCGCTCACCTCCCAGGAGGGACCGCTCGACCGGCGCTGGACCATGGTCGGCGCCGACGGTCTGCGCGCCGCCCTGCTGATCGTCGCGCCCCTGTGGATCGACTGGACGCCGGACGACGCCCTGGCCTTGCTCCTGGTCACCGTCTTCGTGACCGGGGTCGCCGAGCGTTTCTGGAGCGTGTGCCGGGAGGGCGCGGCCCCCGCGCTGCTGCCCGCACCGCCCCCGGAGGGCGCCACGGTGCGCCCGCTGCCGGACCACATGGACGCCCTGCGCCGCCTGTCGCTGCGGACCACCTTCCTGGCGGTCCCGCTGGCGGCCGCCGCCCTGGTCGCCGCCTCCCTGCTCAACAACCTCCTGGGCACCGGCATCGCCTGGTTCGACCAGCACCAGGCGGCCCTCGGCGCGTACGTCGCGGCCGGCCTGTTCGCCGCGTCCCTGTCCGTGCTGACCTACCTGGAACTGCCCGGCACCCGCACCCCGCGCCCGCGTTCGCCGCTGGAGGGGCTGCGCCGCCCGAAGACGGGCTCCGGCGTCGACAAGGGCCGCACGGGTGCCGTTCCGCTGCTCGTGCTCGCCTGCGCGTCCGTCGCCGGGGCGATCGCCGCCGCGGTCGCCGTCTGCGTGCTGCACGCCACGGACCTGCGCGGCGGCCCGGTGCTGTACGGGCTGGCGGTGCTCGCCCTGACCGGCGGGGTCGCCGTCGGCATCCGTACGGCGCCGAAGGCGCTGGTCTCCCTGTCGCGGCGGCGGCTGCTGGCCCTGACGATCGCGCTCACCGGCGTCGCCCTGCTCGCCGCCGGGCTGGTCCCCGACGTCACCACGGTCCTGCTGATCCTCGCGCTGGCCGGAGTCAGCGCGGGCGCCGCCGCCAACACCGGGCACACGCTGCTCGACCAGGAGGCCGAGGACTACCGCAAGCCGCGCATGACCGAGCACCTGCACGCGGTGGTACGGGTCTTCGTGGCGCTCGGTGCCGTGCTCGCCCCCGTGGTCGCGGCCGGGATCGGCCCGCACCGGCTCGAGGACGGGCGGTTCGTGTTCGCGCACGGCGGCGCCGCGTTCACGCTGATGCTGGTCGGCGCGCTGCTCCTGCCGGTGGCCGCGCTGGTCCTCGCCAAGGTCGACGACCGCTCCGGCGTACCGCTGCGACAGGACCTCGTCGACGCCCTGCGGGGCGGCGACGACCCGGTGACGGCCCCCGCCGAGTCCGGATTCTTCATCGCCCTCGAAGGCGGCGACGGCGCCGGCAAGTCCACGCAGGCCGAGGCGCTCGCCGACTGGATCAGGTCCAAGGGCCACGAGGTCGTCCTGACCCGCGAGCCGGGCGCCACTCCCGTGGGCAAGCGGCTGCGCTCGATCCTGCTGGACGTGTCCTCGCAGGGCCTGTCCCACCGCGCGGAGGCGCTGCTGTACGCCGCCGACCGCGCGGAGCACGTCGACACGGTCGTACGGCCCGCGCTGAAGCGGGGCGCCGTCGTGATCACCGACCGGTACATCGACTCCTCCGTCGCCTACCAGGGCGCGGGCCGCGACCTGTCCCCGACGGAGATCGCGCGGATCTCCCGCTGGGCGACGAATGGTCTTGTGCCGCATCTGACGGTCCTGCTGGACGTCTCGCCGGAGACCGCCCGTGAGCGGTTCACGGAGGCTCCCGACCGTCTGGAGTCGGAGCCGGCCGAGTTCCACGCGCGCGTGCGGTCCGGTTTCCTGGCGCTGGCCGCCGCCGACCCCGGCCGTTACCTCGTGGTGGACGCCGGGCAGGAGCCCGAGGCGGTGACCACGGTCGTCCGGCACCGGCTCGACCAGATGCTGCCGCTGTCCGAGGCCGAGCTGAAGGCGCAGGAGGAAGCGCGGAGGAAGGCCGAGGAGGAGGCGCGCCGCAAGGCGGAGGAGGAGGCCCGGCGCAAGGCCGAGGAGGAGCGCCTGGAGCGCGAGCGCCAGGAGCAGCTGGCGCGGCTGCGCGCCGAGGAGGAGGAGCGCAAGCGGCGCGAGCTGGAGGAGGCGCAGCGGCGCGAGGCCGAGCGGCAGGCCGAGGAGGCCCGGCAGCGCGCCGAGGAGGCCCGGCGCAAGGCCGAGGAGGAACAGGCCCGGCTGCTCGCGGAGGAGCGGGCACGGGCGGAGGCCGAGGCGCGCCGCAAGGCCGAGGAGGAGCAGCGGCGCCGGCAGGCCGAGGAGGAGGAGCGGCTGCGCGCCGAGGCCGAGGCGCGGCGGCTGGAGAAGCAGCGCAAGGCCGAGGAGGCCCTGTTGCGGGCGGAGGAGGCCCGGCGGGCGGCGGAGCAGGCCGCGGCCACCGCGCAGTCGGGTCCGCGCCGGTCCACGGAGCCGACGGCCGCGGCGGTGCCGCTGGGGGAGGTGACCGTGCCGACGCCGCTGGTGACGCCGACGAACGCGTCGGGCGGGCCCGCGGACGAGACGGCGGTGCTGCCGCCGGTGCGGGACGAGCGGGGGAGCGGTAAGCCGCCGGGCGAGGGTTCCGATCAGGGGTCGGGCCGGGGCTTGAGCGAGGGCTCCCGTGGGACGTCGCGCGGGTCGGCGGAGCCGGGGCCGCGGACGGCGGGCGAGTCCGAGTCCGAGGTGACCGCGAAGCTGCCGAAGCCCGTGGTTCCGCCGGGGACCGCCGACGAGACGGCCGTACTGCCGCCCGTCCCGCCGGGGGCCGCGGACGAGACCGCCGTACTGCCCGCTTTCACGCCGGGCGCCGCGGACGAGACGGCGGTCCTGCCTCCGGTCCGTGGGGAGGACCCAGCGGACCGGGTTCCGCCCGGTTTCTTCCGGGACGAGCGTGGCGGGCGGTCGCCGGCCGCGCGGCCCGACCAGGGCGACGACCGTACGCGGGAGCTGCCCCAGGTCGACGCCGAGTCGGTCGCCCGGCGGCGGCCGCGGCCGGACTGGGCCGAGGAGACGCCGCTCGACGATCTGCCGACCTTGGCGGACGAGCTGCTGGGCCCGCGCGAGGACGGCAAGGGGCTCGACGACGGCGACGGCGGCCGGGGGCGGGGCCGGCGGCCCTGAGCCGTCGGACGGGCGCCAATCGGGGTGATCGGGGCGACGGTGCGCCTGCCGATTCGGGCGAGGCCGCCCGCCGTGTTGTCAGTGGTGCCCCGCACAATGGATCCCGCAGCACGAACCATGACGAAAGGGCGGCGTGACCCATGAGCGTGTGGGACGACCTCGTCGGGCAGGAGAAGGTCAGCGAACAGCTGAGCGCCGCTGCCCGGGACGCCGACGCCCTGGTCACCGCGGCCGCCACGGACGCGCCGCCGCCCGAGGCGTCGAAGATGACGCACGCGTGGCTGTTCACGGGACCGCCCGGCGCGGGGATCACGCAGATGGCGAGGGCCTTCGCCGCCGCCCTCCAGTGCGTGAGCCCCGACCGCGCCCTCGGCGGCGTCCCCGGCTGCGGATTCTGCGACGGCTGCCATACGGCGCTGGTCGGCACCCACGCCGACGTCAACACGGTCGCCGCCGTGGGTACACAGATCCTCGCCGACGACATGCGGGACACCGTGCGCAAGTCGTTCACCGCCCCGGCGACCGGCCGCTGGCAGGTGATCCTCGTGGAGGACGCCGAGCGGCTGAACGAGAAGTCCGCCAACGCCGTGCTGAAGGCCGTCGAGGAACCCGCCCCGCGCACGGTCTGGCTGCTGTGCGCCCCCTCGGTCGAGGACGTCCTGCCCACGATCCGCTCCCGCTGCCGCCATGTGAACCTGCGCACGCCGTCGGTGGACGCCGTCGCCGACATGCTCGTACGCCGGGAGGGCGTCGAACCCGCCGTCGCCGCCGCCGCGGCCCGCGCCACCCAGGGCCACATCGACCGGGCCCGCCGCCTGGCCACCGACCCGGCCGCACGCGAACGCCGCACCTCCGTCCTGAGGCTCCCGCTGCGCGTGGACGAGATAGGCGGCTGCCTCCGGGCGGCCCAGGAACTGGTCGACGCGGCGGCGGACGACGCCAAGGCACTCGCGGAGGAGAGGGACGCCAAGGAGTCCGAGGAGCTGAAGGCGGCGCTGGGCGCGGCCCAGGGCGGCCGGCTGCCCCGCGGTACGGCGGGCGTGATGAAGGACCTGGAGGACAAGCAGAAGCGCCGCCGCAGCCGCACCCAGCGCGACAGCCTCGACCTCGCCCTGACCGACCTCACCGGCCTCTACCGCGATGTCCTGGCCCTCCAGCTCGGCTCCCGCGTGGCCATCGCCAACGCGGACGTCGAGGACACCCTGGAGCGCCTCGCCCGCGGCAGCTCGCCCGAGTCCACCCTGCGTCGCATAGAGGCGATCGCCGCCTGCCGCGACGCGCTCGACCGCAACGTGGCCCCGCTCCTGGCGGTGGAGGCGATGACGATGGCCCTGAGGGCGGGCTGACGAGTACGCCGAGTGCGCCGAGAACACCGAGGCCACCGGCGTCGACGGCGTCACTCGTACGGGGAACGCCCCGCACGTAACGCACTCATCCGATCGCGGAGAGTTACGCTCGCTGGATGCACATCAGGCGCGCCCTTCGTCCGAACAGCAGCAGAGGCCCCCGGCCCCGAACCCCCCTCCGCGCGGCCCGCGCGGGCGGCACCCTCCTGGCGGCCGCCGCCCTGCTGGTCTCGGCCTGCTCCCCCGGCACCACGCAGCGCCGGACCGAGCCCGCGGCGGACGCGGCGCTGGCCGCGCTGCCGCGGGCCACGCCCCCCATCCTGTCGCCGTACTACGAGCAGAAGCCGGCCTGGCGCAGCTGCGGGGTGTCCGGCTTCGAGTGCACGACGGTCAAGGCGCCGCTCGACTACGACCGGCCCGACGCGGGCGACGTCCGGCTGGCCGTGGCCCGCAAGAAGGCGTCCGGCCCGGGCAAGCGGCTCGGCTCGCTCCTGCTGAACCCGGGCGGACCGGGCGGCGCGGCCGTCGCCTATCTCCAGCACTACGCCGGTGTCGGGTACCCGGCCGAGATCAGCGCCCGCTACGACCTGGTCGCGACGGACCCACGCGGGGTCTCCCGCAGCGAGTCCGTGCAGTGTCTCGACGACCGGGACATGGACACGTACACACAGACCGACTTCACGCCCGACGACAGCAAGGAGACCGACGCGCTCGTCGCCGCGTACCGCAAGTTCGCGGAGGGCTGCGGCGCACGCGACGCCCGCCTGCTGCGGCACGTCTCCACCATGGAGGCGGCACGCGACATGGACATCGTGCGCGCGGTGCTGGGCGACGGGAAGCTGAACTACGTCGGTGCCTCGTACGGGACGTTCCTCGGGGCCACGTACGCCGGCCTGTTCCCGGACCGCGTCGGCCGCCTGGTCCTGGACGGGGCGATGGACCCCTCGCTGTCGGCGCGCCAGATGAACCTGGACCAGACGGCGGGCTTCGAGGCGGCCTTCCAGTCGTTCGCGAAGGACTGCGTACAGCAGAGCGACTGCCCGCTCGGCGGCCGCGGCGCGACGCCGAAGCAGGTCGGCGACCAGCTCGCCGCCTTCTTCCGCAGACTCGACGCCCGGTCGATCCCCGCCGGTGCCACCGGCGGCCGCCGTCTCGGCGAGTCCCTCGCCACCACCGGGGTCATCGCGGCGATGTACGACCAGGCGGCCTGGCCGCAACTGCGCTCGGCGCTGGCGTCGGCGATGAAGCAGAACGACGGCTCCGCCCTGCTGGCCCTCTCCGACAGCTACTACGAACGCGACTCCGGCGGCCACTACAGCAACCTGATGTACGCCAACGCCGCCGTGAACTGCCTGGACCTGCCGGCCCCCTTCGCCGCCCCCGAGCAGGTGGAGGAATACCTCCCCGCCTTCGAGAAGGCCTCCCCGGTCTTCGGCCGCGGCCTCGCCTGGAACACGCTGAACTGCGCGTACTGGCCGGTGAAGCCCACCGGCCGGGCCCACCGCATCGAGGCCAAGGGCGCGGCCCCCATCGTGGTCGTCGGCACCACCCGCGACCCGGCGACCCCCTACCGCTGGGCCCAGTCCCTGTCCCGCCAGCTCTTCTCGGCCCGCCTGCTGACCTACGACGGCGACGGCCACACCGCCTACCGCCGCGGCAGCCGCTGCATCGACTCCGAGATCAACACCTACCTTCTCCAGGGCACCCCTCCGGCGAACGGAAAGCGCTGCTCGTAACCACAGCGCCCCACTCCGGCGCCCCGGCCCCAGGGGCGCCCCGGGGCGTGTGCGAAGCACCCCCGGGAACTGTGTAGACTTACCGAAGTTGCCGATCGCATCATGATGCGGCAGCGCGCCGCTTTAGCTCAGATGGCCAGAGCAACGCACTCGTAATGCGTAGGTCTCGGGTTCGAATCCCGAAAGCGGCTCCATCCGAAGGACCAGCTGGGAACATTCCCAGCTGGTCCTTCGTCGTTCCGTGGTTCCCGGCCGAGTTCGCCGCCGCGACGGGCAGGCGTACTTTTGAAATCAGGCAAGGGTGACTCCCCGGTCGGAACGTCCAGGCCTCGGTGGAAGCCACGAGGGCGCATGCGAGATCTTCGGGCGGCCTGGCGGCCCCGGGCCAAGGCCCTGGACCACGGATCCGAGCGGGGTGCGTACTCACACAGCAGGCGCGGAGGGGTCATGGCCGAGCTCGGTAAGGCGGGCAGCCCGCCGAACCCTGCCACGGTGCTGCGCGAGCCCTCACGGCTGGCCGCGGTGGACGCCGTCCGCGCGGTCGACGAGCTGACCAGGGACGCCTTCGCCCGGTCCGTGTGCCTGGCCGTACGGCTGCTGGACACCCGAATGGCCCTGATCAGTCTGGCCGGGGCGGACCGGCAGTTCATCAGGGGCGGGGTCGGCCGAGCCGTACCGCGGCACGGGGAGCAGGAGCGGGTCGACTGGGGCTTCTGCTCCGAGGTGGTGGTGTCCGGCCGACCGCTGGTCATCGACGATGTGCGGAGCGACTCCGCACACCGGTCCGACCGCGCGGTCGCCGCCACCGGCATGCGCGCGTACCTGGGCGTGCCGCTGCTGCTGGAGGAGCTGTCGGTCGGCGCGCTGTACGTGATCGACACCCGGCCGCGGCTGTGGGACAAGGAGCAGCGGCGCGCCCTGGAGCAACTGGGCGCCTCGGTGATGAGCGAGATCGGGTTGCGGCTGGACGCGGCCGAACGCGGTCGGCTCTACGAGCAGGCCGCCGCCGCCGCCGTGGTCGAGCACAGACGGTCCCAGCAGTTGCAGGACCTGGCCCGGGCCGGTCTGCGGATCAATGCCGCGCCCTCACTGGACTACGCCCTCCAGACGGTCACCGAGGAGGCCAGGTCGCTGGTGGGCACGCACCAGTCGGTCACCAGCATGACCACGAACCTCCGCTGGGCCCAGGCGATCAACGCGGTCTCCCTGTCGGACAAGTACGGCGAGTACCGCTTCTTCGACGCGCCCCCGGTCGGAGAGGGGATCTATGTCCTGGTGTGCAAGGACAACCGGCCGATGCGGATGACCCAGGACGAGCTGGAGGCCCATCCGGCCTGGCGGGGCTTCGGCTCCTACGCCGCCGTTCATCCGCCGATGCGCGGTTGGCTGGCCGTCCCGCTGATCGGCACCGACGGTCGCAACCTGGGTCTGATCCAGCTTTCCGACAAGCAGGACGGCAGCGACTTCACGGCCGACGACGAGGCGATCCTCGTCCAGCTCGCCCAGCTGGCCTCCGCGAGCATCGAGAAGGCCGCGGCGCTGGAGAACCAGTACGAGATCGCTCGTACCCTGCAGAGCAGTCTGCTGCCGCAGCAACTGCCCGAGCACTCGGCGGTGTCGGCCGCCTCCCGGTACCTGCCCGCCGCACCCCGCGCCGGGGTCGGCGGCGACTGGTTCGACGTGATCGGACTCTCCGGTGCCCGGGTCGCGCTGGTGGTCGGGGACGTGGTCGGCCACGGCATCCACGCCGCCGCGGCCATGGGCAGGCTGCGTACGGCCGTGCGCACCCTCGCCGATGTCGATCCCACCCCGGAGGAGCTGCTCACCCGGTTGGACGACCTGGTGAGCCGGCAGTCCGCGGAGTCGGGCGCCGAAGACGGCGCCGACCCGGCACGCGGAGGCGCCGTGGACGTCGGAACCACCTGCCTGTACGCGGTGTACGACCCGGTGGCCGGGCGTTGCTCCCTGGCCGGTGCCGGCCATCCGGTGCCCATCATCGTGGCCCCGGACGGCAGCGCCGACTTCCTCGACCTGCCCTCCGGGCCGCCGCTCGGTGTCGGCGGCGTGCCGTTCGAGACGGTGGAGTTGGAGGTGCCGGAGGGCAGCCTGCTCGCCTTCTACACCGACGGACTGGTCGAATCCCGGCAGCGCGACCTGGAAGCGGGGCTGGAAGAACTGCGCGAGGCACTGACCGAGCCGTGCGCCTCGCTGGAAGCGCTGTGCGACCACGTGGTCAAGACGCTGCTGCCCGAGCCCCCGGCCGACGACGCGGCACTGCTGCTGGTCCGGCCGCACGCCCTGGACGAGACGCGGGTCGCCACCTGGGACATCGCCGCGGAACCGGCCGAAGTGGCCCGGATCCGCGCTCGGACCGCCAGCCTGCTGGCGACCTGGGGCCTGGAGGAGATCGGCTTCGTGACCGAGCTGGTGGTGAGCGAGCTGGTCACCAACGCGATCCGGTACGGCCAGCCCCCCATACAGATGCGGCTCATCTACGACCGGACGATCATCTGCGAGGTCTCCGACGCCAGCAGTACCGCCCCGCATCTGCACCAGGCCCGCATCTTCGACGAGGGCGGACGCGGCCTGATGCTGGTCGCCCGGCTCACCCAGCGCTGGGGCACCCGCCACGCCCGCGACGGCAAGACCATCTGGTGCGAGCAGGCCCTGCCGGTGGAGGGTCTGCCGGTGGAGGGCCTGGCCGTGGAGGGCCTGTCTCTGGACGACCTGCTGCCGTCCGACTCGGAGCTGTGACCCCGCCTTCCGAGCCGGAGCAGTGACCCTGCCTTTCGTGTCGTCTCCTGGATCCCGGGGGTCGGCGAGCGCCCGGTCGGGCCGCCTGCCGTGATCCGCATGTGATCGGGGAGCCGTAGTGTCACCGCCCGGCTGTGGGATGCGCGGAAGGCGCGGACAAGGGCGGGGGACGGTCATGACGTATCGGCGCGCGGCGATACCGGCGCTGGTCGGGGGTCTGCTGATCACGGCGTTGCTGTGGTGGGCGGGGGCGAGCGTGCAGGCGCTGCACCTGGCGGGCACCGCCGACGCGATCGGCGGCCGGACCGCCGCCGAACTCGAACACTGGCTCACCCCCTGGTCGTACGACCCTCCGAACGTCGTGCGGTTCGGTGCCGGGGCGTCCGACTGGGGCAACGGCACGCCTGAGCCGGACGGAGCGCGCTACCTGGTGCTTCACCACACCGCGATGCAGATCCGCTTCGGCGCGGTGTTCGCCTTCTTCGTGCCCGGCGCGCTGCACCTGGTCCGCAGGCTGCCGCCGGTGCACGGCCGGCTGCCCGCCACGCTGCTCGCGGTGTGGGCCTGGGGCCTGGTGGCGGGGACCCTGGCGGTGGCCGTCTCCGCGCCGTGGCTGATCGCCTCGCAGGGGCGCGGCAGTTACCGCTTCCTGCCCCAGTTGGCGGGCACGATCTCGTCCGGGCGGCAGATCCTGGTGGTGACCGCGCTGGTCGCGGCGGTGGGGACGGTGTTCGCGGCCCGGATCACCGCGAAGGGCGCCGGTCCGCTGCCGCGGCAGGCCGTCCCGGCGCGCGCCGCCCGCCTTTCCGCCACTGCCGGAACCGCGATCATCGCGCTGTCCCTGGTCGTCCTCTCGTACCAGTCGGTGGCAGCCGCCATCCAGAGGTTCGACCCGGTCGGTGGGCTGTTCGCCGAGCCGGGTGAGCTGCTGCGCGAGTGGCTGCTGCTCGGCGGCTGGGCGGGACCGGCGGGCGCGCCGTTCGGCGACTGGTTCCTGCACCGGCTGCCCGACGTACTGCTGCTCGTGGTGGTGTGGTGGGCGCTGCGGTGGCTGCCCGTGCTGTTGACCCGGGCCACCGTCCCGGCGATGGCGGTCGGCGCGGTGTGCGCGACCGTCCTCGGGCTGCTGGCGAGCCAGCCGCTGCGGATGGCGACGGACGGGGCGGGCCTGCGCTGGGGGTTGACGTACCTGTCCGCGGGCCTCGGGGACGGCGTTCCCGCCGCCCTGACCTGCGGTCTGGTGGCGGGAGTCGTGGCCGCCACGACGCTGCGGCTGACCGTGTCCGGCCATGCCGACGACGTCCCCGAAGCCGCACCCTCCGCCGAGAGCCCCGCCCACCCCTGAGAGGCCTGCGGCTGAACCGGATCTCCCGGGCATCTTTCGCCGGACAACACCGACCGGGTGACCGCACGGAATTTCGCGGACATCACCCGGGCGGCTGACGGACTCACGGCATGGCGTGCGTTTTTCGTACCGGTTCCGGGAGGGTTGCGGTGAGGCGGGGGTAAGAGGCCGCAAAGTGAGGTGGCGTCAGAGCAACCGGCGCCGCCCGGGCGACATCCTGGTGAACGAGGGGCGCCGTGCGGGCGCCGTTGTCGTCGGATGGGATGAGGGCCGTGGTGGAGCCGAGGATCGCGGTCGCGGTGGTGACCATGGGCAACCGGCCTGCCGAGGTCGACGCCCTGCTGGAGTCCGTGGCCAAGCAGGATCTCGCGCCCGCGCGCATCGTGATCGTCGGTAACGGGTGCCGGCTGCCCGAGTTCGCCCGCCGGCTGTCCCTGCCCGGTGAGGTCACGGCGGTCGATCTCGACGAGAACCTCGGCTGCCCCGGCGGGCGCAACGCCGCCCTGGCCCGGCTGCGGGAGTTCGGGGACGTCGACGTGGTCGTGGAGCTGGACGACGACGGGCTCCTGGTCGACGCCGACGTACTGCGCCGGGTACGGGATCTGTACGCCGCCGACCCGCGCCTCGGCATCGTCGGCTTCCGCATCGCCGACGAGTGCGGCGAGACCCAGCAGCGGCACGTACCGCGGATCGGCGGATCGGACCCGATGCGGGGCGGGTACGTCACCGGGTTCCTCGGCGGCGGGCACGCGCTGCGGATGGCGATGCTGGAGCAGACCGGGGACTGGCCCGCGGAGTTCTTCTTCGCGCACGAGGAGACCGACCTGGCCTGGCGTGCCGCCGATGCCGGTTGGAAGATCCTCTACGCGCCGGAGCTGCTCCTGCGGCATCCGAAGACCTCGCCCGCCCGGCACGCGATCTACTACCGGGTCACCGCCCGCAACCGGGTCTGGCTGGTCCGGCGGCGGCTGCCGCTCCCGCTCATCCCGGTGCACCTCGGCGTGTGGACGCTGCTCACCCTGGCGCGGACCCGTTCGCTCGCCGGGCTGCGGGCCTGGTTCGGCGGGTTCGTGGAGGGGCTGCGCGAGCCGGCGGGGGAGCGGCGACCCATGCGCTGGCGGACCGTGTGGCGGCTGACCCGGCTCGGCCGCCCGCCGGTCGTCTGACCCGGCCCGACCCCCGTCCGGCTCACCGGACCGCCGCCGCTGACACGGGTACGAGCCGGTCCGGCCCACCGGAACACGGCCGCCGGGGTCCGTGCGGGGTCCGCTCGCGGCCCGGGGCCGCTCACTTCGCGTCGGAGTAGCACTCCACCACCGCCGTCGTGAACGGAAACCGCACCGGGGTCTCGCCGAACGTCAGCCGCCCCGCCACCTCCGCGGCCCGCCGGATCGCCTCGACGACCGTGTCCGCCTCCTCCTTCGGGCAGTGCACGATCACCTCGTCGTGCTGGAAGAAGACCAGCTCGGCCGCCATGTCCCGGCAGGTGCGGCGCAGCGCCGCGAGCAGCAGCAGGGCCCAGTCGGCGGCGCTGCCCTGTACGACGAAGTTGCGGGCGAAGCGGCCTCGGGCGCGGGAGTTGGTGGAGGCGTACCCCGGCATCCAGCCCTGATCGGCGGGTGGCGCGGCGGCCGGGTCCTCCTGCGGGAGGCCCGCCTCCCCGGTCGCGTCCTCGGTCGTCCCGGCGGCCGGGGGACACGTGCGGCCCAGCCAGGTCCGTACGAGCCGGCCCTCCTCACCGGCCCGCGCGGCCTCGTCGACGTACGCCACCGCCTTCGGGAAGCGGCGTCTGAGGGCGGCGAGGTTCTTCAGGCCGTCGCCGGAGGTCTGCCCGTAGACCGCCCCGAGCACGGCGAGTTTCGCCTGGGCGCGGTCGCCGGAGAAGGCCCGGTCGGACACCGACTGGTAGAGGTCGGCGTCCCGGCCCGCCACCTCCATCAGCCCCGGGTCGCGGGAGATCGCCGCCAGCACCCGCGGCTCCATCTGGGCGGCGTCGGCCACGACAAGGCGCCAGCCGGGGTCGGCCACGACGGCCCGGCGGATGACCTTGGGGATCTGAAGGGCGCCCCCGCCGTTGGTCACCCAGCGGCCGGTGACCGTGCCGCCGGCGAGGAACTCCGGCCTGAACCGCCCCTCCCGCACCCAGTCCTGGAGCCAGGACCAGCCGTGGGCGACCCAGATCCGGTACAGCCTCTTGTACTCCAGCAGGGGTTCGACGGCCGGGTGGTCGACGGACCTGAGCTCCCAGCGGCGGGTGGACTTCACCCTGATCCCGGCCCGGGCGAAGGCCTTGACCACGTCGGCGGGCAGATCCGGCCGTACCCGGTGGCCGAAGGCAGCGGACACCTCGTCCGCGAGTTCGGCCAGGCGGCGGGGCTCGCCGCCACCCGCGTACCGCTCGCCGAGCAGTTCGTGCAGCACCTCGCGGTGCACGTCCGCGCGCCAGGGCAGGCCCGCGCGGTTCATCTCGGCCGCCACCAGCGTGCCCGCCGACTCGGCTGCGGTCAGCAGGCGCATGCGGTCGGGATGCTCGGCTCGCTCGTGCCGCCGCTGCTGCTCGGCGTAGACCGTGATCAGGTCCGCCAGCGGCAGACGCACGCCCTGCGGTTCGAAGAGCGAGGACTGCGCGCCGGGTTCGGCGGACCGGTGCGGCGGGTCCGGCGGTACGGGGCCGCCGCGCAGCCTGGCCAGGGCGGCGGCGGCCGAGCGGGGCTCGCCGTGGCGCCCCTCGTGGCCGAGGAGGAGCGTCTCGGCGTCCTCGATGTCGTAGCACCGCTCCACCCGTACGCCCGCGGCGAGCAGGCGTGGATAGACCTCTGCGGTGGACCGCCACACCCATCGTGTGACGTTCGGTCTGCCGCGGACCGCCTCCGCGAGGTCGGCGGCACGGTGCACCGGACCGGAGGGCAGGCCGTCCCGGCCGAGGGGGGCGACCTCGGCGCCGCCGTCCTCGGCCGGTGCCAGAGCCCACCGGTCGGTCATGTCGGCGAGTGTCGCAGGCGGGTCTGACAACGGCTCCGGCCCGCTGCTCGGGAGTGCGGTCAGCCGTCCTGTCCGCCGTCGTGCGGCTCCTGGTCCTCGTCCTGCCGGGCGCGGTCCTTCACCAGCTCCGCCAAGGCCGCCGCGACGTACTCCTCGGTGCGTGTCTTGTCCAGGCCCAGGCCGCTGAGGACGCCCTCGCCGTTCTCCAGCTCCAGCAGGGCCAGCAGGATGTGCTCGGTGCCGATGTAGTTGTGGCCGAGGCGCAGGGCCTCGCGGAAGGTGAGTTCCAGGGCTTTCTTGGCGGCCGAGCCGTACGGGACCAGCTCGGGAGCGGCGGCGGACGCGGGCGGCAGGGCGGCGGTCGCGGCCTCGCGGACGGCGTCCAGGGTGACGCCCTGGGCCTTGACGGCCTGCGCGGCCATGGCCTCCGGTTCGGTGAGCAGCCCGAGGACCAGGTGCGCGGGCGTTCCCTCGGCGCTCCCGGCGGCCTTGGCCTCCTCATGGGCGGCCATGACCACCTTGCGGGCGCGGGGCGTGTAGCGGCTGAAGCCCTGGCTGGGGTCGAGGTCGGCCGACTCCTTGGGCACGAACCGCTTCTGCGCGGCCTGCCGGGTGACGCCCATGCTCCTGCCGATGTCGGTCCAGGAGGCGCCGGAGCGGCGGGCCTGGTCGACGAAGTGCCCGATGAGGTGGTCCGCCACCTCGCCGAGGTGCTCGCCGGCGAGTACGGCGTCCTGGAGCTGTTCGAGGGGTTCCTGGTGGACCTTCTTGATGGCCGAGATGAGGTCGTCCAGACGGACGCTCGACCTGATGGTGGGGTTCGTCATGTGTCAACCGTAGGTTGCGCCTCTGGGAGTGTCAACCCGAAGTTGACACTCATGGAAATGCTCTGCGGCGGGTTTGTCCACAGGGTGTGGACAGAGTCGCGCGCGCCTCATGGCAGGATCGAGCGGTGAGTACGTCCAGCACCGTCGACCGGGCCTTCCGTGCCGCCCTGTATGCACCCTCCGACGACGCCCTCGACACCGGCGCCTCCCTGCTGGCGGCCGATCCCGCGGCGGACGCCGAACTCTCCCGGCGCGGGCAGGAGTTCGTGGCGACGGCGTGGCAGCGCGGCTGGCAGCCCGCCGATGTCGCCCGGATCGTGCGGCGGGAGCTCGACGAGGTCCATGTGCGGCTGCTCGCGGCGCTCGTCCGCGCACAGGCGGCCGACGACCGGCCGCGCGGCCCGCGCTGGGCCGCCCAGCTCGACGGACTGCCGCCCGGGGAACCGCCCCGCGCCGACCGTTTCTCGGATGCCACCGCCGTCCTGGAGCTCTACCGCCTGCTGCTGCGGCTCCCCGCGCTCGAACCTCTGGACGAGCCCGCGCCCGTGCCCCGGACCGAGTCCCGCATGCTCACCCGGATCCGGGCGCTGCTCGCCAAGGCGGAGGCGACCGGGTATCCGGAGGAGGCGGAGGCGCTGAGCGCGAAGGCGCAGGAACTGATGGCGCGGCACAGCGTCGACGAGGCGCTGCTCGCCGCCCGCGCCCCGTCGCCCGACGCACCCGGCGCCTGCCGGATCGGTGTCGAGCCGCCGTACGAGCAGGCCAAGGCCGTGCTGCTGGACGCCGTCGCCACCGCGAACCGCTGCCGCGCCGTGTGGAACGAGGCCCTCGCGTTCTCCACCGTCGTCGGCTTCGAGGCCGACCTGGAAGCGGTCGAGCTGCTCTACGCCTCCCTGCTGGTCCAGGCCACGACGGCGATGACCAGGGCGGAGGCCGCCCAGCGAGCGGGCGGGCGCAAGCGGACCAAGACCTTCCGGCAGTCCTTCCTCGCCGCCTACGCCCACCGCGCCGGCGCCCGCCTGGAGGCCGCCGCCGAGACCCAGGTGACCGCGGACCTGCTGCCCGTCCTGGCGAGCCGGGACGTCGCGGTCACCGGCCGCGTGGACCGCTTGTTCCCGGAGACGACCACCACCCGGCTGCGCGGGGTGAGCGACACGGCGGGGTGGACGGAGGGCGCCCGGGCGGCGGACCGGGCCCAGGTGAAGTCCCGCCCGCCACTCGGCGGGCGTGCCGCGCCACCCGCGTGAACGGCGCCGGTCAGTCGCCGGCTTGCTGAAGGGCGGTCACCGACGCGTCCGGGTCGCCCACGTTCTTCCTGCCCTGGACCGGGCCGTAGGACCACGGGAAATCCTGGCTGTCGGAAGCTCCGGGCAGGCTGAGCTTCAGTGAGGTCACCGCGAGGCTCTTGGCGTCGGCCTCCTTGCCCCGCACGTAGGTGAGGGTGAAGGACGCCGTGTCGTCCTTGGCGAGAGTGAGCTTCTGAGGCTTGCCGGACGTGTCCTGCGGGACGGCCGCCGTGACCTTGCCGGCGGACAGGGTGACGCCCGGGAAGCCCTCCAGGGTGCACCGCGCACCCCGGTTGGTGACGGTGACGGGCACATTGCCCGTGTCCCCGGCAGCGGGCGCGGCGTTGGCCGGACCGACCTGAACCCCGACCTCGCTGATCCGGCAGGCCGTGCTGCCGGTTTTCTTGTCCCCGGAGCCGGTGCCGCTGCCCCCGCTGTCGCAGGCGGTGAGCAGGAGGGCCGCGGCGAGGGCGGTGACGGTGATCGGAATCGGAATGGCGCGCATGAACTGGTCCCTTGGATCGTGACGATGCCCGAGGATCATCACGCACGAGCAGGCGGCGCGGTTGCCCGCCCCGCGATCGGCTCCGCGCGTCAGGAGCCCAGGCTCGCCGTCGGCAGGCCCGACGGTAGTGCCCCGCCCGCCGACCGGGTGTACGTCTCCGTGCCGAGACCACCCTCCCAGGTAACGCGGAGCGTGGTCTTGTTGACGGAGTCCACCGTGCCGGTCGTACGGGCCTTGCACGCGTCGAGGCGGATCACATGCCTCGTGCCCTCCTCGACCGCCGTGCCTGTGCAGATGGTCCGGTCGGTCGAGAAGAGCGCGGCCTGCCTGCCGGTGACGATCAGGACCACGGCCTTGCCGCCGGTGGTGGCGAGCCAACTTCCCTCCACGCCATCCCCCTTGGCGGTCGGCCCGCCCGTACCGGCCGCGCCGCCGCTGTCATCGTCGCTCGCGGTCGCGCTCGCGCCCGGGGTGGCGGATGGTTTGTCCGTGGTGCCGGAGCCGCCGCTGTCGCACCCGGTGAGGGCGAGCGCGCCGAGCAGGACCGCGGCCGCGATCCGCGTCGCCGCGCCCGTCCCGGTCGCCGCCGCCTTGGCCGCCCTGATCGCCGCAGTCATCGGAAAGCCCCCAAGCTCTGACCGGTCGGCCGCCCGGCGGCCGGTACGACCGCAGCAAGCTATCAGGACCGGTCCCTACCAGGAGGCCTTTCGGACCCCGGGCAGATGCCCGGCGTGTGCCTGCGCCCTCAGGCTCACCCGGGACAGGCCGAAGGTGCGCAGGTAACCACGCGGCCGGCCGTCGGTCTGGTCGCGATTGCGTACGCGCGTGGCGCTCGCGTCCCGCGGCTGCCCGCGCAACTCCCGCTCGGCGGCGAGTCGTTCGTCCGGCGTCGAGGACGGCCTTCGGATGGTCTCCTTCAGCTCGGCACGGCGGGCGGCGTACCGCTCGACGATCTGCCGCCGCTTCTCGTTCTTCGCGATCTTGCTCTTCTTCGCCATGGTGTCTCCCTGTTCTTCGTTCTTCAGGTTCCTCGGGTGACTCCGGTTCCTCAGACCTTCACCCCGCGCGCGCGGATGCGCGCCACGGCTGCCTCGACGCCGATCGTGTCGACGGTTTTGACCGCCTTCGCGCTCAGCCGCAGCCGCACGTGGCGGCCCTCGCCCGGCAGCCAGTAGCGCTTGGTCTGGATGTTCGGGTCGAAGCGGCGGGACGTCCGCCGGTGGGAGTGCGAGATGTGGTTGCCGAAGCCGGGCCGGGCGCCGGTCAGCATGCAGTGGGCGGACACGGGTGACGCACCTCTCCTCGATCGGTGATGTAAATGGAATTCATTTTCAGTAGCATAGCGGCATGGCACGCAACGAACTCCGCCCGGTCGTCAAACTCCGGTCCACCGCAGGGACCGGCTTCACCTACGTCACCCGCAAGAACCGCCGCAACGACCCGGACCGGCTGACCCTGCGCAAGTACGACCCGGTCGCCGGCCGGCACGTCGACTTCCGAGAGGAGCGCTGAGGTCCGCCGTGCGCAACGGAATCCACCCGGCCTACGGTCCCGTCGTCTTCCGTGACCGCGCCGCGAAGCACGCCTTCCTCACTCGCTCGACGATGACCAGCGAGAAGACGATCGAGTGGGAGGACGGCCGCACCTACCCCGTCGTCGACGTCGAGATCTCGAACGTCAGCCACCCCTTCTACACCGGCACCGCCCGCGTCCTGGACACCGCCGGGCGCGTGGAGCGCTTCGAGCGCCGGTACGGGAAGCGGGGCGGGGCGTGAGTCTGTCGGTGGTGATCGTCGGCGGGCTGCACGCCGACGCCCGGAAGGCGGCAGTCGCGCGTCTCCTCGCCGAGGTGCCCGGGAGCGTCGCGCTCCACCATGACCTGGCGACGGCCCCCGCGGGCATGGTCGTGCGGACCGTCCGGGACACCTCCGGAGTGCTGTCCCGCGGCGAGACGCCCCTGGTCAACGACTGCGCGTGCTGCGCGCTGCGTGAGGACCTGGTGCCGGAGCTGCGCGGGATCGCCGCCGCCGGACACGCCCCGCTCGCGGTGGTCGAGCTGTGGGACTCCGTGGAGCCCAAGGCGATGGCCGAGGTGGTGGTGGCCGGCGGGCTCACCGTCACCGGCGTGGTCACCGCCGTCGACCCGGCCCTCGTCCTGCCGTACCTCGGCAACGGCGACGATCTGTCCGACGGCGGGCTCGCCGCGGCCGCCACCGACCAGCGGACCGTCGCCGACACCTTCGCCCGGCAGCTGGAGTACGCGTCCGTGCTCGCCGTCGCCGACTCCCCGGAGGCCGACGACGAGGACCGCGAACTGCTGGCACAACTGCACCCGACGGCCCGCCGGGCCCCGATCGGCCACGGCGACCCGGCGGGCGCCACCCCCGCCCCGGCACGTACGCCGGAGACCGCTCCGCGTTCGGAGCTGGTCCGCGCCGCCCTCGCCGGATTCGACGTCGAGGCGGCCGCGGCGGCCCAGCACCCGGCGTGCGCGCTGCTGCCCGCCGAGGCCGACGCGCACGGTGTCTCGACGCTGGTCTGGCGCCGCCACCGTCCCTTCCACCCGGAGCGGCTGTACGCGGCACTGGAGGACCTGACCTGCGCCGCCGCGCGCAGCCGGGGCCGGTTCTGGCTGGCCGACCGGCCCGACACGCTCCTCCACTGGGACGCCGCCGGTGGCGCGCTGTGCGTGGAGGGCGCGGGCCCGTGGCTCGCCGCCCTGCCGGACGCGGCCTGGGACCTGGTCCCGCCGGTGCGCCGGGCCGCCGCCGCACTGGACTGGCACCCGGAGCACGGCGACCGCTGCCAGCACCTCGTCTTCACGTCCCCCGGTCTCGACCGCGACGGCCTCGAACGGCTGCTGGAGTCCTGCCTGCTGACCGACGCCGAGTACGCCGCCGGGCGCGAGGCCTGGAGGGGCCTGGCGTCCGCCTTCGACACCCTCCTGGAGGTCTGACCCGATGCCCCGCAAGAGCGACCGCAAGCCCGCCAAGACCCGCCCCAACCCGTTGGAACAGGCCGGGATCTCGTACATCGACTACAAGGACACCGATCTGCTGCGGAGGTTCGTCTCCGACCGCGGCAAGATCCGCAGCCGCCGGGTCACCCGGGTCACGGCCCAGCAGCAGCGGCTGCTGGCGCGGGCGATCAAGAACGCGCGGGAGATGGCACTGCTGCCGTACTCCGCACGCTGACCCGGGCGGCGGCGCACACGGCAACAGGTAGGAGATTCCCTACGGTTGACGCGTAGGGAATCTCCTACCTAATCTCGTTCGCATGAACATCACTCACGCCTCCTTCGTCACCCTCCCCGTCGGCGACCAGGACCGCGCACTGCGCTTCTACACGGACGTCCTCGGCTTCGAGACCGTCGCCGACCGGGACATGCCCCAGGGCCGCTGGCTCCAGGTGGCACCCGCCGGCGCGCAGACGGTCTTCACGCTCTCCGGGCCGGGGATGGGGGGTTTCGAGCCCGGATCGGCACGGGGGATCATGTTGGTCACGACCGATGTCGACGCCGACTGCGCGCGGCTCGCGCAGGCGGGGGTCTCCGTGCAGGGCCCGGACGAGCTGCCCTGGGGCCGCATGGCCTCCTTCACGGACCCCGACGGCAACGGTCTGATGCTGTTGACCGAGAAGGAAGGTTTCTGACCGCCGCCATGAACGGGACGAGCACCCTATGAAGGGGACGGGTACCGCCGCGGAGGACCGCGTCTTCGCCGCGCTCGCCAACGCCACCCGCCGCGAGGTGCTGCGGCTGCTGCGCGAGGAGGGACCCCAGCCCGTCCAGGACCTGGCCGACCGCTTCGCCATGCGTCGCCCCAGCCTCTCGGAACACCTCAAGGTGCTCCGGGAGGCCGGCCTCGTCTCCGAGCAGCGCTCCGGACGGCAGCGCATCTACCGCCTGGAGGCGGCCCCGCTGGCCGAGGTGCAGGACTGGCTCCACCCGTACGAGCGGTTCTGGCGCGGCCGGATGAAGGAACTCGGCGCGCTGCTGGACCGTATGCCCGACGACGACCGCACCTGAGCCCCGATCCTTGCGGTGACCGCACCGGGGCGTCGGCCCCCACGACGACCACACAGGCACGACCGCACATGAGTACCGACCACGACGACGACCTCACCACGATCCGCGTCGACCAGTTCTACCCGCACCCGCCGGCCAAGGTCTGGCGGGCCCTCACCGAGCCCTCGCTGCTCGCGCAGTGGCAGATGCCGGGTGCCGCGGACTTCCGCCTCCAGGTCGGCCACCGCTACCGGATGACCTCCGTCCCGCGGCCCATCTCCAACTTCTCCGGCGTCGTCGACGTGGAGGTTCTCGCCTACGACGCCGAGCGGATGCTGGCCGTCCGGTGGAGGGACGCCGGTCCGGCCAATCCCGCGGACTGGACGCTCACATGGACGTTGGAACAGGAAGGCCGCGGGACGCGTCTCTTCCTGGTGCACGACGGATTCGATCCGGACGACCCGGCACAGATGATGGCGCGGAAGATCATGGACGGGGGTTGGCGCTCGCATGTCCTGTGCGTTCTGGGGCAGACGCTCGAGCGGCTCGGGTGAGGCGGAATCAGGGCTGTAACCGCTGAACCACTCCCCGTGCACGTGCATCTGCTCATGCATCTGCATGTTGAACAGGGCTATGATCCCGATCAGTTGACCGATGCATCAATGGCCACACCAGCCAGTGCACCACCGGGGAGCGACCTGTGGACCACGACGTTGAGGGCGGGTACGGGGGCGACGTGTACAACGGCATGGCGGCCGCGCGGCTGCACGGAGTGGCCTGGCAGAAGAGCCGGCACAGCAACTCGCAGGGCTCCTGCGTGGAGTTCGCGCGGCTGCCGGGCGGAGATGTGGCGGTGCGCAACTCCCGCTTCCCCGACGGTCCCGCGCTCGTCTACACGCGCGCGGAGATCGAGGCGATGCTGCTGGGCGCCAAGGACGGGGAGTTCGACCACCTGATAGCGGGCTGACGTGGCCTCGAAGCAGGTGCGCGACTCGGTGCGATCGGTGCGCGACACGGGGTAACGCGCGTAGAACCGTGGCGTCGAAAAGGGCTTCGGTGCGTCATTCGGCGGGTGGCAGCCGGAAGAGCGCCCAGACCACCTTGCCGTTCAGGGTGCCGGTCAGTGGGTGCCAGCCCCAGCTGTCGCTGAAGGAGTCGACCAGGAAGAGGCCGCGGCCCGACTCCGCCGAGAAGTCGTCCGTCTCACGGGCGACCGGGCTCTCCCGGCTGGGGTCGCGCACCGCGCACACCAGTCGCCCGGTCCACTGCAGCAGGTGCAGCCGCACGGGCGAATCGTGGTCGCACGAGTGCGCCGACGACGCCGAGGGCGCCGGCAGGCCGTGCCGCAGGGCGTTGGTGACCAGCTCGGAGACCACCAGGCAGACGTCGTCGAACCGGTCGCCCAGCTCCCACCGGTCGAGCGTCGTGCGGGTGAACTGCCTTGCCTCACGCACCGCTTCGTAGCGGGCGGCCAGTGCGCAGGAGGCGGCGCTGGACACGGCCGCGGGATCCAGCGGGGGAAGGCCCTGCCGTAACGGCTCGAGCATGGTCGATCCATTCGTCCCCATGCGAGGCACTCCCGGTAATCCGCGGTCGTTGCGATGCAGCGGTGGCGCACGACCATGGTTTCGGATGCGTACAGCAGATGCAAGGGCAGATGCACGTGCACGCGACCGAATTGGACCTTCCCGTACCGCTTACTGGCCATTTTTTCCGCCATCTTCTCGTCATCCGCCGGTCTCCTGCCCGGTTGCCGCCGTGCGGATTCCTTGATCTCTTTCCGTTTCCGTAATCACGCGAGTACAGCTCGGAGTGAATTAGTGGCAGACTTCGGGCCTTGAAGACGGTTGGGGAGGCTGGCGAACGTGAGCGCGGGAGAGCCCGGATCGGTGGTGCGGCGCATGCTGCTCGGCTCGCAACTCAGGCGGCTGCGCGAAGCGCGTGGGATCACGCGCGAGGCGGCCGGGTACTCGATCCGCGCCTCGGAATCGAAGATCAGCCGGATGGAGTTGGGCCGGGTGAGCTTCAAGACCCGAGACGTGGAAGACCTGTTGACCCTGTACGGCATCACGGACGAGGCCGAGCGCACCTCGCTGCTCTCCCTCGCCAAGGAGGCCAACGTCGCGGGCTGGTGGCACAGTTACTCCGACGTCCTGCCCAGCTGGTTCCCCACCTATGTGGGACTGGAGGGCGCGGCGTCGCTGATCCGCGTCTACGAGGTGCAGTTCGTGCACGGGCTGCTGCAGACCGAGGCGTACGCGCGGGCGGTGGTCCGGCGCGGTATGCAGGGCGCGAGCGAGGCCGACGTGGAGCGGCGGGTGGCGCTGCGCATGGAGCGGCAGAAGCACCTCGTCTCGGAGAACGCGCCCGACCTCCACATCGTCCTCGACGAGGCCGCCCTGCGCCGGCCCTACGGCGACCGCGACGTGATGCGCGGGCAGTTGCAGCACCTGATCGAGATCTCGGAGCAGCCCAACGTACGGCTTCAGGTCATGCCGTTCAGCTTCGGCGGGCACGCCGGCGAGTCCGGCGCCTTCACCATCCTCAGCTTCCCCGAGTCCGACCTGTCGGACGTGGTCTACCTGGAGCAGCTCACCAGCGCCCTCTACCTGGACAAGCCCGAGGACGTCGCCCAGTACGAGAGGACGCTGGAGGAAATCCAGCACGACGGACCCGGCCCCGGCGAGAGCCGCGACCTGCTGCGCGGGCTGCTCCAGCTCACCTAGGGAAAACCCCTCGGAAACCTGCAGGGGCCCCCAACTCCGTTCGGTCGCAAGTACGATGACGCGTGATCAGACCGTGAAGAAGTGATCGGGGGTTGATCGGGCTCCGACTGCTTCGACCGTCTCGACAGCAGGGGATCGAGGGAGCACATGTCGTCCTACTTCACCGACTTGGCCCAGCAGTACATCGACGGCGAATGGCGCCCCGGGACCGGCTCCTGGGACATCATCGACTTCAACCCGTACGACGGGGAGAAGCTGGCCTCGATCACCATAGCCACGGTCGACGAGGTGGATCAGGCCTACCGCGCGGCCGCCCGCGCCCAGAAGGAGTGGGCCGCGACCAACGCCTACGCCCGCCGGGCCGTCTTCGAGAAGGCGCTGCGGCTGGTCGAGGAGCGGGAGTCGGAGATCGCCGACGCGATCATCGCAGAGCTCGGCGGCACCCGTCTGAAGGCCGCTTTCGAGCTGCACCTCGCCAAGGAGTTCCTGCGCGAGTCGACCCGCCTGGCGCTGCGCCCCGAGGGCAAGATCCTGCCGTCCCCGGTCGACGGCAAGGAGAACCGCGTCTACCGGGTGCCGGTCGGTGTCGTGGGCGTCATCAGCCCCTTCAACTTCCCGTTCCTGCTGTCGCTGAAGTCGGTCGCCCCGGCGCTCGCCCTCGGCAACGGCGTGGTGCTCAAGCCGCACCAGAACACCCCGGTCACCGGAGGCTCCCTGGTCGCGAAGATCTTCGAGGACGCGGGTCTGCCTGGCGGTCTGCTCAACGTCGTCATCACGGACATCGCCGAGATCGGCGACGCGTTCATCGAGCACCCCGTCCCCAAGGTCATCTCCTTCACCGGCTCCGACAAGGTCGGCCGGCACGTCGCCACCGTCTGCGCCTCCCACTTCAAGCGCTCGGTCCTGGAACTCGGCGGCAACAGCGCGGTCGTGGTCCTGGACGACGCCGACCTCGACTACGCGGTCGACGCGGCCGTCTTCAGCCGGTACGTCCACCAGGGCCAGGTCTGCATGGCCGCCAACCGGATCATGGTGGACCGCTCGGTGGCCGAGGAGTTCACCGCGAAGTTCGTCGCCAAGGTGAGGTCGCTGAAGGTCGGCGACCCGCGCGACCCGGACACCGTCATCGGCCCGGTGATCAACTCCACCCAGGCGAACGCGGTGTCGGGCGCCGTCGAGCAGGCGATCGCCGAGGGGGCCACGGCCCTGCTGCGCGGCACCACCACCGACAACCTCGTCGAGCCGTCGGTCCTGACGGACCTGCCCGCCGACTCCTCCCTGCTCCGTCAGGAGGTCTTCGGCCCGGTCGCCTTCGTCATCCCGTTCGACGGCGAGGAGGAGGCGGTCCGGATCGTCAACGACACCCCGTACGGCCTCAGCGGTGCCGTCCACACGGCGGACGTCGAGCGGGGCGTGGCCTTCGCCAAGCAGATCGACACCGGCATGTTCCACGTGAACGACGGCACCGTCCACGACGAGCCGCTCGTCCCCTTCGGCGGCGAGAAGCACTCCGGCGTCGGCCGCCTGAACGGCGAGACGACCCCGGACGCCTTCACCACACTGAAGTGGATCTCGGTACAGCACGGCCGGAGCGGGTTCCCGTTCTAGCCCTAACCTGGAGCCCATGTCAGCGATCCGTCTCCTCGTGCTGGGCGCCGTCCGCCAGCACGGGCGGGCCCACGGTTACCAGGTGCGGGGCGACCTGGAGTACTGGGGCGCGCACGAGTGGTCCAACGCCAAGCCCGGCTCGATCTACCACGCCCTGAAGCAGATGGCCGGGCAAGGGCTGCTGCAAGCGCACGAGACCGCCCCGTCCACGGCCGGCGGCCCGCCCCGCACGGAGTACGAGATCACCGATGCCGGCACCGAGGAGTACTTCCGGCTGCTGCGGGAGGCCCTGGTCTCCTACGGTCAGAAGGCGGACGTCCAGTCCGCGGCCATCGGCTTCCTCGTGGACCTGCCCAGGGCCGAGGCGATCGCCCTGCTGGAGGAGCGGATCCGGCGGATCGAGCAGTGGCGGACGTCCGTCACCGAGCACTACGTCCCCGAGGACGGCCCAGAACAGCTCGGCCACATCGGCGAGATCATGAACCTGTGGGTCCACACGGCCGACTCCGACGCCGCGTGGACCCGGGGACTGATCGGCCGCCTGGAACGCGGCGCCTACACCTTCGCCGGCGAGGGCGAGCCGTTCGTCGGCGTCCTGGCCGAGGGCGAGCGCAACCCGTACGCGACGGGCGAGCGCCATCCGGAGGACGACCGCTGAGCCCAACGTGATCCGAACGAGAGGCCCTAGTGGTGGAAGCCGGTGGCCGCGTTCTTGTCCCGGATCAGCGGGTGCGGCTGGCGGCGCAGTTCGGGCAGCAGACGCTTCAGGTCCTCGAGGAACAGCTCGGCGAGGTCCGCCGAGAACCCGTTGCGGCAGACCACGCGCAGGACGGACAGGTCCTCCCGGTTCGGCGGGAAGGTGTACGCGGGCACCAGCCAGCCGTTCTCGCGCAGCCGCCGGGAGACGTCGAAGACGTCGAAGGCCTGGACCTCCGGCGCCGTGGTGAGGGCGAACACCGGCAACTGGTCGCCGCGGGTCAGCAGCCGGAAGTCGCCGAGCGCCTCGATCCGTTCGGCGAGGTGGCGGGCCACGTCCCGGGTGCTCTGCTGCACCATCCGGTAGCCCTCGCGGCCCAGCCGCAGGAACGAGTAGTACTGGGCGACCACCTGCGCGCCGGGCCGGGAGAAGTTCAGCGCGAAGGTCGGCATGTCGCCGCCCAGGTAGTTGACCCGGAAGACCAGCTCCTCGGGCAGCGCCTGCTGGTCCCGCCACAGTGCCCAGCCGACGCCCGGGTACACCAGCCCGTACTTGTGCCCCGAGGTGTTGATCGAGGCCACCCTCGGGAGCCGGAAGTCCCAGACCAGGTCCTCGTCGAGGAAGGGCGCGATCATGCCGCCCGAGGCGCCGTCGACGTGCACCGGGATGTCCAGTCCCGTGCGCTCCTGGAGGGCGTCCAGGGCCGCGCACAGGTCGGCGATCGGCTCGTAGGAGCCGTCGAAGGTGGAGCCCAGGATGCCGACGACCCCGATGGTGTTCTCGTCGCACAGCTCGGCGGCGGCCCGCGGGTCGAGGTGGTAGCGGTCGCCCTCCATGGGCACCTGGCGGGCCTCGACCTCCCAGAAGTTGCAGAACTTCTCCCAGCACACCTGGACGTTGACGCCCATGACGAGGTTCGGGCGCGCGTCTCGGCCGGGGTAGCGGTCGGCGTTGCGCTGCGCCCAGCGCCGCTTCAGCGCCATCCCGGCGAGCATGCACGCCTCGCTCGACCCGGTCGTCGAACAGCCCACGGCGGCCGAGGGATCCGGCGCGTTCCACAGGTCGGCGAGCATCGCCACACAGCGCCGCTCCAGTTCGGCGGTGCGCGGGTACTCGTCCTTGTCGATCATGTTCTTGTCGCGGCACTCGTTCATCAGGACACCGGCCTGCGGCTCCATCCAGGTCGAGACGAACGTGGCCAGGTTCAGCCGGGAGTTGCCGTCCAGCATCAGCTCGTCGTGCACGAGCTGGTAAGCCGTCGAGGGCGGCAGGGGCGCGTCGGCGAGCCGGTGCTTGGGCGGTGCCTCGGCCATCTCGACGGCCGGATTCGCCTCCCCGTAGAAGGGGTTGACGGACAGGGGGCGCTCGTCGGGCTTCTCGTGTCCTTGGTGCAGCGGCATGGGCTGTCTCCTACGGGATCTACGGGATCGAGGCGATCGATGGGTTTTAGGGGTGGCGGGTTCCAGGGGCCGGGGGTGTTCGAGGGGCCGGGAGCGGGGGAGCGGAGTCGGGGGAGTCGTCGTGCGCGCGGGGCGCGAGGGCCGGTCAGCGGATCGCCTTGCCGTCCTTCCCGAGCTGCATCAGCGGCCTGCCGGTCACCAGCAGCCAGGCCGGCAGCGAGGCGGCGCACAGCAGGGCGAGGATGGTCGGAGAGGACACGAGGACCGCGGCCGTGAACAGGCTCACCCAGCCCTGCCGGGTGACGGCCAGGAGCATGCCCAGTACGCCCGCCGTCACGCCGAGCGACTCGGGCACGGCGGGCACGAGGGCGTGCGCGGTCAGCCCGAACGCGGCGCCGATGAACACGGACGGGAAGATCCGCCCGCCGCGGAACCCGCAGGACGCGGCGACGAGCAGCGCGGCCAGCTTCACCACGGTCATGGTCGCGAACTGCCCCGCCGTCCAGGCGCCGGGGTCGCGGGTCAGCTCCGTGACCTCCGACAGCCCCTTGAAGAGCGTGAGGGGACCGCCCAGCGCCGCCAGCAGGCCGAGGACGAGCCCACCGGCGGGAAGCGCCAGCATCGGGTGCCCGAGCCGGGAGAAGGCGCGGTGGACGTAGGGGAAGGCGTACACGGCGAGCAGGCCGAGCAGCGCGGCCGCGGAGGCGATCGCCAGCGCGGCCAGGAGGTCGCCCCCGTGCGGCCGGCCGAGGGGAGGAAGGCCCAGGTCGAAGGTGGGGCGGGAGACCAGCGCGGTCGTCATGGCGCCCGCGGTCCCGGCGGCCAGCGGCGCGAAGAGGCTGTCCCACAGCGCTCCTTTCGTCGGCCGCCCGGCCAGCGCCTCGGAGATGACGAGCGCGGCGGCCACCGGGGTGCCGAACAGGGCGCCGATCGTCGCCGCCTCCGCCAGCACCGGCCACAGCGCGTCCGGCAGCCGGGGCAGCAGCCGACGGCCCAGCGCCAACGCCAGCGCCACGTTCGCCATGATGATGGGGTTCTCGGGGCCGAGACTCGGCCCGCCGGCCAGCATCAGCATGGCGGCCACCAGCAGCCCCGGCAGCACGCCCGGCGCCACCGGGGCAGCCGTCAGGCCCAGCGTCACCGGGTCCGGGCCCGCGTGCCCCGGCGCCCTCCACACCACGAGCCCCACCAGGACGCCGGTCGCGGTGAGCACGACCAGCATCCACACCACCGAGTAGCGCCCGATGCCCAGGGCATCGGGCAGGCTCTCCCACAAAACCGCCTGTAACTGCTCCGCCAGCCCGCTCACCAGCAGGAACAGCAGACTGGAGCCGACCCCGACGGCCAGTGCGGGCAGGAGCTGCGGCAGCAGGGCGCGGGCCGGGGTCGCCGGGGCGGTCGGTGCCTGCTGTGCGGTGTCCTGGGCCACGGGCTCACGATAAGCGGACGAAAGCGACACAACATCCGGAGCGAAACACGCTTGCACCTCACGTGGCGTGAGGAGCCACCGTGGACCGCGTACCGAGAAAGGAGCGGAAGTGAGCTACTCCGTGGGACAGGTCGCCGGATTCGCCGGAGTGACGGTGCGCACCCTGCACCACTACGACGACATCGGCCTGCTCGTCCCGGGCGAGCGCAGCCACGCGGGTCACCGGCGCTACGGCGACGCGGATCTCGACCGGCTGCAGCAGATCCTGTTCTACCGGGAGCTCGGCTTCCCGCTCGAGGAGGTCGCGGCCCTGCTCGACGACCCGGAGGCGGACCCCGGCGTGCACCTGCGCCGCCGGCACGAGCTGCTGACCGCCCGGATCGAGAAGCTGAAGAAGATGGCCGCGGCCGTGGAGAAGGCCATGGAGGCACGCAGGATGGGCATCGATCTCACGCCGGAGGAGCGGTTCGAGGTCTTCGGCGACCACGACCCCGAGCAGTACGCAGACGAGGTCCGGCAGCGCTGGGGCGACACCGAGGCCTACCGGCAGTCCCAGCGCCGTACCGCCTCGTACACCAAGGAGGACTGGAAGCGGCTCACCGAGGAGCAGGACGCGATCCACCGGCGCATGGCGGCGCTGCTCGACGCGGGCACGCCGGCCGGCTCCGAGGCCGCCATGGACGTGGCCGAGGAACACCGCCGGTTCATCTCCGGCAGCTACTACGACTGCGGGCACGAGATGCACACCTGCCTGGCGCAGATGTACGTCGCCGACCCGCGCTTCACCGCGACCTACGAGAAGATCCGGCCGGGCCTGGCCGCGTACCTGCGCGAGGCGATCCTCGCCAACGCCGAGCGGCACACCGCGTAGGAGCCCGGGGGCCCGGGGCGTAGCCCCCGGGCCCCCGCCGGTCACTCCCGGGCCAGGACCACGGCCGTGCCGTAGGCGCACACCTCCGTGCCGACGTCCGCCGCCTCGGTCACGTCGAAGCGGAAGGCCAGCACCGCGTTGGCGCCCCGCGCGCGTGCCTGCTCGACGAGCCGCTCCATGGCCTGGTTGCGGGTCTGCACCAGCGTCTTGGTGAGCCCCTTCAGCTCACCGCCGATCATCGACTTCAGACCCGCTCCGATCTGGCTGCCCAGATGCCGCGAGCGGACCGTCAGCCCGAAGACCTCGCCGATGACCTTCTCCACCCGGTGACCGGGTACGTCGTTCGTGGTCACGACCAGCACGTCCGGCTGGGGCTCCTGGCCGCCGCCGAATTCATCGATGTTCATGGCGCACAGCTTGGCGTGAGCGGACCGCGCAGCGCCATCCCCGGGGCACCCGTGGAACCTCGGGCGTATACCTTGCGTTGGTAGCTTTGTGCGGCACCGCACGAGGCCCCGCCTCGACACCTCGACGCCGTACACCCCATCCCCCTCAGGAGTCCGGAACCGTGACGACGCTTGCCCTCGGCCCGAGTTGGCTGGATCCGAACCACCTGCTCAACTCGTTCGGCATCTGGGGCCTGCTCCTCATCGTCTTCGCCGAGTCGGGTCTGCTCATCGGCTTCTTCCTGCCGGGTGACTCGCTGCTGTTCACCTGCGGCCTGCTGATCACGTCCAAGCAGCTGGACTTCCCGCTGTGGGGTGCCATCGGCCTGATCTGCCTCGCCGCGATTCTGGGCGACCAGGCGGGCTACATGTTCGGCAAGAAGGTCGGGCCGTCGCTCTTCAACCGGCCCGACTCGCGCCTGTTCAAGCAGGAGAACGTCACCAAGGCGCACGAGTTCTTCGAGAAGTACGGCCCGAAGTCCCTGGTCCTGGCCCGCTTCGTGCCCATCGTGCGCACGTTCACGCCGATCATCGCGGGCGTCAGCGGTATGCGGTACCGCTCGTTCCTGATCTTCAACATCATCGGCGGTGTGCTGTGGGGCGCGGGTGTGACGCTCCTCGGCTCCTGGCTGGGCAACATCGGCTTCGTCAAGAACAACATCGAGGCGATCCTCATCCTGATCGTCCTCGTCTCGGTGGTCCCGATCATCATCGAGTTCCTGCGCGCCCGCTCCAAGGCCAAGAACGCCCCCGAGGAGCCGGCCGCCCCCGACCAGCAGCCCGCCGCCCCGTACCAGCAGCAGTTCCAGCAGCCGGTCATGGACGACGCCACGACCCGCCTGCGCCGCATCGAGCCGCCGCACCACGAGCCCCCGCACCAGTACGGCGACCGGAACCACGCCCCCCAGCAGGAGCAGCAGCAGTACGGCTACGGCCAGCAGCACGCGCAGCCGTACCCGCAGCAGCAGGCGTACCCGCAGCAGCAGCCGTATCCGCAGCAGTCCTACGGCGAGCAGCAGGGCGACTACGACGAGAACCCGCAGTACCCGGACAACGGCGGCTACTACCGCGCCCCGTAGGGCGTGCCGGCCGGATCCGCGGGTCAGAACCCGCGGGTCCGCTTCGCGGCCCGGCGCCCCGCGGCGGAGGCGGCGCCCGGCATCCTGAGGAACAGCCGGGAGATCTCCGAGCCGAGGTTCACCCCGATCGCGATGGCCATGGCGAGCGACACCGCCTTGGCCAGCGACACCAGTCCCTTGTCGACGTGGTTCTGCGCGATCGACAGCAGGCCGAAGTACGTCGCCGAACCCGGTAGCAGCGGCCCGATCGCGGCGGTCGTGTACGGCAGCGCGGAGGCGAACCGGTAGCGGGACAGCAACTGCCCGAACAGGCCCACCAGGCCCGCCGCCACGGCCGTGGACGCCACCGGGGAGATGTTGCCGACGTCGTGCATGGCGCCGTACACCGACCACGCGACACCGCCGTTGAGCGTCACCAGCAGCACGGTGGACCGCTCCTGCTGCAGCAGCACGGCGAAGGTCAGCGACAGCAGCATCGCGGCGACGATCTGGAGCACCGGCCGTCGGCTCATGGCGAGCGCGGCGTCCGGATCGAGCGCGGCGCCCAGCTTCACACCGAAGTACAGGACCAGCAGGACGCCGGTGACGATGCCGACGAAGAAGTACATGACCTCCAGCAGGCGCGCGGAGGCGGTGATGTAGAAGCCGGTCAGCCCGTCCTGCACGCCCGCCACCAGCGCCCGCCCCGGCAGCAGCGCGAACAGTCCACCGGTGATGACGGCGGCCGCCTTCACGTCGACGTGCGCCACGGTGAGCGCGACGCCGAGCGCGGCGGGCGGCATCGCCGCGACCGTGAACTGGTAGAACTCCGGCAGCCCGCGCCCCGCGCACAGCCACGCGAGCCGGTCGCCGAGCATCGCGCCGAGCGCCGCGGCCACGAAGACGATCAGGTCACCGCCGACCAGGACGGAGGCCGTGCCGGCGAGCAGCCCGGCGGCCGCGGTCAGCGCCCAGCCGGGGTAGGGGTGCCGGTTGCGGCGGATCTCCGCCAGCCGCCGGTAGGCCTCCTCCAGGGAGAGGTGGTTCTCCGGGTCGCTCAGGTCGTCGACGAGCCGGAAGACGGCCGCCAGGCGCGTGTAGTCGGTGCCCCGGCGGCGTACCGTCCTCGACGCCGTCACGGGGTCGTCGACCAGGGACGGCTGGTGGGAGATCGACAGCAGGGTGAAGGTGACGGTCGGCTCGCAGCGGTCCAGGCCGTAGGAGCGGCAGACCGCGAACATCGCCGCCTCCACGTCCTCGGCGCCCTCACCGCCCGCGAGCAGCAGCTCGCCGATACGCAGGGTCAGGTCGAGCACGCGCGGGACGGCCGGGCCGCCCTCGTCCGCCTTCTGCACCGGTTCGGGCGCCGGCCGCTCGGCCACCGGCATGCGCAGCATGGTGCGCATCCGGTCCTGCCAGGGGACGTCCTTGTGCAGGTCGATCGCCGGGATGCCGCCCGCCGGGGTGAAGGCGGGCGGGGCCTGGCGGGCGCTGTAGGTCTTCGGCGTGCTGAACGCGGACCCCTCCGGCTCCACGGCCGCCGGCGACGTGACGTCGAGCCCGTCCGGCACGGCGAACTCGGACGTGGCCTCCGGCTCGGTTCCCGCCCTGAGCGCCGCCAGCCCCTCGGGCACGGCGAACTCGGATGTCGTGGACGACTCCCCGTCGGTCGCCGGTACGACCGGAATCACCTGGGTCGCCTGGGTCACCGAGGGCCCGGCGGGAACTCTGAACGCACTCCGCGCCTCGTCCGACTGCGGCTTGCGGTCCTCCGCGTCCGTCACTGAGTAATGCTCCCTGAACGAAACCTTCCGTCAGGCTCAGTATGCGCAGACGGACGTACAGGTACGCGAACGGCCGCACCGCCCCCGTGGGGATGGTGCGGCCCGTGGGACGCGCGGGGCTCAGTGACCGCCGTGCTCCTGGAAACGCTTGATGGAACGCTCGATCTCCGCCTCGGCGTCGGTGCGGCCCACCCAGTCGGCGCCCTCGACGGACTTGCCGGGCTCCAGGTCCTTGTAGACCTCGAAGAAGTGCTGGATCTCCAGGCGGTCGAACTCCGACACGTGGTGGATGTCCCGGAGGTGCTCCACCCGCGGGTCGGACGCCGGCACGCACAGCAGCTTGTCGTCGCCGCCGGCCTCGTCGGTCATCCGGAACATGCCGATCGCGCGGCACTTGATGAGGCAGCCGGGGAAGGTCGGCTCGTCCAGGATGACCAGCGCGTCCAGCGGATCGCCGTCCTCGCCGAGGGTGTTCTCGACGAAGCCGTAGTCGGCCGGGTAGCTGGTCGAGGTGAAGAGTCGACGGTCCAGGCGGATACGACCGGTCTCGTGGTCCACCTCGTACTTGTTCCGCGAACCCTTCGGGATCTCGATCGTGACGTCGAACTCCACCGGTGGCTCCTCCATGATCAGCACATAGTTCTGGTGATTAAGTGTCCCTCACGCAGGTGTGTGATCGCGAAAGGGGCTGGTGGTCGTGCCGGAGCTGAGAGCCTGGCGGGCCGCGAGACCGCGCCTGGCCCGTCTCGCACGGGCCGCACGGCCGCGGCTCGTACGGGCCGCGCAGGCCGTGAAACCGCGGGTCGCACGGCTCACAGGGGCCGCCGGTTCGCGGCTCGCGAAGCCGATGACCTGGCAGTACACCGCGGGTGCCGCCACGGCCGGGCTGGTGCTCGCCGCCGGTGTGGTGACCGCCGCCGGGCCCTGGGACTCCTCCGGCCAGCGTACGGCCGAGCGGGACCGGGCCGCGGCACTGGGGCGCACGGGTGGCGCAGATCACGGCCACCGGACCGGTATGCCGGATCCGTCCCGTACATCCGACGCGTCCGGGTCTGGGGCCGACGACTGGGCGAAGCCCGCGCCCAGCGCCGTGCCGGTGCTCGTGGGCCTCGGCGGCTCCGGCGACCCGGCGCGGCCCGCGTCGGACGCCTCGGCCGTCGCGGCCGCCCTGGACCCGCTGCTGGGAGACTCCGCCCTCGGCACCCGCCATGCCGCGGCCGTCGTCGACGTCACCAGCGGCGAGCGGATCTACGGCCAGAGCGCCGGCGACCCGCTCGTCCCCGCCTCCACCACCAAGATCGCCACCGCCGTCGCCGCGCTGTCCGCCCTCGGCTCCGACCACCGGCTCACCACCCGCGCCGCCCTGGAGCCCGGCACCGGGAAACTCGTCCTGATCGGGGGCGGCGACCCCACGCTCACCGCCCGCAAGGACGCCGGGAACCTGGCGAGCCTGCGCACCCTCGCCGCCAACACGGCGACCGCGCTGACCAAGCGTGGCGTGACCGACGTGACGCTCTCCCACGACACCACCCTGTACGCCGGTCCCCTCCTGCACCCCATCGGCGTGAACGACAACCTCGCCCCGGTCAGCGCCCTGATGACCGACGAGGCCCGCACCGACGGCTCGACCAGCGGCCCGGCCCCGCGCGTGGCCGACCCGGCGGCGGACGCCGCCCGCGCCTTCGCCGACCTGCTCTCCGGACACGGCATCCGGACCACGGTCGCCGGTCCCGCCAAGGCGTCCGGCCGCGCGGAGACCGTGGCCGCCGTCTCCTCGCCCGCGCTGTCGAGCCTGGTCGAACGGATGCTCACCAACAGCGACAACGACATCGCCGAGGCCCTGGCCCGCCAGACGGCCGCCGCGACGGGCGGGCGGCCGGACTTCGACGGGGGCGCCGCCGCGATCGCCGCCCAGCTGAGGAAACTCGGCCTGCCCCTGGCGGGCGCCGACTTCCACGACGGCAGCGGGCTCAACCGCGCCGACCGGCTCACCGCGGACCTGCTCACGGCCCTGCTGGCCAAGGCTGCCGATCCGGCCGATCCCGGCCTCCGCCCGGTCCTCACCGGCCTCCCGGTCGCCGGCTTCACCGGCACCCTGACCAGCCGCTACGCGGACGGCGCGGCCGGGCTCGTACGGGCGAAGACGGGCACGCTGACGGGCGTCAACACCCTCGCGGGCACGGTCGTCGCCCGCAACGGCCACCTGCTGGCCTTCGCCTTCCTCGCGGAGAACACCACCGGCCCGGAAGCTGCCCAGTCGGCCCTCGACCACGCGGTCACGACCCTGGCCACCTGCGCCTGCGACTGAGACCCGCCCGCCGACGCCGCTCCGGCCCCCCGGATCCACAAAGGGCATCCCCACCAGCGCCATGGCCTGCCCCCAGCGGCAGTGCTCACGTACCGTTGACACATGACGAGCATCGGTGGTGCTGCAACTCCCGGGATGGTCGACTGGAATCTCGCGGTCGCGACCGCGACCCGGCTGGTACGGCCGGGTCCCGAGGTGAGCCGGGACGAGGCCCGGGCCGTCGTCGCGGAACTGCGCCGGCACGCCAAGGCGTCCGAGGGACACGTCCGCGGGTTCACCCGCCTGGGCACCCACGAGGCCCACGACACCCCCGTTCTCGTGGTCGACCGCCCCGGCTGGGTGCGGGCGAACGTCGCCGGGTTCCGCGAGATCCTCAAACCGCTCCTGGACAAGATGCAGGAGCGGCGCGGCGGCACCCCCGGCGGCGCGGTCCTCGGCGCCGTCGGCGGCAAGGTCACCGGCGTGGAACTCGGGATGCTGCTGTCCTTCCTCGCCTCCCGCGTCCTCGGCCAGTACGAGACCTTCGCCCCCGCCACCCGCGACCTGCCGGCCGGCGGGCCCCCCGACTCGCCCGGTGGCGGCGGCCGGCTGCTGCTCGTCGCCCCCAACATCGTTCACGTCGAGCGCGAACTCGACGTCGACCCGCACGACTTCCGACTGTGGGTGTGCCTGCACGAGGAGACGCACCGCACGCAGTTCACCGCCGTGCCCTGGCTGCGCGACCACCTCGAGGGCGAGATCCAGTCCTTCCTCGCGGAGACGGACGTCGACCCCATGGCTCTCCTGGAGCGCATCCGCGAGGCCGCCCAGTCGCTGGCCGGCGGCCGCCCCGAGGGCGAGGAGGCCGACGGCGGCCACTCCCTGGTCGAGATGGTCCAGACCCCGGCCCAGCGCGAGATCCTCGGCCGCCTCACCGCCGTGATGTCCCTCCTGGAGGGCCACGCCGACTACGTGATGGACGGCGTCGGCCCGGACGTCGTACCGACCGTGGCGGAGATCCGCGAGAAGTTCCAGCAGCGTCGCGCCAAGGGCGCCTCCCGCCTGGACATGGCCCTGCGCAAGCTGCTCGGCCTGGACGCCAAGCTGCGGCAGTACCGCGACGGCGAGCGCTTCGTGCGCGCGGTCGTCGAGCAGGTCGGCATGGACGGCTTCAACCGGGTGTGGACCTCGCCCAACACCCTCCCCACCAAGGCGGAGATCTCCAAGCCCGCGGACTGGATCGCACGGGTGCACCGCAGGGCCGAACCGTGACCGCAAGCGCGAGGGCCGGGAAAAGCGCGTCGCTGGATCCGGCCCACGGCAGGCGAACGCCACTTCAATCACTCGTCCGAGGGACCGTGAGCCATGCGTAGGCGTGCAATGCTCGGGGAACGGCCTGTTTCTGTCACCATCGACGCACTCTGAGTGACCGATATCGGGCTCACCCCCGAAGACTCCGTGAAGGGAACCGGACATGGGTCCCCATCCTGCGGTCGCGGCGATACGCCTGGCGGTACGCCGCGTCCTCCACGACATCCTCGACGAACAGCTCTCGCCCCACCCCGCGCAGGCGCCCGCGCCCGCTCGGTCGGGCCCCTTGCCCGCGCGGCTCCCCGGGCAGCCCCCGCTCGGCGCGCCGACGCCGGGCCCTGCCCGGGGGACCGCCCCGCAGGCCTCCCACGGCTCGCCGGCCCCGCAGGCCGCATCGCCTGCCGCCCAGGACACACCGGCCCCCCGCGAGCGTCCGCCGTCGCCGCTCGTGCTCGTGGCCTGCTCCGGCGGCGCCGACTCCATGGCGCTCGCCTCCGCCCTCGCCTTCGAGGCCCCCAAACTCGGCATCCGGGCCGGCGGCGTCACCGTCGACCACGGCCTGCAAGCCGGCTCCGACCTGCGCGCCGAGGAGGTCGCCCAGCGGCTGCGCGGACTGGGCCTGGACCCGGTCGAGGCCGTCTCCGTCACCGTCGGCCGCGGGGGCGGGCCCGAAGCCGCCGCCCGCGACGCCCGCTACGCCGCCCTCGACGCCGCCGCCGAACGCCACGGCGCCCACGCCGTCCTGCTCGGCCACACCCGCGACGACCAGGCCGAGACGGTGCTCCTCGGCCTCGCCCGCGGCTCCGGCATCCGCTCCCTGTCGGGAATGGCCGCGGTCTCGGGGGCCGGCGGCCGTTACCGCCGCCCCTTCCTGGACATCGACCGGCAGACCGCCCGCAAGGGCTGCATGGTCCAGTCCCTGCCCGTCTGGGACGACCCGCACAACACCGACCCGGCCTACACCCGCTCCCGGCTGCGCCACGAAGGCCTCCCGGCCCTGGAGAAGGCCCTCGGCAAGGGCATCGTGGAGGCCCTCGCGCGCACCGCCCAGCTCTCCCGCGACGACGCCGACGCCCTCGACGCCTGGGCCGGCCAGGCCGAGGCCACCGTCCGCGACGACGCCGGCCGCCTGGAGTGCGCCAAGCTGTACGCCCTGCCCCCCGCCGTACGCCGTCGCATCCTGCGCCGTGCCGCCATCGACGCCGGTGCTCCGGCCGGTTCGCTGTTCGCCCGGCACATCGAGGAAGTCGACCGGCTGATCACCGGTTGGCGCGGTCAGAAGGCCATCAACCTGCCCGGCAGGGTGGTCGCCCAGCGGCAGGGTGGCAGACTGGTGATTCGGCAAGGCTGAATCGGGACCCTTCGGCCGGCCCGCTGACGCGGAGTCCGGAGGAGGACCGTCAACGCCGGTGAGACGACCGAAAGTGATGCGGGTGGACGCGAAAGACATGGGTGCCGACCTCGAGAAGGTACTCATCACCAAGGAAGAGATCGACGCGAAGCTGGCCGAGCTGGCCGCGAAGATCGACGCGGAGTACGCGGGCAAGGACCTGCTGATCGTCGGCGTCCTCAAGGGCGCGGTGATGGTCATGGCGGACCTCGCCCGGGCGCTGTCCACCCCCGTCACCATGGACTGGATGGCCGTGTCCTCGTACGGCGCGGGCACCCAGTCCTCCGGCGTCGTGCGCATCCTCAAGGACCTCGACACCGACATCAAGGGCAGGCACGTCCTGATTGTCGAGGACATCATCGACTCCGGCCTGACCCTCTCCTGGCTGATCTCCAACCTCGGCTCCCGGGAGCCCGCCTCCCTGAAGGTGTGCACGCTGCTGCGCAAGCCCGAGGCCGCGAAGGTCGCCATCGACGTGGAGTGGGTCGGTTTCGACATCCCCAGCGAGTTCGTCGTCGGCTATGGCCTGGACTACGCCGAGAAGTACCGGAACCTGCCGTTCGTCGGTACGCTCGCTCCTCACGTCTACGGCGGCTGACCCCTCAGGGCTCAAGCGCGGTACGTGATCGGGAACCCCGGCGGCACCGAAGCCGTTGGAGCAAGCAGACGGGTACGTCCGCCCTACAGAGCGGCTTCGAGCCCCCATGCTGGGGTACCGTCAGAAGAACTGTCTTATCAAACTCACTGTGGCAGGAGGGACGGGGCGGCACCGCTCCGTATGGATGGACGTGAAGCGATACTTCCGTGGGCCGGTCATGTGGATCGTGCTGGCCGTCCTTGCCGTGGTCGTGTTGATGAATGTCGTCGGTCAGTCCGGCGGCTACAAGACGGTGGACACGGGCAAGGTCGTAGCGGCGATCAATGACAACAGGGTCCAGCAGGCCAAGCTGACCACGGGCGACGAGCAGACCATCAAGGTCGAGCTCAAGGACGGCCAGAAGGTCGACGGCAGCTCGAAGATCCAGGCGAGCTACATCGGCGACCAGGGCGTGACCATCGCCAACACGCTGCAGACCAAGTACCAGGACAAGCAGATCCCGAAGGGCTACACGGTCTCGCCGTCGAAGCAGAGCCCCTTCGTCGGCATCCTGCTCTCCCTGCTCCCCTTCGTTCTCATCGTGGTCGTCTTCCTGTTCCTGATGAACCAGATGCAGGGCGGCGGCTCCCGGGTCATGAACTTCGGCAAGTCCAAGGCCAAGCTCATCACCAAGGACACCCCGAAGACGACGTTCTCGGACGTGGCGGGCGCGGACGAGGCCGTCGAGGAGCTCCACGAGATCAAGGAGTTCCTCCAGGAGCCGGCCAAGTTCCAGGCCGTCGGGGCGAAGATCCCCAAGGGCGTGCTGCTCTACGGCCCGCCCGGCACCGGCAAGACCCTGCTGGCGCGTGCCGTCGCGGGCGAGGCCGGCGTCCCGTTCTACTCGATCTCCGGTTCCGACTTCGTCGAGATGTTCGTCGGCGTCGGTGCCTCCCGGGTCCGCGACCTGTTCGAGCAGGCCAAGGCGAACGCGCCGGCGATCGTCTTCGTCGACGAGATCGACGCGGTCGGCCGTCACCGCGGTGCCGGCCTCGGCGGCGGTCACGACGAGCGCGAGCAGACGCTGAACCAGCTGCTGGTCGAGATGGACGGCTTCGACGTCAAGGGCGGCGTGATCCTGATCGCGGCCACCAACCGGCCCGACATCCTCGACCCGGCGCTGCTGCGTCCGGGCCGGTTCGACCGCCAGATCGCCGTGGACCGCCCCGACATGCAGGGCCGTCTGGAGATCCTGAAGGTCCATCAGAAGGGCAAGCCGGTCGCGCCCGACGTCGACCTGTCCGCCGTCGCCCGCCGCACCCCCGGCTTCACGGGTGCCGATCTGTCCAACGTCCTGAACGAGGCCGCGCTGCTCACGGCCCGCAGCGACAAGAAGCTGGTCGACAACCACATGCTGGACGAGGCGATCGACCGCGTGGTCGCCGGCCCGCAGAAGCGGACCCGGATCATGTCGGACAAGGAGAAGAAGATCACCGCGTACCACGAGGGCGGTCACGCCCTGGTCGCGGCGGCCTCGCCGAACTCCGACCCGGTCCACAAGATCACGATCCTGTCCCGCGGCCGGGCCCTCGGCTACACGATGGTCCTGCCCGACGAGGACAAGTACTCCACGACCCGCAACGAGATGCTGGACCAGCTCGCCTACATGCTGGGCGGTCGCGCGGCCGAGGAGCTGGTCTTCCACGACCCGACCACGGGCGCGGCGAACGACATCGAGAAGGCCACCACCACGGCCCGCGCGATGGTCACCCAGTACGGCATGACCGAGCGTCTTGGCGCGATCAAGTTCGGCGGCGACAACACCGAGCCGTTCCTCGGACGTGAGATGGCTCACCAGCGCGACTACTCGGAAGAGGTCGCCGCGCTGGTGGACGAGGAAGTCAAGAAGCTCATCGAGAACGCGCACAACGAGGCCTGGGAGATCCTGGTCGAGAACCGCGACGTCCTCGACAACCTCGTCCTGGCCCTCCTGGAGAAGGAGACCCTGGGCAAGGAGGAGATCGCCGAGATCTTCGCCCCGATCGTCAAGCGGCCGCCTCGGCCCGCCTGGACCGGCTCCTCCCGCCGCACCCCGTCCACCCGCCCGCCGGTGCTCTCCCCGAAGGAGCTCGCGCTGACGAACGGGGCCAACGGCTCGACGGCGGCGATCAGCACCGTCAAGTCCACGGCGACGGAACCCGCCCCGGCCACGGAGCAGGTGCCGGAGGACCGTCCGGACAACTGACCGGAGCCCGCTCCGGACGCCCGACGGCCCCGGAATGCATGCCGCGCCCCCCAGGTTCTAGCCTGGGGGGCGCGGCATTTCGCATGTCCGCAGATCAGACACACAGGAACGAGGCTTCACATGACCGACCCCGTGACGCTGGACGGCGAGGGCTCCCTCGGTGAGTTCGACGAGAAGCGCGCCGAGAACGCCGTACGCGAACTCCTCATCGCGGTCGGCGAGGACCCGGACCGTGAAGGCCTGCGGGAGACTCCGGCACGGGTGGCCCGGGCGTACAAGGAGATATTCGCGGGACTGTGGCAGCAGCCCGAGGACGTGCTGACGACGACGTTCGACCTGGGGCACGACGAGATGGTGCTGGTCAAGGACATCGAGGTGTTCTCGACCTGCGAGCACCACCTCGTGCCGTTCCGCGGTGTCGCGCACGTCGGCTACATCCCGTCCACCAGCGGGAAGATCACGGGTCTTTCGAAGCTGGCCCGGCTCGTGGACGTCTACGCCCGCCGCCCGCAGGTGCAGGAGCGGCTCACCACTCAGATCGCGGACTCGCTGATGGAGATCCTGGAGCCGCGCGGGGTGATCGTCGTGGTGGAGTGCGAGCATATGTGCATGTCGATGCGGGGCATCCGCAAGCCCGGCGCGAAGACCATCACCTCGGCCGTGCGCGGTCAGTTGCGTGACGCGGCGACGCGGAACGAGGCGATGAGCCTCATCATGGCGCGCTGACGCGGACGGCGCCCGGCCGCGCCCGCTCGGTCACCCGCGTACGCCGCCCGTCGGGCTCAAGCGGTCGGTTCCGCCCCCGGCGGGTTCTGGTCGTCGTCCTCCGGGAGTTTGCAGACCCGTTCGAGGAACAGGGCGGCCGCTATCACCGCGATGCCGGCGAGGACCGAGAAGCCGGCGTAGACGGCCTGGTCGCGGCGGGCCGGGATGTCGAGGAGTTCCAGCAGGGCGACGCCCGTGCCGCCGTACATGCCGGCGACGAGGGCGGCGACCAGGGCGCTGGCCTGGCCGAAGACGACCGCGCGGGCGGCCATCATGGGGTCGACGCCCTTGGCGCCGGGCCGGCGCTCGCGCTGGGCCTTCAGCCGGGCCCGCAGGGAGAGCGCCGTGGACAGGAGGACCGCGGCGATCAGGGCGAGGACGATGGGGGCGGCCAGCGGGACGCCGGGGAGCGTCCCCACCGCGTTCCACAGCCGGGCGCCCGCCCAGGACAGCACTCCGGCGACGACGAACACGCCTGCCAGCACCCTGATATGCAGCTCTCTCACGGTGTCCCTTCAGCTCCCCCGGACCGGGGCCGGTCGCAGACCTTGCGTCGCCCTGACCTTAACGACTACTCGGGCAGCCGGAGTTCCAGGTCCGCCCGGGGCTCGGCGCCCTCCCGGGTGAGCGCGGTCAGCAGATCGGCCACCGCGCCCCGGCCCGGGAGCTGTGCGTCAGGGTCCACGTCGTACCACGGGGCGAGGACGAACGCGCGTTCGTGGGCGCGCGGGTGAGGGAGTGTGAGGAGCGGATCGTCGGAGACGGTCTCCGCGTAGGCGACGATGTCGACGTCGAGAGTGCGCGGCCCCCAGCGCTCGTCGCGGACCCGGCTGAAGGCCTCCTCGACGGCGTGGGCGCGCTCCAGCAGCGAGGACGGCGGCAGCGTGGTCTTGAGGATCACCACCGCGTTGAGGTACGACGGCTGGCTGCCGGGCTCGACGCCCCACGGCTCCGTCTCGTAGACCGGGGAGACGGCCTTGACGCGGACGCCGGGCGTGTCCTCCAGGGCGTCGACGGCCCCCTGGAGGGTCTCCAGGCGGTTGCCGAGGTTGGAGCCGATCGAGATCACGGCTCGCTTGGGGTTCTGCAGCGTGGTGTCCGCGGCGTCGACCTTCTCGACGACCGAGGCGGGCACCGGCTGGACGGTCGGGTCGGTGGGCCCTTTGGTGAAAGGCGCGTTCATACTCGGCTCCGGGTGATGGTGACGGTCACGTCGTCGAAGGGAACGGTGATCGGGGCGTCCGGCTTGTGGACGCAGACCTCGACCTCCAGGACCCCGTCGTGCTTCAGACAGACCTGGGCGATGCGCTCGGCGAGCGTCTCGATGAGGTTCACGGGCTCGCCCTCCACCACGGCCACGACCTCCTCGGCCACGATGCCGTAGTGCACGGTCTTCGCCAGGTCGTCGTCGGCCGCGGCCGGCCGGGTGTCGACTCCCAGGACGATGTCCACGAGGAAGGTCTGGCCCTCCTCGCGTTCCTTGGGGAACACACCGTGGTGCCCGCGGGCCCTCAGGCCGCGCAGCGCGACACGATCCACGCGAATCACTCCTGCAATCGTCGGCGGCGACCGGTCCCTGCCGCGTGCGGGCGGCACACCGGCCTGGCACGAATCTACCTGCGGGCACTGACGGAGCCGGGCCGCGGGGAGGCGGGGGCGCCCGGGCCCGGCAGGTTTCACCGTGTGTTTCCCCTGGAGAACCCGGTTGCTCACGGACCGGTGGGCGGCCCTTTTCCCGAAGTCCGTGATTCCGGCCACTCCGCGTTCCTGCTCCAGCGCCTACCCACTCAGGCGGGCGTGTCGTCGTCCTCGCCACCGTCGTTTTCGGCCAGAACGGGAGAGGCGTGGTGCGACCAGAGTTTCCACCCGGGACCGGTGCGACGGAACACGTTGGTGGCGACTACGAGCTGTCCCACCAGCGGGCCGAGTTCGCCGCCGGCCGCGGGGGCGGGGCCGCCGCTGAGGATGTTCTCGGTACAGGTCACCAGGGCGGTGTCACCGGTCACCGAGACGTGCACGTCGGTCAGGAAGAACTGGATGTAGTCGGTGTTCGCCATGATCAGCGCGTAGGAGCGCAGCACTTCCCCGCGTCCGGTGAGCACCGGCCAGCCGGGGTGCACGCACGAGATCACGCCGGTGTCGGCCGGGTCGTGGTACTCCTCGTCGACGCCCAGGTCGGAGGGGGTGAGCCAGAGCGCGGACAACTCATCGAAGTCGCCCCGCTCCAGGGCCTCGTAGTAGGCGGTGTTCGCGGCCTCCACCTGTTCGACGTCGGTGTGGGGCGCGCTCACCGCTCTCCTTCGGCGGGGCCGTGCGCACCACGTCTGCCGTCCGCCTGCCCGTCATCGGAGGGGTGCGCGCGGTCCTCCGGTGCGCTCGCGGGGGTGCGTGCCTCTTCCACGGCGCGGGCGACGCGTACCGCGTCCGCCGTCGCGCGGACCTCGTGGACGCGCACGGCCCAGGCGCCGGCGTGCGCGGCGAGGGCGGAGACGGCGGCGGTGGCGGCGTCGCGCTCGCGCGCGGGCGGGGGCGCGCCCTCCGGGCCGGCCAGCACCCGCCCGAGGAACCGCTTGCGGGAGGCGGCGACCAGCACGGGGTGGCCGAGCCCGCGCAGGCGGTCGAGGTGTGCCAGGAGCGTGAGGTCGTGCCCGGCCTCCTTGGAGAAGCCGAGACCGGGGTCGACGACGACGCGGTCGGCGGCGATCCCGCCCTCCAGGACGGCCTCCACGCGCGCGTGGAGCTCATCGACGACCTCGGAGACGACGTCCTCGTACACCCCGCGGACGTTGCCGCCCTCCAGAAAGCCGCGCCAGTGCATCACGACGAAGGGGGCGCCCGCGTCCGCGACCACGGGGATCATGGCGGGGTCCGCGAGGCCGCCGCTGACGTCGTTGACGAGGGCGGCGCCGGCCGCGAGGGCCTGCTCGGCGACGCGGGCGCGCATGGTGTCGACGGAGATCGTGACGCCCTCGGCGGCGAGGCCGCGCACCACGGGGATGACCCGCCGCAGTTCCTCGCCCTCGTCGACGCGGGTGGCGCCGGGCCGGGTGGACTCGCCGCCGACGTCGATCAGGTCCGCGCCTTGGGCGACCAGGTCCAGGCCGTGCTTGACGGCGATGGTCGTGTCGAACCAGCGGCCTCCGTCGGAGAAGGAGTCGGGGGTCACGTTCACGACCCCCATGACCGCGCACCGGCCCCACGTCGGAAGGCCCGCCACGCGGCCGCGCCCGCTGAAGTTGCTCATACGTTCAGCGTAGGCCCCGTCCCCGGCCCCCTCGTGCTGTGGCCCGGACGGAACCTCCCTGTGCTGGAGGGGGTGGGAGGTCCGCCCGGGCCGGTCCGGGGTCATGCCGCGCGCACGTCCCCTTCCGCCACCGAGTGCGCGCAGGGGCTCTGGGTGGCGGAGCGGCGGCGCAGGAAGCGCGGCAGCGGCAGGGCGAGGTCGACGAAGCCCTCGGCCTGCATGGCGGCGAAGCCGATGCGGGGCAGGTCCGAGGAGGCGCGGTAGACGACGAACCGCGGCTCCCAGCGGGGCTGGAACTTGGCGTTGAACTTGTACAGCGACTCGATCTGGAACCAGCGGGAGAGGAAGACCAGCAGCCCGCGCCAGGCGCGCAGCACCGGGCCCGCGCCGATCTTCTCGCCCCGCGCCAGCGCCGAGCGGAACATCGCGAAGTTCAGGGATATGCGGGTGATGCCGAGCTTGGGGGCGGCCTGGAGCGCCGCCACGATCAGCAGTTCGTTCATGCCGGGGTCGGCCGAGCGGTCGCGCCGCATCAGGTCCAGGGACACGCCGTCCCCGCCCCACGGCACGAAGTGCAGGATCGCCTTCAGATCGCCGTACTCGCCCGGCTCCGCGTCCTGCTTGTGGGCGGTGGCGATGAGGCACTCGCCGTCGGCCGGGTCGCCGATCCGGCCGAGCGCCATGGAGAAGCCGCGTTCGGTGTCGGTGCCGCGCCAGTCCTCGGCGGCCCGCCGGATGCGCTCCAGCTCGGTGCCGCCGAGGTCACGGATGCGCCGCACCCGGGTTTCGTAGCCGGCTCGCTCGATGCGCTTGACCATCTGGCGGACGTTGCGCATCGCGCGTCCGGCGAGCGAGAAATCCGCGACGTCGACCACCGCCTCGTCGCCCAGTTCCAGGGCGTCCAGACCGGTCTCCCGGGTCCACACCTCGCCGCCGGTCTCGGAGCAGCCCATCACGGCGGGCGTCCAGGAGTGGGCCTTGGCCTCGTCCATGAAGCGCTCGATGGCGCCCGGCCAGGCCTCGACGTCGCCGATGGGGTCGCCACTGGCGAGCATCACGCCGGAGACGACGCGGTACGTCACCGCCGCCTTGCCGCTGGGGGAGAACACGACCGCCTTGTCGCGGCGCAGCGCGAAGTGGCCGAGGGAGTCGCGGCCGCCGTGCCGGGCCAGCAGCTCGCGCAGCCGGGTCTCGTCCTCCTCGGTCAGACGCGACGCCGGGTGCTCGGGCCGGAAGGCCAGGTAGGCGGTGGTGACGGCGGTGAGCCAGCCGAGGGCGCCGAGGGAGAAGGCGACCGTCCAGGAAGTGTTGCCCTGGTAGTCCACCGGGCCCTCGAAGCCGATCAGGCCGTAGACGACGTGGGTCAGCCGGTCCGCCACGCTGGGGTCGCCGACCATGCGGTGCGTGTGCACGCTGACGATGATCATGCCCAGGGCCAGCGAGCCGGCGCTCATCAGGACGAAGTTGGCCAGCGCCCGCCAGCGGCTGCGCGGGTCCGGCAGCGCGGCGAACTCGCCGCGGTGGATCAGCAGTGGCGCGAGCAGCGCCAGCGAGATGACCACCCCGACGATCGAGTGCCGGTAGACGAACTCCGCCGCCGCACCGGCAGGCAGCAGGACCACGGCCGCGCGCCAGGCCCGGCGCTTGCGCCGCTTCAGGCCGTGCGCGAGCAGCAGCAACAGCACGCCCACGCTGAGCGAGAGCGCCGCGGCGAACGGGCCGAACGAGCCCGGCAGCACTTCGGCCAGGGCGTGCATGCGACTGTGCCGGAAGCGCGGGAAGACCCCCGCGGCGATGTCCAGGAGACCGACGACCGCGCAGGCCCTGCCGACCAGTACGGGGACGGCCTCGGGGCGCGGGCCGCGGAGTATGCGCCGCATCCTGCTCGATCGGTCCGGAACCCCGTCCGACATTTCCCCATCTACCCTGACAGACATCGCATCCCATAGTTCTGCGAGAGACCTTGAATCCGGTGCCGATCCGGGCATCCGGCGACATTGCGCCCTCTAGGACGGTGTCTCGGGGAGAGAGGTTCACTCCCCAACGGAAAGTCGGGTCAAAGGGCAGGGAAAGCCCGGGGCAAGCCCACGCGAGGAAGCGTCGGCGGCCCTGGGCGGGAAGCGCAGGCGGGAAAAGCCCATGGGTCTCATGAGCAACAAAGTGCTGGTACTGGCGATCCTCTGCGCCGTGCTGCTGTTCGTCGGCACGGTGTGGTTCTGGCCGAGTCTGGCCCGCGGTACCTGGCGCGCGGTGACCGGACGCGTCGGCATGCTGCTGGCCACGCAGGTGGCGATCTTCGCCTGCGTCGGACTCGCCGCCAACCAGGCATTCGGCTTCTACGCCAGCTGGGCGGATCTGTTCGGGCAGGAGAACGCGCCCGGAGTTGTCATGGACAACTCGGCACACGGCCGCACCGGCGGACCCCTCCAGGTGATCGGCACCCAGCAGGTGCGGCTGGGCAACGGCGACCGGCCGGACGTCTCCGGCCAGATCCAGAAGGTCAGCATCGTGGGCCGTACGACGCACCTCGCCGCGCCCGCGTTCGTCTACCTGCCCCCGGAGTACTTCCAGCCGCAGTACCGGACCCGTACCTTCCCGGCGGCCGTGGTTCTCACCGGCTACCCGGGCACCGCGCAGTCGCTGGTCAGCAAGCTGCGCTACCCGCACACCGCGCAGGAACTCGCCAGGACCGGGCGGATGCAGCCGATGATCCTGGTGATGCTGCGGCCCTCGGTGGCGCCGCCGCGTGACACGGAGTGCGTGGACGTCCCGGGCGGCCCGCAGACCGAGTCGTTCTTCGCCAGGGATCTGCCGGACGCGGTTCTCGCGCACTACCGGGTCGGAAAGAAACCGGGCAGCTGGGGCATCGTCGGCGACTCCACGGGCGGTTACTGCGCGCTGAAACTCGCCCTGCACCATCCCGAGGTGTATGCCGCGGGCGCGGGCCTGTCCCCGTACTACAAGGCGCCCACCGACCCGACCACAGGTGATCTTTTTCAGGGGGACAAGAATCTGCGGAACCGTGCCGATCTGATGTGGAGCATCAAGCACCTGAAGGCGCCCGACACTTCGCTGCTCGTCACCAGCAGCAAGCTCGGCGAGACCAACTACAGGTCGACGCTCAGGTTCATCGACGCGGTGAAGGCGACGAACAGGACGCGGATCGCGTCCATCATCCTCGACAGCGGCGGCCACAACTTCAACACCTGGCGACGCGAGATCCCGGCGACGCTGCAGTGGATGAGCGGCCTGCTCGGCGACCGCTGAAAATGATCTTGCCGAAACGACGGCGGAAGTGAAGGAAGGCGACTGGCCGGAGCAACGGAAGGCGAGGGAAGAAGCGGAGGAAAACGCGGCCGGAACTCCCTCTGACGCATGAAGGTTTCGTTATGGCTGTCTTTTTGCGGGGCGGCCCGGCATGATTCGCGTACGCGCGGTAAGTTTCTGGCCATGCCACGTGGACGTCACCGCCATTCCCCACCCCTGCACAGGCTGTTGCCTTCCTCGGCGATCGCCGGCGTCGCTGTCGTCTGCGCCCTTGGTCCCTGGGCGTTCACGGACGCGGTGGTGCTGCGGTTGCTCGCCGGGACCGCCGCGGTGACCGCTGTTCTCGGCGCGTTCGTCATGCGCCGCTGGGACGCGCAGGCCGGACGGCGGGTAGCCGACCTCACGCGCGCGCGTGCGAGCGACGAGTGGCGATTCGAGGAACGGGTCGCCGAACTCGAGACCGACCTCGAGGAGTCGCGTGAACTGCGCGGCCGCCTCGAGCAGAAGCTGCGCGCCAAGCGCGCGGAGCTCGCGGGGCTGCGCAACGAGCACGCGTCGCTGCTGCGGCGGTACGCCACGGCGGAGACCGAGCGCGCGAGCGCGCTGGAGGGCCGCCGCCTGCTGGAGATCGAGTCCGGCTCCGAGATGCTCGCGCTGCCCGCCGCGCCGACGGCCGCTCCGGACGCCGCGGTCACGGAGACGCACGAGTCCGCGGCCCCCGCGACCGGGCCCACCGGGAAGAAGCCGGGGTCCGCGGCCGCCGCCGTGTTCTCCCCGGAGGGGTCCGAGCTGTACCTGCGTGCTGAGGCCGCGCTGTCGCGGCTGGGCAAGGGCGGCGCCCGGGCGGCGGGGACGGACGAGGCCGCGAAGGCGGGCTCCTCCGAGGAAGCTGACACGACGTCGGAGACCGACCCGTGGGAGACGGCCGTGACGACGGACGGCGACGCCGACCCGGATCCCGCGCGGGAGGCCGGGACGGGCGAGACACCCGAGCACGCGACCGCCACGACCGAGACGACAGAGGCAGTCGAGGCGACCGAGACGGCCGGCCCGAGTGACCCCGCCGAGGCGACCGGGGTGGCCGAAGCCGTCGCACCCGCCGGATCCGCCGGACCCACCGACCGGTCCACCGCCGCCGATCCGGGCGAGCAGGCCGCACCGGCCCCCTCCGCCGCGGCGATCGAGCCGGCCAAGGCCGCGCCACAACTGCCCTCCGGGCACTTCACCGTGCCGACCGCGGTGGCCGTCGTACCGGCCGCGCCCGTGCGGCGCCCGCTGGTCGAGGGCGGATTCGACTTCTTCGGCACGAAGAAGGACGCGGCGGACACCGAGCCGGGCACCGTCCGGAACGACGACCTCGCCGACGTCGTGGGCCAGGAGGCGCTCGCCCTGCACAAGGCGGAGGCCGAGTCCCAGTACAAGCCGGCCGACGCCGACGCGCCGGCCGCCGGCCGTCAGATCATCGACCTGACGGCCCACGACGAGACGGAGCGGATCGACCTTCCGGGGCTGCGCACCGCGGCCTCCTGACGGTCGCTTCCCCCGTCACGCCACACCACGTCACACCGCGACGCCGGGCGCCCGCCCGGCGTCGCACTCATGTCATCCACCGGGCCTGTCGTCCACCGGTCAGGTCATCCACCGGTCCGGTCCTGCGCTCCAGCGTCCCGTGCGCGACCTCTCCGCCTGGGCCCGCAGCAGCCGGGCGGCATCCTGAGCGTCCCGCAGGCGGGCCGTGACGGTCTTGTCGGCCCCGTTGTCCACGTGCACGCCGGCGAGGCCCCACACGCGCTGCCAGGGCCCCTGCCGCAGCCGTACGCTCTGCACCTTCGCGTGCGGCACCAGCGCGAGCCGGCGCCGCAGCAGTCCGTGCCGCGCGGCGAACACCGCGTCGGTGACGACGATTCCGTGCCCGCGCCACCACACCGGCGCGCACCACCGGGCGCGCCGCGGCGGCCGGAGCAGGTCGGCGGCCTGCGGCACCGTCACCCCGGGCAGGACCCGGGCGATCACCGACTCGGCGACCTCCCGCGGAGCGACCGGCAGCAGCACGGAGTTCGACGACCCGGCGACGTCCAGCTCGACCCGCACCCAGCCGCGCCACCGCCACAACAGCGGTTCCACGATCCGCACGGTCTGCACCCGCCCCGGCGGCACCGTCTCGTGCGTGCGGTCCAGCAGTCCCCGGTCGATCCGCAGCCCGTCGGGCGATTCGCTCACCAGCCAGTCGTACTCGGCGGCGAAGCGTCCCGCGCTGTTCGCCACGGCGCTGCCGAGCAGTGGCAGGACGGCGGCGAGCACCGTCCACGGGCTGTGGGTGGCCAGCCACAGCAGCGGCGGTACGACGGCCGCGGCGACCAGCGATCCCCAGGTCGCGCCGGTCAGCAGCAGCGAGACGGCGATCACGCGCCCGGGTACGCGGACCACTTCCCGCGCGGGTGCCTCGCCGACCTCGTGTGCCGTCTCGGGCGCGAACCCGGCCGCGCGCGCGAGCAGTTCGGCGCGCAGCGTCCGGGCCTCCTCCTCGCCGAGGAAGGCGAGTTCGTCCTTCTTGTCCGTCCCTATGACGTCGATTTTCAGCTTGGCCACGCCCGCGATCCGTGCGAGCAGCGGCCGGGTGACGTCGACGGCCTGGATCCGCTCCAGCCGGATGTGCGCGGTGCGGCGGAAGAACAGCCCGGTACGGATGCGCAGTTCGGCGCCGGTCACCGCGTAGTGCGTGAACCACCAGGACAGGAAGCCGTAGAGGGCGGCCACGGGTATGACGACCGCGAGCCCGATCAGCAGCGTGGTGGTCGTCAGCCGCGTCAGGTGCCGCTGCGCCTGGTCGGGGTCGTGCACGGCCCAGCCCGTGAGTACGGCGACCGGCGCCCACGCCCGTCTCAGGGGCGTGACGGGATGCAGCCGCCGCTCGGTCACGGGCCGCCCGTCGCGTACGGCCGCGTCGCTCACGGCTTTCTCGGACATGTCCCCGTCGCTCACGGCCTCATCGGGTACGGCTTCTCCGCGCAGGGCTTCTCCGCGTACGGCCTCTTCGCGTATGGCCTCTTCGTCCTCCGCCGCCGTCACAGCCCCGCCGATCGTGCCTCGCCGAGTTCGGTGAGCCGGTCGCGCAGCCGTTCCGCCTCGGCCGGGTCGAGGCCGGGGATGGTCGCGTCGGTCGCGGCGGCGGCCGTGTGCAGTTGCACGGTGGCCAGCCCGAAGTGCCGCTCGACGGGCCCGGAGGTGACCTCGACCAGCTGCATCCGCCCGTAGGGCACGACGGTCTCCCCGCGCCACAGCACGCCCCGGCTGATCAGCAGGTCGTCGGCGCGCTCGGTGTAGCGCCACGAGCGCCAGTTGCGGCCGAGCAGCACCCAGCCCCACGCCAGCACCGCCAGCGGCAGCAGTGCGAACGCCGACCAGGCGGGACCGGCCAGCAGGCCCGGCAGCAGCCCCGCGGCCAGAGCGAACAGGCCCATCCACACCACCAGTAGCAGCCGGCGCATCCGCAGCAGACCGCGCGGCAGCGCCCTCCACGCCGGCCCGCTCTCGGCCGCCGCCCGTTCGTCCTCCGGGATCCCCGTTTCCATGGGGCAAGCGTACGTACGAGAGACTGTGTCCATGACTCCCACGACGGAGACCACGGTCGGGATCGGCGGCGCCGCGGAGAGCACCGACATGGTGCTCAACATCGGGCCCCAGCACCCGTCCACGCACGGTGTTCTGCGGCTGAAGCTGGTGCTGGACGGCGAGCGCATCATGCGCGCCGAGCCGGTGATCGGCTATATGCACCGCGGCGCGGAGAAGCTGTTCGAGGCACGGGACTACCGCCAGATCGTCATGCTGGCCAACCGCCACGACTGGCTGTCGGCCTTCTCGAACGAGCTGGGCGTCGTCCTCGCCGTGGAGCGGATGCTCGGCATGGAGGTGCCCGCGCGCGCGGTGTGGACGCGCACCCTGCTCGCCGAGCTGAACCGGGTGCTCAACCACCTGATGTTCCTCGGCTCCTACCCGCTGGAGCTGGGCGGCATCACCCCGGTCTTCTACGCGTTCCGGGAGCGCGAGGTCCTCCAGAACGTCATGGAGGAGGTCTCCGGCGGCCGGATGCACTACATGTTCAACCGGGTCGGCGGCCTGAAGGAGGACCTGCCGGCCGGCTGGGCCACGCGCGCGCGTGCCGCGGTCGCCGATGTGCGCTCGCGCATGGACGTCTTCGACGACCTGGTGCTCGGCAACGAGATCTTCCGGGGCCGCACCCGGGGCGTGGGCGTCCTCTCGCCGCGGGTCGTGCACGCCTACGGCGTGAGCGGTCCCATCGCGCGCGCCTCGGGCGTCGACTTCGACCTGCGCCGCGACGAGCCGTACCTGGCGTACGGAGAGGTGCAGGACACCCTGAAGGTGGTCACCCGGCAGGAGGGCGACTGCCTGGCCCGCTTCGAGTGCCTGCTGGAGCAGACCCACAACGCACTGGACCTCGCCGACGCCTGTCTGGACCGGCTGGCCGAGCTGCCGCCCGGCCCGATCAACCAGCGGCTGCCGAAGGTCCTCAAGGCACCCGAGGGGCACACGTACGCGTGGACCGAGAACCCGCTCGGGATCAACGGCTACTACCTGGTCAGCAAGGGGGAGAAGACCCCGTACCGGCTGAAGCTGCGCTCGGCGTCGTACAACAACATCCAGGCGCTCACCGAACTGCTGCCGGGCACGCTCGTGGCGGACATGGTGGCCATCCTGGGGTCAATGTTCTTCGTGGTCGGGGACATCGACAAGTAGGGCCGCCGCGTCCGCCTCCGCGAGGCCGACGGGCTGGACCAGCCAGCCGAAGTCGCCGAGCCCGCCCGCCGCGGTGAGTTCGGCGGCCTCCCCGGCGCGCGCGAGGGCGCGTACGTACTCCGAGGGGCGCGTGGAGGCGAGAGCGAGCGAGGGGCGCGCGCCGGTGACTCCCAGGGCGTGCAGGGCCTCGCGCTGGGTCAGCAGCCGGGCGCCCGGAGGCGCGCACGCGGCGCACGCGTCCAGCGCGACGTGCGCCGTGATGTCGCACGACCCGTCCGGCACCGGCGCCGTCTCCCGGCCCTCCCGGAAGCCGGCGAGCGTTCCGAAGGGCGGTCGCGCGCCGGCGGTGTGCGCGTAGTCGACGGCGACCGCGAGGCCCCGTTCGACGTGCGAGACCGCGTCGGCCCAGGCGGCGTCGCGGGGCAGCCCGATCTCCGCGCGCAGGCCCTGCTCGGCGGGCAGCGGCCACCACCGGGCCAGCCACCTCGCCTGTGCCCCCGACACCGGCTCCCCGAGCCGTTCCGCGCCGTCCCGCCGGACCAGGACCCGCCGGGGTACGCCCGCGGAGTCCACCTCCGCGACCTCCAGCGGCACGTTGTCCAGCCACTCGTTGGCGAACAGCAGCCCGGTGATCCCCCGCGGGGCCTGCCCCGACCATGCGATCCGGTCGTCCAGGCCCTCCGGCCGGGCGGCGATCTCGACCGCGTGCACGCGCGTGCGTGCCGCCACGTCCGCAGGCAGCGCGGCGAGCACGCCCGCGGCCAGCTCGCCCCGCCCGGCCGCCATGTCGACGAAGTCGAGCGCCGCAGGGCGGCCCAGCGCCCGGTCGACCCGGCACAGCAGCCGCGCCACGGCCACCGCGAACAGCGGCGAGGCGTGCACGGACGTACGGAAGTGACCGGCCGGGCCCTCGGGCCGCCGGTAGAAGCCGTCCGGCCCGTACAGGGCCTCCTCGGTCGCCGCCCGCCAGCCGCGCCACTGCTCGGCCCGGCCCTCCGCCGCGCTCTGCGCCGTGGTGCGCCGAGTGCTGTCGGCCGTGGTGCGCGCGGTGCTGTCCGCCGTGTCGTCCGCCACCCCGACAGACTAGGGTCCGTCCGGCGGAGTGAGGCGCACAAGTGATCACTGCCTCCACCTTGGGGAGTACGAGGGGGCCGTGCGGATCGGCCCTTCGGCTGACCCCCGCACCTGTGCCGCTTCCCTACTCTGGGTTACGTGCAGCGCCTCTATGACTTCCTCCGCAGGCACCCGATGTGGGTGGACGGCTCCTGGGCCCTCATCCTCCTCGGGCTTTCCGGCGTGAGCGTGTCGAGCATCAACGGGGCGCCCGGCCACCACGGTTCGGTCGGCGCGGCCCTGGCGCTGTCCTTCGTGCTGTGCGTGGTCGTCGCACTGCGCCGCCGGGTGCCGGAGAAGATGCTGGTGCTGGCGGGCGCGGCGGGTGTGGCGCAGCTCGTCCTGGACGTCGAGACGATGGTCGCCAACTTCGCCATGCTGGTGATCATCTACACGGTCGCCGCGATAGGCGCCCGCTGGGCCTCCCGGTTCGCCCTGGTCGGCGGGCTGTGCGCGGCGACCCTCGCGCAGATGCGCTGGCCGCAGCACGACGCGAGCGCCCTGGGCAACGTCGCGATAACCGTCTTCCAGACGGTGCCGTTCGCCCTCGCCTGGGTGCTCGGCGACTCCATGCGCACCCGGCGCGCCTACTTCGCGCAGCTGGAGGAGCGCGCCGCCCGTCTGGAGAAGGAACGCGAGGCGCAGTCCAAGGTCGCGGTCGCCGCCGAGCGCGCCCGGATCGCGCGCGAGCTGCACGACGTGGTCGCGCACAACGTGTCGGTGATGGTGGTGCAGGCCGACGGCGCCGCCTACGTCCTGGACGCCGCGCCCGACCAGGCCAAGAAGGCCCTGGAGACGATCTCCTCCACCGGCCGCCAGGCCCTCGCCGAGATGCGCCGCCTGCTGGGCGTGCTGCGCACCGGCGAGCATCAGGAGAGCGGCGAGTACGTGCCGCAGCCCGACGTCGACCAGATCGAGGACCTCGTCGAGCAGTGCCGGGGCTCCGGACTGCCCGTCGACTTCAGGATCGAGGGCACACCGCGCCCGCTGCCCAGCGGGGTCGAGCTCACCGCGTACCGCATCGTGCAGGAGGCCCTCACCAACACCCGCAAGCACGGCGGGCCGAACACGGGCGCGAGCGTGCGCCTGGTCTACTTCGACGACGGCCTCGGACTGCTCGTCGAGGACGACGGCAAGGGCGCGCCGCACGAGCTGTACGAGGAGGGCGGCGCCGACGGCGATGGGCACGGCCTGATCGGCATGCGCGAACGCGTCGGCATGGTGGGCGGCACCCTGGACGCGGGTCCGCGCCCCGGCGGAGGCTTCCGCATCAGCGCCCTGCTGCCGCTCAAACCGGTGCACTGACGCCGGCGCACACCCCGCCGGCACCTGTCACACACCCGCCCGATCTGCTGACGACGAACGGACCCGAACCGCCGATGACGAACGGAAGAGGACCCCGATGACGATCCGCGTGATGCTCGTGGACGACCAGGTGCTGCTGCGCACCGGATTCCGGATGGTGCTCGCCGCCCAGCCGGACATGGAGGTCGTCGCGGAGGCGGGCGACGGCGTCGAGGCCCTCCAGGTGCTGCGCGCCACCGCCGTCGACGTGGTGCTGATGGACGTGCGCATGCCGAAGCTGGACGGTGTGGAGGCCACCCGCCGCATCTGCTCCGAGCCCGACCCGCCGAAGGTGCTCATCCTGACCACCTTCGACCTCGACGAGTACGCCTTCTCCGGACTGAAGGCGGGCGCCTCCGGGTTCATGCTCAAGGACGTGCCGCCCGGCGACCTGCTCGCCGCGATCCGCTCCGTGCACAGCGGTGACGCCGTCGTCGCGCCCTCCACCACCCGCCGGCTGCTCGACCGGTTCGCCCCGATGCTGCCCACGGCCGGCAAGAAGCCGCAGCACAAGGAGCTCCAGCGGCTCACCGAGCGTGAGCGCGAGGTCATGGTCCTGGTCGCGCAGGGCATGTCGAACGGCGAGATCGCCGCCCGGCTGGTGCTGTCCGAGGCGACGGTGAAGACCCACGTGGGCCGCATCCTGACCAAGCTGGGGCTGAGGGACCGGGTGCAGGTGGTGGTCCTGGCCTACGAGACGGGACTCGTCCGGGCCGGCGGACACGGCTGAACGGCGTACGCGGCCGTCGGTAGGGTCTGCGCATGCTCCTGTGGATCAACGGCCCCTTCGGGGGCGGCAAGACACAGACCGCACACGAGATCCAGCGCCGTCTGCCCGGCAGCGTCGTCTGCGATCCCGAGCATGCCGGGTTCGGCCTGCGCCGCATGCTGCCACCCGAACTGCGCGCGGACTTCAGGGACTTGGCGGCCTGGAGGCAAGGGGTGGTGGAAGTCCTGGACCTGGCCCTCACCCGGCACGAGGGGGTCGTGATCGCCCCCATGACCGTCACGGACTCCGGCCAGTTCGCCGAGACCGTCGGGCGGCTGCGCGAACTGGGCCACGATGTACGGCACTTCGCACTCCTCGCGGAACGCGAGACCGTTCTGAAGCGGCTGCGGGAGCGCGGGTTCGGGCACCTCGTCGGGTATGTCGCCGGGAGGAACTCCGCTCTGGGCCGGGAGAGCTGGGCCGTTCAGCAGCTCGACGGCTGCCTCGAGCGGCTGCGCGAGCCGGAGTTCGCCGAGCACCTGTGGACCGACCACTCGACCGTGCCGAAGACCGCGGACCGGATCGCCGTCCTGGCCGGCCTCACGCTGCGGCCCAACACCGAGGGCCCGCTGCGGACACGGCTGCGGCAGGCGAAGGTCGGCGTCCGGCACATCCGGTTCGACGGGCCCCGCCGCACGCCCGACCCCGGCTCCGGTGACTAGTGCTGCGACCGGAAAGGTTTGCCGAGCCGGTTGACCGTGACGATCGAGTTGACCTCCTGGCCGCCCTCCGGCAGGTACTCGTTCTG
>NZ_JBSGBZ010000031.1:0-96391 GCF_053601495.1 Streptomyces sp. NPDC004721
CGCGTCGCGGTCATCGTCAACGACATGAGCGAGGTCAACATCGACGCCGCCCTGGTGCGCGGCGGCGAGGCAGCCTTGTCGCGCACCGAGGAACGCCTGGTCGAGTTGACCAACGGCTGCATCTGCTGCACCCTGCGCGACGACCTGCTCGAGGAGGTCGACCGGCTGGCCCGCGACGGCCGCTTCGACTACCTGCTCATCGAGTCGTCCGGCATCTCCGAACCCCTGCCCGTGGCGGCGACGTTCGCCTTCGCCCGCGACGACGGCGCCACCCTGGCGGAGATCGCCCGCCTGGACACCATGGTCACGGTCGTCGACGCCGCCGGCTTCCTGCCCGAGCTGACCAGCGGCGACGAACTCGTCGAGCGCGGCCTGGACCAGTACGAGGACGACGAACGCACCGTCAGCGACCTGCTGATGGACCAGGTCGAGTTCGCGGACGTCATCGTGCTCAACAAACTCGACCTCGTCGACGAGGAGTCGGCGGTGCAGCTGCGGGCGGCGCTCACCCGCCTCAATCCTGTGGCGCGCGTCGTCCCGGCCGTCCACGGCCGCGTGCGGGCCGAAGACGTACTGGGCACGGGGCTGTTCGACCTGGAACGCGCCCAACAGGCCCCCGGCTGGGTGCGGGAGCTCAACGGCGACCACGTCCCCGAGACGGAGGAGTACGGGATCTCCTCGACCGTCTTCCGCGCCGAACTGCCGTTCCACCCCGGCCGTCTGTGGACGTTCGTGACCGAGAAGCTCGACAGCGGCGCGTTCGGCGAGGTTCTGCGCTCCAAGGGGTTCTTCACGCTGGCCGGGCGCCGGCAGGTGACGGGCCTGTGGTCACAGGCCGGATCCGTCGCCCGCTTCGAGCCTTCCGGCGCCCGCGACACCGACAGCCCGGAAGGCCAGGAACTGGTCTTCATCGGCACGCATCTGCGCGCGGACGCGCTGCACGCGGCGCTGGGCGACTGCCTCATGGCCGACGGTGAAGGCCTGCCGCCCGTGGACCCGTTTCCCGCCTGGGACACCTACGGCATCGACGACACCTGCGAGCACGAGCGCCCGGAACCCGTGGCGCACGTCTGAGGAGCGCACGCCCCTGCCCTCAGTGGGAGTGAGGCTGGCGCTGGAACTCGTTCCAGGCGTGGCGCAGGGTGTCGATCACCTCCGGAGCGGCCCCGCGGCGCTCCAGGTACTCCCGGTACGTCTCGACGGTGGCCGCCGCGGGCCAGTGGGGGTCGTTCGCGACGGCGCGGGCGAAGGACCCCAGACGGTTCAGCTCGTCGGTGTGACTCGTGAGCCACCGCGTGAAGTCGGCTGTGTCGTTCATCGCATGTCTTCTCACAGAAGGAACGCCCACTGGTCCTCACCTGGCCGTCCGCCCCGCCGGCTGCCGTTTCTCCAGACTCCCACGAGCGCGCGGCAAGTCAAACCGGTCGTCGGGCGTCCCCTGGAGAGGCTCGCCTCGACGCTGTACGTATGCGGCCGGCGGCCCGCCGAGGGCGCGGTGGCGGGTACCGGGCTTGCGCCATACGGTGAACAGGTGCCCGCCCGTGACCGTCAGGAAGGGGCGCGCTGCATGTGCGCACACTCCCAGGACCCGGAGCCCCAGCCGGTGCTGTCCCCGCTGACGGGTGCGGCGATCTTCCTGGTCGTGACCATCGACCGGGGCGGCGAGCCGGTCGTACGGGACACGCTGTCCGAACTGAACGGGCTCCAGCGGGCGGTCGGTTTCCGGGCGACGCCGGACGGGAAACTGAGCGTGGTCGTGGGCATCGGTTCGGAGGCGTGGGACCGCCTGTTCGCGGGCCCGCGTCCGGCGGAGCTCCATCGTTTCCGCGAGCTGGCCGGAGCCCGGCACCGGGCGGTCTCGACCCCCGGCGACCTGCTGTTCCACATCCGCGCGGCCCGCCCGGACCTCTGCTTCGCACTGGCCGCCGAGATCATGGAACGGATCCGCGACGTCGTCACCGTGCGTGACGAGGTGCATGGGTTCAAGTACTTCGACGTGCGTGACCTGCTCGGTTTCGTGGACGGCACGGAGAACCCTACGGGCCGGGCGGCGAACGCGGCGGTCCTGATCGGCGACGAGGACCCGGAGTTCGCCGGAGGCAGCTATGTGATCGTGCAGAAGTACGTGCACGATCTGGAGGCGTGGAACGCCCTGCCGGTGGAGGCGCAGGAGATGGTGATCGGACGCAGGAAGCTGTCCGACGTCGAACTGGACGACGCGGTCAAGCCGGCCGACTCGCACGTGGCGCTGACCACCATCGAGGACCCGGACGGGACGAAGCACGAGATCCTGCGCGACAACATGCCCTTCGGAGCCGTGGGGCAGGGCGAGTTCGGTACGTACTTCATCGGTTACGCCCGTACTCCGGCCGTGATCGAGCGGATGCTGGAGCGCATGTTCCTGGGCGACCCGCCGGCCACCCACGACCGGATCCTGGACTTCTCCACGGCGGTGACCGGGTCGTTGTTCTCCGTGCCCACCAGTGACTTCCTCGACGACCTCCCCGATGCGCCGACCGCGCGCGAGGGTGAAGAGGGCAAGGAGCGCGAGGAGGGCGGCGGTGTCGAGGAGGCCGAGCCCGTGCCGGCGGCGGTCCGGCCGCCGGCCGTGGACGGCTCGCTGGGGATCGGCGATCTGAGGATGTGACAGGAGGCGAGCATCCGCGATGGACAATCTGCATCGTGAACTGGCACCCATCTCCGCCGCCGCGTGGGCCGATCTGGAGGAGGAGGCGCGGCGTACGTTCAAGCGGCACGTCGCGGCCCGCCGCATCGTCGACGTGCCCGAGCCGTGCGGCCCGGAGCTGGCGGGTGTGGGGACCGGGCACCTGCGGACCGTGGCGGCGCCGGCCGAAGGGGTCGAGGCGCGGGTACGGCGGTTCCAGCCGCTGGTCGAGCTGCGGGTGCCGTTCACCGTGGACCGGCAGCAGGTCGACGACGTCGCGCGCGGCGCCAAGGACGCGGACTGGCAGCCGGTCAAGGACGCGGCCCGGCAGATCGCCTTCGCCGAGGACCGCGCCGTGTTCGAGGGCTATCCGTCCGCGGACATCGCCGGTCTGCGGGAGAGTTCGTCCAACCCCGCCCTGACCCTGCCGGCCGAGGCGCGCCAGTACCCGGACATCGTCAGCAAGGCCCTGACCGCGCTGCGGCTCGCCGGTGTCGGCGGCCCGTACGCACTGGCGCTGAGCGCCACGGCGTACACCGCTGTCAGCGAGACGTCCGACTACGGCTACCCGATCATCAAACACATCGCCCGGGTGCTGGACGGCGACATCGTCTGGGCGCCCGCCATCGAGGGGGCCTTCCTGCTGTCGACGCGGGGCGGGGACTTCGAGCTGCGCCTCGGCCAGGACCTGTCCATCGGTTACCTGTCGCACGACGACACCAGCATCCGGCTGTACTTCCAGGAGGCACTGACCTTCCTTGTGTACACCGGCGAAGCCATCGTGGCCGCAAGAGAGTTGACTCCCTCGTCCGCCGCACCCGCTGAGGGTCGGGCATGAAAGCCGCCATCGTGGGGGCCGGCGCGGTCGGATCGGCCACGGCGCTGTCCCTGGTCGAACGCGGGGGAACCTGCCGGGAGATCGTGCTGATCGACCGCGACACCGCTCGCGCCGACGGCGTGGCCGCCGACCTGCGCTACGCCGCTCCACTGTCCCCCACGGTCGACGTACGCTCCGGCGGCTACGGTGACCTGGCCGGGGCCGCCGTCGTCGCCATCACCGCGGGGGTCAACGAGAAGGCCGGCGGCGCCACCGACCGGTCCGAGCCCCAGGGGCGCCTGCGGCTGCTGGAGACCAATGCCAGGGTCTTCGCCGACGTCGTCCCCCAGGTGGTCGCGGTCGCGCCGGAGGCGGTGCTGATGGTGGTCACCGACCCACCGGACCCGCTGGCCGACCTCACCCGTCATCTCGCCGGGCACGACCGGGTGTTCTCGACCGGCACCCTCATCGACAGTCTCCGGTTCCGCGTGCAGCTCGCCGACCGCCTGCGGGTGCGACCCCGTGACGTCCAGGCCCTTGTGGTGGGCGAACACGGCACCTCCGAGGTGCTGTTGTGGTCCTCGGCGGGTGTCGGCGGCATCCCTGTCGCCGAACTGCTCGCCCAGGACGGCCGGTCGGTCGAGGACATACGCGAAGAGGTCGAGAACGACATCCGGTACGCCAACATCACCATCATCGAGGGCACCGGCGCGAGCCAGTACGGCATCGGCGCCGTCTCCGCCCGGCTCGTCGAGGCGGTCCTGCGCAACGAACGCGCGGTGCTGCCGGTGGCCGCGTACTCCTCCGCCCACAAGGTCACGCTCTCCCTGTCCAGCGTTCTCGGAGCGGGCGGCGTCCAGCAGATGCACGAGCCCGCCATGACGTCCGAGGAGCGAGGGGCCCTGGAGGAGAGCGCCCGGGTGCTGCGCGAAGCGGCCGAGCGGGCCATTGCCGTGGGGGGTACGCTCGGATGAACGGGATCTCGGGACTCGTCGTGACGCACGGCGTCGGGGCGTGGAGCGCCATCAACGGTGTGGCGGGCGCCTACAGCGAGACATCGACTACGGCCCACGCGGCCCCCAACACCGCCCGGGCGTCCAGATCTGACCGCCTCGAGACGGCATGGTCGACGACGGCCCGGCCGGCAACCTCGGAGTGCCCGCCGGGCCGACGTCATCCGTGGGAGGAACGCCCTGGCACCGAGGGCCCGGCGTCCAGATGAGCCGCGATGCGTGCGATCGTCCGGGCGTTGTCCTCGAACAGATGCGCCTGCATGCCCGCCGCCCGGGCGGCCTCGACGTTGGCCGCCGCATCGTCGACGAAGAGACAGTTCCGCGGCGATACATCCAGGCTCTCGCATACGGCCTCAAAGGCCCGCGCGTCGGGTTTGCCGACACCGATCTCGTGCGAGTAGACGATCTGCTCGACCAGTTCGTCGAAGCGGTACATCTCCGTCTCCCGCTCCCGGGCACCGACGAAACTGTTGCTCAGGATGCCGAGCCTGCATCGCCCGCGCAGCGCCCGCACGTAGGAGATGAGTTCCTCGTTCGGTGTCCCCAGGTACTCGTGCCAGAGGTCGGCCATGAAGGCTTCGACCTGGGACGCGTCGAGACGCAAGCGCGCTGCCACTTGCTCGCGCACCTCTCGTTCGCCGACGCTCCCGACGCCTCCGGCGGCCCACACGTCGCGCATCCGCTCTGTCACGGTACCCAGTGGCAACTCCAGCCGTTCTTCCCACCTTTGCACCCATCCCGTGGCCGGCGTGAACTGCAGCACGCCGCCGATGTCGAGAATGACGCAGGTCGGGTTCACATGAACTCCCGCTGTTAGGGGGTCGGTTCGGTGGTGTGCCAGGGGGCGTTGGGGTGGGTGGGGCGGGCGTTGGTGGTCAAACGGAGGGCGTAGACCGGGGCGTCGGTGGTGTGGGGGACGGGGCCCAGGTAGTGGTGGCCGGTCATGTGGCACCAGGCGGGGAGGTCGAGCGGGGCGGCGGGGTCGGTGGCGATGACGTGTACGTGGGTGCCGGGGGCGGCGCCGTCGATGGCGGCGCGGAGTCTGAGCAGGAGGGTGACGCACAGGAGTCCGGTGCCGTCGACCGTGATGTCCGCCTCGCCGGCGGCGGCGGTCACCGGGTGCCTGCCGCGGAGGCGTTCGTCGCGTCGGTGACCGCGGCGGCGATCGCGGTCGCGGCTGCCGCGATCTCGTCCCGGGTGGTCCAGCGGCCGAGGGAGAGCCGGACGGCTTCCAGGGCCCGCACGGGATCGGTGCCCATGGCGGTGAGGACGGGCGAGGGGGTGTGGGTGCCGCTGTGGCACGCCGAGCCGGTGGAGGCGGCGATCCGGGGTGCGCCGTCCAGGACGCGGTGTCCCGGTACGCCGTCGATGCTGATGTTCAGCGTGTTCGGCAGCCGCTGTTCGGCGGGCCCGTTGAGCCGGACCCGTCCGGGCAGGGCGTCCACGAGTCGGTGGTGCAGTTCGTCGCGGAGGTCCCTGATCCGCTCGTGCGCACCGTCGGCGAGGTCGTCGGCGGCGAGCTGCGCGGCCGCGCCCAGGGCGACGGCGAGGGCGACGTTCTCGGTGCCGGCGCGCAGCCCGCGTTCCTGGCCGCCGCCGTAGACGACCGGCTCCAGTCGCACGCCGTCGCGCACGAACAGGGCGGCCGCACCCTTGGGCGCGTACATCTTGTGCCCGACGACCGTGAGCAGGTCGGCGCCCAACTCCCGTACGTCCAACGGGATTTTCCCGGCGGCCTGAGCGGCGTCGCAGTGGAACAGCGCTCCGGCCCGGTGGGCGGCGTCGGCCAGTTCCCTCACCGGCTGGAGGGCGCCGGTCTCGTTGTTGGCGGCCATGACCGACACCAGCACGGTGTCCTCGTCGAGCGCGGCGGTCAGCGCGGCCGGGTCAACCAGGCCCTCGCGGTCGACGGGCAGCACCGTGATCCGTGCGTCGTGGAGGCGTTCGAGGGCCTGGCAGGTGGCGAGGATCGCGGGATGTTCGGTGGCCTGGGTGATGACGTGGGGGCGGGTCCGGGTGGCGGCCAGGGTGGCTCCGCGCAGGGCGAGCAGGTCGGCCTCGGAGCCGGAGGCGGTGAAGACGATCTCGCCCGGACGGGCACCGATCAGCTCGGCGACCCGGGTGCGCGCCGCCGTGAGGGCGCGGCGGGGTTCGCTGCCGTAGGGGTGAGTGCTGGAGGGGTTGCCGAAGTGACCGGTCAGGTGGGGCAGCATGGCCTCCACGACGCGCGGGTCGACGGGCGTGGTGGCGTTGTAGTCGAGGTAGACCGGTCCGCCGGCCAGGCCCGGGTGCGGCGGCGGACGGTGGGTCATGCGCCGGCTCCCGCGTCCACGGGCAGCTCCGCCAGGCGCCATTCGAGCATGCCGTCGTTGAGGCGGATGGCTCGGCGTCCGTTCTCGGTGAGGAGGCGGACGGCGTCGTGGGCGAGGACGCAGTATTCGCCGCGGCAGTAGACGACGACCTCGGCGTCCTCGGGCAGCTCACCGACGCGGTCGGCCAGTTCCTCGACGGGGATGGAGACGGCGCCGGGAATGTGCCCGGCCCGGTACTCCTCGACCGGGCGCACGTCCAGGAGCACCACCTGCCCGGATTCCGCGCGGGTGCGCAGATCGTCCCGGGTGACCGTGCGGCCGCCACCGTCGCCGAGGTAGGCGTCGCGGGCGGCCGGAACGCCGGCCTGATGGGTCTCGGCGACCTTGCGCAGCAGGGCGAACAACTCGGCGACGTCGTCACCGGCGAGCCGGTAGTGGATGCGTACGCCCTCACGCCGGGTGCTGACGAACCCGGCTTGCTTGAGGGTCTGGAGGTGCGCGGAGGCGGTCGTCAGGTTCAGTCCCGCCGCCTTCGCGAGCGCGTCGACCGTGCGCTCGCCCTGGGCGAGGAGGTCGAGCAGTTCCAGCCGCTTCCCGCTGGCCAGCGCCTTCCCGCTGGCCGCGAACGCGTCGTAGAGCCGCGCCTTCGTGGCCGTCTCCGCCATGATCTCCTCCCTATCCTCCAAAATTCTATGGAATATGGTACCCGAGCTGCCGCCGGACAGCTGGGGGTCGTGGCGTTCGCCGCACGGGCGGCCGTGCCGTCCTCTTCACCGGTTCACCGGCTGTGGGCGGTGACGGCGATGGCCGGCAGGACGGCCAGGGCGAGGACACCACCGGTCAGGGCGAGGACGGGATAGCCGGCGAGGTCGACGACGATGCCGGAGGCCAGTCCGCCGGTGGCGCCCGCGATGGCGATGGAGACGTCGACCATGCCCTGGGTCTTGGCGCGGGTCGCCAGCGGCACCGCGTCGGTGATGATCGCGGTCCCCGAGACCAGGCCGAAGTTCCAGCCGAGGCCGAGCAGCGCCAGGGCGAGCGCCAGCAGGGCGACGGAGTCGCCGGGGACGACGGCGGCGACCAGGCCCGCGACGAGGAGGGTGACCCCGGAGGCGGCGGCGAGCGCGATGCGGCCGTAGCGGTCGACGAGGCGGCCGGTCAGCGGCGAGGGCAGGTACATCGCGCCGACGTGGATGGCGATGACCAGGCCGGAGGCGGCGGTGCCGTGGCCGTGGTCGTGCATGTGGACCGGGGTCATGGTCATCACCGCGACCATGACGAGCTGGGTGAGGATCATGACCAGGGCCCCGAGCACGACGCCGCCGCGCGGCTTCGCCGGCGCCTCCTCGGCGGCCGGGCCGGCCTGCGCCGGCCGCGCGGCGGGGGCCTGCTCCGCTTCGGCGAGGGTGCGGGCCAGCAGAAGGGGGTCGGGGCGCAGCCAGAGGGCCAGGACGAGGGCGGCCGCCGCGTACGCGGCCCCGGCGAGAAGGAAGGGCCCGGCCAGGCGGGGGATGCCGAGGGCGGCGGCGAGGTCGCCGGTGGGGGCGGCGAGGTTGGGACCGACGACGCCGCCGAGGGTGGTGGCGACCAGGACGGTGGACACGGCGCGGGCACGGTGGGTGGGGGCGGCGAGGTCGGCTCCGGCGTAGCGGGCCTGGAGGTTGGTGGCGGTCCCGGCACCGTAGACGAACAGCGCGATGAACAGCAGGACGGGGCTGCCGAGGCCCGCGGCGGCGAGGACGCCGGCACTGCCGACCGCGCCGGTGAGATATCCGGCGGCCAGGCCCGGGCGGCGGCCCCGGGCCTGGGATATACGGCCGACGCCTATCGCGGCGAGCGCGCTGCCCGCGGTGAACAGGGCGCTGGGCAGTCCGGCCAGACCCGTGGTGCCGAGCATGTCCTGGGCCAGCAGGGCTCCGACGGTGATGCCCGCCGCGAGCCCCGCCCCGCTGAGGACCTGGGAGGCGACGAGGACTTTCAGGATGCGGCGCTGCACGTCGGGGCCGGCGGCGAGAGTGGACGAAGCTGCGGTGCTCGTCACGGGTGGGGCTCCTTTCGGTGGCGGGCAGTTCCCGCCACCCGGTGGGATGGGGTGCGGGCCGGGCGGCCAGGCGTGGCCAGGCGTCGAGTGCCTGGGCGCGGTCGGCCGATCAGGTCGGCGGGGTCCCGGCCGTCAACGGACCCCGGGCACGGTTCTCGGTCATGTTTCTCCTTGTGGCGGCGGACGGAACGGTCGCACGTCTCCACGGCAACCGCTCCGATCAGGCTTTATACCGCCCGGAGACGGATGTGTGCCCCTCAGCGAGGATCCCGACCAAATTCCTCCATAAATCCATGGAATATCGTAGGTGACGACGGTGGGTGCAACCACATGCACTCCCCTCGCACCGCGTCCCGGACGGCCGCACCGGCCTGGCCGTCCTCGACGGCGGGCCCGCCGACCACGCCGCCGCCACCGGCGGCCACCTGACGCAAGACACACAGGAGAGCGACCGATGAACACCCCTCCCACCGTCGAGGCTTCGGCGGTCCCCGCGCCGGTACGGCTGGGCCTGCGGGAGAACTGGCTTCAGTTCACCCTGCTCGTCGTCGTCAACACCTGTGTGGGCGGCCTGGTCGGACTGGAGCGCACGACGGTGCCGCTCATCGGCACCGGGGTCTTCCATCTCACCAGCGACCTGGCCGTGTTCTCCTTCATCATCGCCTTCGGCATGACCAAGGCGTTCACGAACCTCGCCGCCGGGGCGCTCACCGCGCGATTCCGCCGCAAGCAACTGCTGGTGGCGGGCTGGCTCATCGGGATCCCCGTGCCCTTCGCCCTCGCCTGGGCACCCTCGTGGGGCTGGATCGTCGCCGCGAACGTCCTGCTCGGCGTCAACCAGGGCCTGACCTGGTCGATGACCGTGAACATGAAGATCGACCTCGTGGGCCCCGCCCGCCGGGGCCTCGCCACCGGTCTGAACGAAGCCGCCGGGTACGCCGCCGTGGGCGCCACCGCCCTGCTCACCGGCTACCTCGCCACGTCCTACGGCCTGCGCCCCGCCCCCGAGCTGATCGGCGTCGTCTTCGTCGTCGCCGGGCTCGCCCTGTCCGTCGTCGTCCGCGACACCGCCGTGCATGTCGCCCTCGAACTCTCCCAGCACCCCGCGCTTGTGCCCGCGGAGCGGAACACCGGCCTCGCACAGGCTTTCGCCCGCACCTCCTGGCGCCACCGCTCCCTGCGCGGTGCCAGCCAGGCAGGCCTGATCAACAACCTCAACGACGGCCTCACCTGGGGCGTCTTCCCCCTGCTGTTCACCGACCACGGCCTCGGTCTCGCCGCCGTCGGCCTGATCAAGGGCCAGTATCCGCTGCTGTGGGGCTTCGGGCAGATCGCCACCGGCCACTACGCCGACCGCGTCGGCCGCAAACCCCTCATCGTCACCGGCATGCTGGTCCAGGCCGCCGGCTTCGTCCTCGCCCTCGTCCTGCTCCCGCGTCCCCTGCTCGCCGGCATCGCCTCCGCCGTCTTCCTCGGCATCGGCACCGCCATGGTCTACCCCGCCCTGATCGCCTCCGTCTCCGACCACGCCCACCCCACCTGGCGGGCCAACGCGCTGGGGACCTACCGGTTCTGGCGCGACATCGGCTACGCCGCCGGAGCCCTCGTCGCCGGTGTCCTCGCCGACGCCCTCGGCCTGAACGCCACCGTCATCGCGGCCGCGGCCCTCACCGCCGCCTCCGGCCTGCTCGCCGCCCGCTGGATCACCGACCGCCCCGCCCACTGACCATCCGCACGCCGCGTCCCGGAGGGTACGCGTCCCCGCCGACCGCCTCCCCGGCAGCCGAAGCCGACGCCCGCATGGTTGAGTTGCGGACATGAGCACCCTCGCGGCCCACGCCATCAGCACCAGGCGGCTCGACCTGCTGCCGCTGCACGTCGAGCACGCCGAGGAGATGGCCGCGGTGCTGTCCGATCCGGCCCTGCACACCTTCATCGGCGGCACGCCGGACACCCCGCGAGCCCTGCGCTCGCGCTACGAGCGCATGACGGCCGGCTCTCCCGATCCGGCCGTCTCCTGGCTGAACTGGGTGATCCGGCTCCGGGAGGAGTCCTGCCTGACAGGCACGGTCCAGGCGACCGTCGGCCCCTCCGGCCACGGGCCCATCGCCGAGATCGCCTGGGTGGTGGGGGCCCCGTGGCAGGGACGAGGCATCGCCGGCGAGGCCGCCCGGGCACTCGTCGACTGGCTGGGCCGCCGGCCGGTGCGGACCGTCGTCGCCCACATCCACCCCGACCATCGGGCATCCGCTGCCGTCGCCACCGCCGCCGGGCTCGCGCCCACCGACGCATGGCACGATGGCGAGCGCCGTTGGTGCCTGAGCGTCAGCCGATGATTTCGGCAGGCTGCGTCACGGGCTTCAGCGCACCAGTTCGTCGGCCAGGAGGTCCATCAGAAGGCCGTCGTGCCAGGTGCCGTCCGTGCCGCGCTCGTACTGCCGCATGATGCCTACGGGCCGGAAACCGGCCTTGGTGTAGCAGCGGATCGCCCCGGTGTTGTCGGCTGCCGGGTCGATGACGAGGCGGTGGTAGCCGTGGGTGTCGACGAGATGACAGGCCAGGGTCCGTACGGCGTCGGTGCCCAGGCCCCTGCCGTGCACCGCGGGATCGAGGAAGATGTCGATGCCGGCGTGCCGGTAGTCCGGCTCCTCCTCGGCATGCCACTGGATCATGCCGATGGGCCGCTCCCGGAAGTCGACGGTCAGGCACCGGGTGTGAGGGTCCTCCAGATCGGCCGCGATGTCCGCCGCGAGGTCGTCCCCGCCCCTCCACCGTGCGCGTACTTCCGGTGTGGCCCGTATCTCGGCCAGGGCGGGGATGTCCTCGCGGGCCGTGGGGCGGAGGACGACAAAGGCGCCGCGCAGCTCGGTCATGACCAAAAACTTTACGGGAGTCGGCCACGCGCGGTGTGTTCGCATTTTCGCGGCGTCCCAAGACCGATGTGCGGGCCGACAGTTGCGATCGCGGGCGCGAGCCTGCTCGTGATCGAGATGCGGGCTGCGGGGGGCGGTGCCAAGAATCGATCTGAGAGGCAGTGACGCCGACTACAGAAAGGCAGTCGATCATGCGAAGCAGGATCATACGCGTTCTGACCGCCAGCGTCGCCGCAGGCATGCTCGCCAGCGGAGCAGCCGTGGCCTCTACAGGAACCGCCTTCGCGGTGCCGGCGAACGCCAAGGTGTCCGACAGCCACCACGCGTCCGCAGCGGACCCCACCAAGACGCCGCGCCACAAGAGGTGCCCGAAGGGTGAGCACTACAAGAAGGTCCACGGCAAGTGGGGCTGCCACAAGAAGTAGCCGCCGTGCCGGGCGCCGGGGACATTCGGCCGACATCCGTGCCGACTGCGCCACTCCCCGGCGCCCGTCATCGCGCGCGGTTTCCGCCCTCGGAACGCACCTCCGCCCTGCCGGCCAACAGCCGTCAGGGCGGAGGAGGTTGTGAACCCGGAATGAGGCGGGGCGTCAGACGGACACCGGGGCGGCCAGCTTCGGGTCGTCGTAGAGGCTCTCCGCGTGGTCGGCCGGGGAGGCCGAGGCGTTGTCGTACTTCGAGTGGTCCAGGATCTTCTCACGGGCCGAGACGAGCACCGGGACGAGCGCCTGACCCGCGACGTTGGTCGCCGTGCGCATCATGTCCAGGATCGGGTCGATGGCGAGGAGCAGGCCCACGCCCTCCATCGGCAGGCCGAGGGTGGACAGGGTGAGCGTCAGCATGACGGTCGCGCCCGTCAGACCGGCGGTGGCCGCCGAGCCGATCACCGAGACGAAGGCGATGAGCAGGTACTCCTTGATGCCGAGCTGCACATCGAAGATCTGCGCCACGAAAATCGCGGAGATGGCCGGGTAGATGGCCGCGCAGCCGTCCATCTTGGTCGTCGCGCCGAACGGCACGGCGAAGGAGGCGTAGTCCTTCGGGACGCCGAGGCGGATCGCCGACTGCTGGGTGACCGGCATGGTGCCGACCGAGGAGCGGGAGACGAACGCCAACTGGATGGCGGGCCAGGCGCCCTTGAAGAACTGGATCGGGTTCAGCTTCCCGACGACGGCGAGCAGCAGCGGGTAGACGCCGAACAGGACCAAGGCGCAGCCGATGTAGATGTCGGCGGTGAAGGTCGCGTAGTTGCCGAGCAGGTTCCAGCCGTACTGCACGATGGCGCGGCCGATGAGGCCCGCGGAGCCGATCGGGGCGAGCAGGATCACCCACCACAGGGCCTTCTGGAGCAGCTCCAGGATGGACTCGGAGAGCGTGAGGACCGGCTGGGCCTTCGGGCCGATCTTGAGGATCGCGATACCGGCGACGACCGCCATGAAGACGATCTGAAGCACGTTGAGCTCGGTGAACGGCGTGATGACGTCGGTCGGGATGATGCCGGTGAGGAAATCGAGCCAGCTGCCGGCGTGGTCCGGCTTGCCGCCGTCGGCCGGGGTGAGGGCGGAACCGGAACCCGGGTTGGAGACCAGCCCGATGACGAGGCCGATGACGACCGCGATCAACGAGGTGATCATGAACCAGAGGAGGGTGCGGCCGGCCAGGCGGGCCGCGTTGTTGACCTTCCGCAGGTTGGTGATCGACACCATGATCGCGAAGAAGACCAGCGGTGCCACGGCCAGCTTCAGAAGCTGCACGAAGATGCCGCCCACCTTGTCGAGGGTGGTGGCGAGCCAGGACACGTCGTAGGTGCGGGCGACGAAGCCGAGGATCAGGCCGACGACGAGACCGAGCAGGACTTGGGCCCAGAAGGGGACGGGTATCCGGAAGCCGGAGTTCGCGGGCTTCGGATCAGCGGTGTTCGCGGACACGGACACACTCCAGTAGGGACGCGCGGAAAAATGGGTTTGAGCGGGGACTTACAGGAGCGGCGCCCGGAAGAGACGTCAACAGCGCCGCTGCATCGATGAGTTCGCGGTCAGGCGCGACAAGCCGCGGACACGCAGCGGCAGAGATCGACATGCAGGCGCGCCACGAGCGGTACGCCCATGACGGCACGCCAGACGCCGTAGGAGGCGTCTGCGCGGTACGCGGCTGCTGTCTTCACGGTAAAACGTTAACACTTCTACTTTGAGAACCTCAAAGGGACCCTTTGGATCGAGGGTGCCCTTTTCCTGTCTTGCGGGGACCCCCTTCCTCCGAGGAGCCGGCTCTCGCAGGGATGCCCTCCTGCCGAAGCGCCGACATCCGGTCTGTTTCTGCGCCGCCGGGGCCCCAACAACGGCCTCGAGAGGCCCGCGGATGTGACGCCACCCATAGGACCCAGATCACGTCCTAAGCCCGGTCGTAGCGAGCATGTCGCCCCAAGCAGCAAAGAAAGCCCCACTATGGAACATTTCGGGCATTTACTACGTAGTCGGGTAGTACGTCACATCATTGCGCCCCGTCCGGTCGACGGCTAAACATTGCTGTCGTTGCTCCGAGCCACGGGACGCACGACCGGCGAATTCCGCCGGCTCCGCCCGCTCCGGCCCGTGCAGCGCGGGGCTCCGCCCCCACGCCGCCGCAATCGATTGCGGTAGCACCCCTGACGACGTCCCCCACTGGAGGGTTACTTCCGTATGACCACGGCCACTCGCACCAACCGCTTCGCCCGCCTGCGCACCCTCACTCTCACCGGCATCGCCACGACCGGCGCCGCTGCCGCCGCCCTGACCCTGATGCCGTCGCCCGCACAGGCCGCCGAAGCGACCCAGGTGCACGCCGCCTCCGTGGCCGCGGCCCGCTCCACCGACAGCCACACCGCCTACAGCGGCAAGACCGGCTACAGCAACAACCTCGACGGCTGGATCAAGCAGTCCCTGGCCATCATGAAGGCCAAGGGCATCCCCGGTAGCTACGAGGGCCTGCACCGCAACATCATGCGTGAGTCCGGGGGCAACCCCAACGCCCAGAACAACTGGGACATCAACGCCCGCAAGGGCACCCCCTCCAAGGGTCTCCTCCAGGTCATCTCCCCCACGTTCAACGCCTACCACGTCGTCGGCACGGCCCACAGCCTCACCGACCCGGTGGCCAACATCACCGCGGCGGCCAACTACGCGGCCCACCGGTACGGTTCCATCGACAGGGTCAACTCCGCGTACTGATCCCGCCCACGCGGTACTGATCCAGCGCACGCACACGCGCACGACAGGGCCGGTGCCGGCAGCGACAACCGCTGCCGGCACCGGCCCTTTCCGTCGCTGGAGGCGTCGGCACCCTGTGTAGTCACCGAAGGGGCGGACAAATGCCCAATAAAGTACCGTGTGATGGTCGCGGCGAGCGCGGCTCGCCACGAGGAAACAGCCGCGAGACAGGCGGCTGTGGGGAGGCCACCGCACCCGCACAGGCCAGGAGACGAACCCATGACATCACGTGTCCGGCAGATCAGGAGCCGCCGTTCCACAGCCCTGCGCTGCGCGGCACCGCTGGTCACCCTGGCGCTGGCCGCCACCGGCTGCGGTGCGTCGGTCACGCCCGGGCGAACAGGCGACTCGCCCCGCTCCCCCAGCACCAGCGACGCACCCCCCGCCGCGGCGAGCACGCCCTCGCCGACACGGGCCGCCACCTGCACCGACCGCTACTTCTCCGGAATGACCACCGCTCAGCGGGTCGGGCAGCTCCTCATGGGCGGGATCTCCGCGGCCCACCCCGACCAGGCCCAGCTGCGCACCCTGCGCGACAACCACGTGGGCGCCATCATGCTGACCGGCCGCAGCACCGCCGGCACGGCGGCGACCAGGAAGACGGTCGACGGCTTCCGGGGCCAAGCGGATCAGGTCGGCGGCCGCCGCGTCGGCCTGCTGGTCTCCACCGACCAGGAGGGCGGCCAGGTACAGGTGCTGAACGGCCCCGGCTTCTCGGCCATACCCAACGGCCTGACCCAGGGCAGCTGGCCGACCGCGACGCTGCGCAGCCAGGCCGCCGGATGGGCCAAGCAGCTGAAGGCCGCCGGGGTCGACCTCAACCTGGCGCCGGTCGCCGACGTGGTGCCGGCCGCCCTGGGCACCCGCAACATGCCCATCGGGTCGTTCAAGCGGGAATTCGGCCACACCCCGGAGACCGTGACCTCCCACTCCGGCGCCTTCGCCGCGGGCTTCGCGCAGTCGGGCGTGATGACCACGCTCAAGCACTTTCCCGGGCTGGGCCAGGTGATCGGCAACACCGACACCACGGCCAACGTGGTGGACTCGGTGACGACCGCGAGCAGCTCCAGCCTCGAGCCCTTCCGGGCCGGGATACGGTCCGGCTCCCCCTTCGTGATGATCTCGTCGGCCACCTACACCAAGATCGACCCCAAGCACCTCGCGGCCTTCTCACCGACGGTCATCAGTCAGCTGCTGCGCGGCAAGCTCGGCTTCAAGGGCGTGGTGATCTCGGACGACATCGGGAACGCGGTCGCGGTGCGGTCCTTCAGCCCCGCCCAGCGTGCCGTGAACTTCATCGCGGCGGGCGGAAACATGATCCTCACGGTGCGGCCGAGCACCGTGCCCGCGATGACGCAGGCCATCGAGGCCCGGATGCGGCAGGACGCGTCCTTCCGAGCCAAGGTCGACGACAGCGTGCGTCGGATCCTGGCCGCCAAGCAGTCCGCGGGACTGCTCGACTGCCACTGAGGGCCCTGCCTGAGAGTGCCACTGAGGTCCTGCCTGAGATCAGGCGCTCAGGTCAGGTGCTCAGGGTGCGTGATCAGGTACTCATCGTGCTCGGGTCAGGTACTCGGGATTACGCCTGAGATTCCTCAAGCGGCGGCTGCCATCGGGCGGCCGCTGCGGGCGAAGGCGTTCCAGAGCTGGACGAGCAGACGGATGACGAGCGCCTCGATCACGGCGACCGCCACCTGCGTGAGGAGCGAGGTCAACAGGTGTGGCACGGGGGTGCCGCCCTTCTTGTGCATGTTTGGGTCACTTACCTTTGTCCGGTACCGCGACGTCGCGCGAACCGACCGCAGGTGACCGCGGGATTAACTTTCGGTTGCGCCTGGGACCGGGGGCGCGCGGGGTCAGCCGGCCGTGGTCGCGACCATGAGCCCGAGACCGATCAGTACGACGCCCGTGGTCCGCCCCAGCATGCGGTGGGTCCCCGGCCTTTCGAGGACGCGCCCGGCCCTGGACAGCAGAAGAGCATAGCCGCCCAGCCAGGTGAGGCTCAGGGTGGCATGGAGGAGGACCAGCAGCGTCATGGCCCAGGCGGCGGGCAGCTGCGGCGGGGCCAGGGTGGGAAGCAGTCCGGAGTAGAAGACGGCGATCTTCGGATTGAGGGCGTTGCTGACCAGACCGGTCCGCCACGGGCTCCCGACGGCGGGGGAGCCGGTGCCCGGGAGGGCGGTCCGCGAGGCGCTGCGGCGGTTCTGCCACAGCGCCTGCGCGCCCAGGAAGACCAGGTACCCGGCGCCGAGGAGCTTGACGACCAGGTAGGCAGTGGGTGAGGCGGCGAGCACGGCCGCGAGTCCGGCCACGCTCAGCGCGCCCCAGAGCAGCAGCCCGGTCACGATCCCGCCCACGGTGCGCAGCGCGTCCCCGGGCCCGGCCACCAGGGCGCGCCGGGTGACCACCGCCATGTCCGGGCCGGGCACGACGGTCAGCAGGCCGAGAACACCGAGCGCGGCTGCGAAGTGGGTCAGCACGCCGGTCTCCTCCTGATCGGACTGACAGGGGTGGGCAACACAGGGGTCCTTCCGGTGGGGCGCGTTCAGTGGTCGGCGGCGGAGTGCGGGTTGGCGTCCCGGCCCTCGGTGCTCAGCAGCACGACCACCGAGGTCGCGTCGAGCCCCAGGGCCGTACGGCGCTCGTCGCCGCCCAAACCGGTCAGCACCGTGCGGAGGCCGGCGAGCGCGGCGGCCCCGCAGGGGCCCGAGGAGACCCCGAGGGCCGCGAGGCGGACGGCCGCGCGGGCGCTGTCGGCGTCGGGGACGGCCACAGCGGCGTCCAGCCCGCCGTGCAGGTAGGGCCAGGCGATGCTGGAGGGGGTGCCGCAGTTCAGCCCCGCCATGGTGGTGTCGCCGCCGGTGACGGTGACGGGTTCGCCGCGGGTGAGGCTTTCGAGCACGCAGGCCGCTGCCTCCGGCTCCACCGACAGCAGCGCCGGAGCGCGCCCCGAGGGGCGGCTGCGGTAGTGCGTGACCACGGCCTGGGCCAGGGAGCCCACGCCCACCGGAATCGAGACGAGGTCGGGGCCGTCGACGGCCCCTTCGGCCGCCAGTTGCTCGTCGATCTCCGCGCAGAGGGTCGAGTAGCCCTCGACGATCCACCCGGGGATCCGTTCGTAGCCGGGCCAGGCGGTGTCCTGGACCAGGACCGCGTCCGGCGCGGCGGCCGCCTCGGCGGCCCGGCGCACGGCCTCGTCGTAGGTCCCCAGGACCTCGGTCACCTCCGCCTTCTCGGCGGTTATGGCCGCCACGGCCTGCGGATGCACTCCCCGCGGCACGAAGACGTGGGCGTGCTGCCCGAGCAGGCGTGCCGTGCGGGCCACCGCCCGGCCGTGGTTGCCGTCGGTGGCGGTCACCAGCACGACCGGTCCCGCCTCCCCGCTGCTCGCGGCCCGCTCGGCAAGGGTCCGATGGACCGCCCAGGTCGCGCCCAGCGCCTTGAACGCGGGCAGCCCCAAACGGCACGACTCATCCTTGACGAAGACCCGACCGACGCCCGACTCGGATGCGAGTGAGGGGAGTTCGGTCAGTGGAGTGGGTGAGTAGCCGGGCAGCGCGGTATGGAAATCCCGCACCTCGGCGGGTGCGGGCCCACACCGCCAGGTGCGGGCCCGGGGGCGCACGGACCACGGCGGCGTACGGCGGCGGGAGGCGTTGTCAGACACACGTTCAGGGTCCGATGCCCTCCTATGATCGGTCCAGCGAATGTTTTCGACCTATAGTCGTCGGAGAAACCGATGGTTCAGCGGGTCGCTCCGCAACGACGAGGAGAGTCTCCGGCGATGTTCGATCTGCACCGGCTGCGGCTGCTGCGTGAGCTCAAGCACCGCGGCACCCTGGCCGCTGTCGCCGCCGCCTTGTCCTACGCCCCCTCCTCCGTCTCCCAGCAGCTCTCACAGCTGGAGGCCGAAGTCGGCGTTCCCCTGCTGGAACCGGCCGGTCGGCGGGTGCGGCTGACCGTGCAGGCCGAGATCCTCGTCGCCCACACCGAAGCGGTCCTCGAACGCCTGGAGCGCGCCGAGGCGGAGATCGCCACCTCGCTGTCCGATCTGACCGGAACCCTGCGCATCGCCTCGTTCCAGACGGCCGCCCTGGCTCTGGTCCCCACCGCGCTCGGCCTGTTGCGCGACCTCCACCCGCAACTGCGCGTCCACGTCACGCACATGGGGCCCGAAAGGGCCCTACCCGCCCTGCTGGCCCGAGACTTCGACCTGGTCCTCGCCGAAGAATACCCGGGCAACCCCAATCCGCGGTCTTCCGAACTCGAACAGGAGGACCTGCTCGACGACCCTCTGCACCTCGCACTGCCCGAACCGGCCGACAGCCCGGACACCGACAGTCCAATGGCGGCGCTGCGCTCGCTCCATGGGCACCCCTGGGTGATGGAACCCGAAGGCACGGCCGCACGGCACTGGGCCATGACCCTGTGCCGCAACGCCGGCTTCGAACCCGACGTACGGTTCGAGACCACCGACCTGCTGCTCCACCTCCGTCTCGTCGAGCAGAAGCACGCCGCCGCCTTCCTTCCGGACCTGGTCTGGTACGGGCACTCCCCTACGGTCGCTCTGCGGCAGCTCCCCCGCGGTCAGCGCGCGCGCCGTATCTCCACCGTCGTACGCCGCGGCCGCAGCCGTCACCCCGCCGTTCTCGCATGCCGCGACGCCCTCCTGCGTGCGGTCGCCCTCCACTCCGGCCGGGCATAGGGCGGCACAGCGCTCGAACTCATTTCGAGAGGGGCTGCGCGAAGCCGTCGACCTCGATGACGGCCCTGGTGAAATCGAGGGGTGCTTCCTGCGGCACGTTGTGGCCGGCCTTCAGCGTTTTGTGCGCGTACTTTCCGGAGAACCATTTGTTGACCCGGCCGGGTGGATTCTCCGTCGCCGTCGCTCTGGTTCCCGACGTCCTCCCGGGCAGAACGGCACCCGGCCGCGTCAGTCCTCCGCGTCGGGAACCTCGACAGGCGTCAGTGTCACGGTGCCGTCGTCCGCGACCGACCAGCCGGGGTTGTGGCACACCTCCCAGCGGTGGCCGTCGGGGTCGGCGAAGTAGGCGTGGTAGCCGCCGAACGCCGCGCGTTGCGGCTCCTTGAGGACCGTCGCCCCCGCCGCACGGGCCCGCTCCACGGCCGCGTCCACGTCGGCGGGCGCGTCGAGGTTCTGCGCGAGGGTGAAGGGGGTGCCGGCCACTGCCGCCTGCCCTGTGTCGGCGCCCAGGTCGGCCAGGGAGAAGAGCCCCAGGGCCAGCCCCCAGCCGACCTGGTAGAAGACGATCTCGTCCAGATCGAGCAGAGGCGTCCAGCCCAGGCCTTCGCTGTAGAACCGGCGGCTGACTGCCAAGTCCTCCACGCCCAAGGTCACCAAGTTCAACTGCTGCTTCATCAATCACCCCATATGCCGCGGGAATTGCCGTCCGGGCACCACGCTATCGCCCACGACGGGGGCGGCCCGGTACACGGCGTGGCGGCCCGTTGGTTGCCCCTTTGGTCGGAACCGATGCGTGAACTCCCGGCAGCACTGATCGTGTTGTGCCAGGTTGGGGGTAGATGTCGGCTTGATGGAGTACGTACGGGTCGGGAGGTGCGCGTGAGCGGGCTGGCGGCGTCGTTGTGGGACTTGGGCAACGGGCAGGGCGTGCGGCAGCTGTCCGAGCTGGGGCTGGCGCTGCTGTTGTCGAGCCTGATCGGCTGGGAGCGGGAGGCCAAGCAGAAGAGCGCGGGCCTGCGGACGCACACGCTGGTCGGTATCTCCAGCGCCTTGATGATGGAGGTCTCGCAGCACGGGTTCACCAATGTCCTGGGGCTGGAGAACGTCTCGTTCGACCCGTCCCGGGTGGCGGCGCAGATCGTCTCGGGCATCGGGTTCATCGGCGGCGGACTGATCTTCGTGCGCCGGGACGCGGTACGGGGCCTGACCACCGCGGCGACAGTCTGGCTGACCTGTGCGGTCGGCATGGCCTGCGGCGGCGGACTGCCCATCCTCGCGACGGCGACCACCATCGTGCACTTCCTGGTCGTCCGCGGATATCCGCTCCTGCTGTCCACCCGCCTGATGCCCGGCACGTCCACCAACATCTTCGAGGCGCGTCTGACCTACCGTACGGGCACGGCGCTGCTGCCGCGCCTGATGCAGGTCTGCACCCGTCGGGGCTTCCGCATCCTCCAGGTCGGAGTCGAGCGGCTGCCCGGCCGCACCGACGACGCCGCGAAGGTGCTGCTGGAGCTGGAAGGCACCGAGGATCCCGCGCAACTGGCGTCCGAGCTCTTCCAGGACGACGGGGTGATCGACGTGGAGATGACGACGGGCGACGAGGAATAGGCGGGTACCCGCGCCTCGTCCGCGCCCCCACCCGTGACCGGGCGGGTGCGGGATTCCGTCACACCCGGCATCGCAGGCAGGCGCGGACCTCACGGCCGCCGCGTGTGTGGTGGACCTCGGTCGACTCCGCGAGGTAGCGGACGATGCCGGTGCCGCGGCCGTGTTCGTCCGGGGCCGTCTCGCGGTGGTGGTGCTCCACGGCGGTTCCGGAGTCGCTGACGACGATGTGCAGGGTGCCGTGGTCGAGGAGGAGCAGCAGCGTCATGTGCTCGCGGCCGTACTGGGCGGCGTTCGCGGCGAGTTCGTCGACGATGAGGACGGCGGAGTCCCGCTCGCTCCGGGGGACGCGCCAGCACTCCAGCAGATCCGCCGCGAAGTGACGGGCGGCCGAGACGTGCGCCTCCTGGGCGGGGAGAGTGAGCATGGCCTGGTGACGGCAGTGCGAGAGCAGTGGTGGGCTCGGACAGGCGGGATCGGTCACAAACATGGTCTTGTGGCTCTTCTGTGGGGTGCGGAGGCCGGAATCCGAGGGGTGGCCCGGGAATCGGGTGGAATCGCTGCGGCGAGGCCCGAGTTGGCCCCTCATCCAGTTGCACGGAGAGCGGGTACCACGCGGTTCGGGACTGATTGCATCCTTTGCCATATTTCTGCGGGTGCGGGCTTTCGCGCGCCTACGCTCGCATCGTGACCAGCTTCCGACCGTCGCCCGTGACGATCTCGAAGTGCTGGATGGCTCCCGGTGAGAGCGGGACCGCTCCTGGAATCGTGGTGCCGGGAGGGTACTGGCCCGCCCGCCAGGTGGCGGCGTCCGCCCTGGCCCCGCCGGGCCCGATCGCCTGCAACCGGCAGATGACGCCCGCGGGCGCCCCTCCGGCGGAGACCTGGAGGACACTGCCCCACGCCGAGGGCGAGACCTTCACCGAGGCGGTGACACCGGTGACGGAATCGTGTCCGGAGAAGGTGCGTGACGGCGCCTGCGCGGTGGGGCCGGGCGGCGTCGCCTCACTGACCACGGATCCGCCGGCCGCGAGCCATGTGCCGCCGATCGACGCCGCGATGAGCGCCAGGGAGGCGGCGGCTCCGGCCCACTGGAGCCGCCAGGTCCTGCGGCGCCTGGCCGCGGCCTGGTGGAGCATCCGGTCGAGGAGGCTCTCTTCGGCCGCCTGAGGGGCGGCAGGCACGTCGGAACGTGCCGGAGGAGCGTCCGACGCGGTCTCGGCTGCCCGCCGCACCAGCCGGTCGGCGAGGTCCCGGCTGACGGCGGGCATCCCCCGACCCGCGGCTTCGGCTTCGACGTCGGCGGCAGCAGCTCCGGCTTCGGCTTCGGCTTCGGCTTCGGTAACCGTCGCGAGCAGGGCCGGCAGTCCCGCCAGCTCCGCGTGCTCGTGCCGACACTCGTCGCACACCGCGAGGTGGGCCCGCACCTCCTCGCTCTCCGCCGGGGACAGCGTGCCCAGGACGTATCCGCCCAGCGCCGGCCGGAGGGCGTCGTGGTCCGCGGTCATGGTCGCCACCTCCTCCACGCCGCCGTCATGGCTCGATCCCCCGTTCCCGGAGCGCGAGCCTGAGGGCGTGCAGGGCGTAGTAGGTCCGCGACTTCACGGTGCCCAGCGGGATGCCCAGGACATCCGCGGCTTCCGCCATGGTCCGGCCCCGGTAGTACGTCTCCAGCAGTACGGCGCGATGGTCCGGGGACAGCGTCCGCAGGGCGTCGGCCACGGCCCAGCTCTGCAGCGCCTGCTCGATCTGGTCCTCGCCCCGCGTCTGCTCGGCGGCCTGCTCCAGGGCCTCGCCGTCCACCTCGGGCGGCCTGGCCTTGCGGGCGCGGTGGCCGTCGATGACCACGTGCCGGGCGACCGTGCACAGCCATGCGCGCGCCGGACCGCGAGCCGGTTCGAACGCGGCGGGGTGCTGCCACGCGCGCAGCAGCGTCTCCTGCACGACGTCCTCGGCCCACTGCCGGTCCCCTGAGGTCAGTCGCAGCGCGTAGTGGAACAGGGGTCCCGCATGCTCGGCGTACAGGGTGCGGAGCAGTTCCTCGTCCGTGGTCGAAGCGGTCCCCATACCAGGGACACGGTGCGCGGAGCGGTCCGGATCGGCCGTTGGACCACGTTTTCGGTGAGTCCATGGCATATGCCGATCATCACGCAGATACGCCCCTTTGTCGTGCCGCACCCGGCAGGCCGCCGCCGTCACGGAGAGGCCCCCCAGTCGGTCACGGAGAGGCCCCGCAGCCGGGCACAGAGAAGCCACACAAAGGTGCTCGGACACCGAACCGCCCGCCGCAGCCGACCGAAACCGGCGCCCTGCTGCTCCTGGCCGCCTGGCAGGCTGCGGCTACGGGGTTCTGCGGCCACCCGCGGCCACGGCCGGGGACAGGTCGTTGACGAGCGCGTCGCGGGTGGCGACGGGCTTGAGTCCGTAGCTGCGTTCGACGGTGGCGATGATGGAGGTGGTGTCGTAGACGGTGTGGTCGACGGCCGAGCGCGGCAGCGAGCGGGAGATGATCAGTGCGGGGATGCGGGTGCCCGGGCCCCAGGTGTCATGGGCGCCGCGCGTGGGCGAGCCCGGTCCGGGGGGCGGCAGATGGTCCCACTGGCCGCCGAACTCGTCGTAGGTGACGACCACGAGCGTGTTGCCGGCCTGCGGGCCCTCCGTCACCGCCTTGAGCAGGTCGACGAGGTGGTCGCTGCCGTCCGCTTCGCTGGCGTAGCCGGGGTGTTCGTTCTCGGCGCCGTAGGGCTTGACGAAGCTGACGGCCGGCAGCGTGCCGGTCCTGGCCGCGCGCAGGAACTCCGTCTCGTCGCGCAGGTGGCTGCGCCCCGGCGTGCCGGGGGCGTAGTCGGCGAAGTAGTTGAACGGCTGGTGATGGTACTGGAAGAGCGGTCCGGGGTGCCCGGCCTCCGCGTCGTTCCAGCCGCCGGAGTACCAGTTCCAGGAGACGCCGGCGGCGGTGAGCCGGTCGCCGATGTTGGGGTACTTCGCGTCGTCGATCAGCGGGATCCGGGCGCCGCTGCCGTACGGTGCGCTGGCCGGCTGCACCGTGTTGACGGCCAGGTTGCCGCAGGCGTGCGCGTAGTCGGCCGGGTCACCGTCCGGGCAGGCGGTGGTCAGTGCACCGTCCGCCACCGGGCCGGTCGCCTTGTACAGCGGGTAGGAGGCGGGCATGCCGTTGCCGTCGAGGACCGTGTTCTTCGCGCCGGACGCTCCGGCGCTGGTGTCCTCCGGCGCCCGCGCGGCGATCAGGTACTGGTGGTTGAGGAAGGAGCCGCCGAACGCGCCCTGGAAGAAGTGGTCGGCCAGAACGTAGCGCGGGGCGCCCGGCGCGTGCAGGTAGCGGTGGACCGGCAGTGACGCGGTGTCGTAGTGGCCCATGGTGAGGCCGACCGCGTCGGAGGCGGTGACGTAGCGGTCCTGCCGGCCGCCGTCGATGGCGTACCGGTTCTGGTAGAAGCGGTGCACCAGGTCCCGGGTGCAGCCGCCGGGCAGGGCACCCGGGGAGTCCTTGACCACACCGTTGTCCGCGCGGACTCCGGGCGCGGGGCAGGTGCGGTCCTGCGGTCCGATGTGGTCGTCGATCGTGAACGGCTCGTTGGTGAACGCGCTCGCCTCCACCCCGTGGGCGGTGTCGCTACAGGTCGACTCCAGGGGCGGGCTGGTCAGGTTCACGTCGTTCTGGAGCAGGCAGCGATACGGCGTGCCGTCCTGGGCGCGTTGCGTGCGCTGCTGGGCGGTGGCCTGGGCCAGGCCCTCGACCTGCCGGCCGCCGACCGGTCCCCAGGTGCCGTAGAGGTTGTCGAAGGAGTGGTTCTCCTCGTAGATCACGACCAGGTGCTTGTAGCCGCCGGGCAGCGTGTGCGGCGCGGACTGCGCCGGTGCGGCGCCCGAGGCCGCCGAGGGCGTCATGGCCAGGATCAGGGCGGCCGTCGTACCGGCCGCGACAGCGGGCAGTCGGCGTCTGGCAGGCGGCCGGGGTCGTGTGCTGCGTCCCATAAGGCTCTCCAGCGGTGGTTGACGACATGTCAGTGTCCGGCGCCGGCATGCCTCGGGCAACCCGAGGCAGCCGGCGCGGAGAAAGGTAGTGGGTCGATGCGTCTTCCGGCAGGGGGCGCGCTCAGCCGTAGGCCTACGGCGGCCCGGTAGGTAGTGAGGACCGGGGCCGTACCCTGGGAAAACCCACGTGTCCCAGGCGTCTCGGGCATCGGCGTTTCGGCCACCCTGCCACCGCTCGGCGGCGGCTCCACTGCGGCGACAGCGCGAGCGAGCCCTTGCTCCGCAAGGGGCCCACCGCGTCCGGAATCGAGCGTGTTCGAATCTCCCGGCACCTCGTTGTACCGGGCACTGCCGAGCCATCCAGGCGCGGTGCGAGCCCCAAGGAGGGATGCAGGTGACGGTGACTGACGCCTCGACCGCGAACGGGAAGACACCTCCCCCGCCACCGCCGGCCACGATCACCTTCGAGGGCAAGCACGGCAGGAACCCGCTGGCGGAGGCCGGTTTCGGCGCCATGTGCCGCCGGCTTCCCGCCGTGCTCGGGCACACCGCGCGCATGGCCTGGTCCGTCGACAGGACCGGCGTCGTCCTCCTCCTGGCCTGCCAGCTCCTCACGGGCGCCACGGCCGCGCTCGTCCTCGCGTTCACCGCGCAGGCCATGACCCACATCCTCGGCACGGGCACCGTGTCCGAACGCCTGCACGGCGCGCTGCCCGCGCTGATCGTGGTGATGGCCGCCGCGGGCCTCGGCCGGATCAGCAGCGCCCTGTCCTCCTATGCCGACGGGCGGATCACACCGCTGCTGATGACCGAGGCGGACATCGCGCTCGTCGCCGCCGTGTGCCGGGTCGAGGCGTCGGCGTACGGCGAGAACGGCTTCGCCGACCGGCAGGAGGCCGCCGAGGTCGGTGTCACCCGGACCCGGTTCATGGTGCAGGACAGCCAGCGGTTCACGGCCGCCCTGATCCGCATGATCGCGGCGAGCGGTGTCATCACCGCCCTGCACCCGCTGATGCTGCCGCTGCTCCTGCTGGCCGTCGTCCCGGCCGGCGTCGGCGCCGTACTGTCGGCACGCGTCGACTACGAGACCCACTACCTCAACGTCGGCGACCGCAACGTGCGCTCCATGATGCGCTGGTGGGCCACCTACTCGCGCTTCGGGGACGAGGTCCGCGCCAACGGCATGACCGGCTACCTGGTCTACTGGTACCGCGCACTGTCCGACCGCATCGACCAGCGCACCCTCACCGCCGCGCCCCGCATGCTGCGCATCGTGCTGGCGAGCAGCGCCCTGGGCGGCGTGTTCCTGCTCGGCACCTGGGCCACCCTCGCCTGGCTGGCCACCACCGGTCGTGTCGCCCTCCCGGTCGCGGCCACCGCCGTGGTCGCCGTGCAGACCACGCTGGCCGCGCTCTCGCAGTTCGTCGTCAACGGCGCCGCCATGTTCCACACCTCGCTCTACCTCGCCGACATGCGGTCCTTCCTCGACATGGCCCGCGAACGCGCCCCCAGGCGCGGTGAACTGACCATCCCCGAACGCGTGGACGAGATCCGGCTCGACGAAGTCGTCTACCGGTACCCGGGCAAGGACGAACCGGCGGTCAACGGTGTGTCGCTCACCCTGCGCCGCGGCCAGATCCTCGCCGTCGTCGGCGAGAACGGCTCCGGCAAGTCCACCCTGGCCAAGCTCATCACCGGCATCCTCCTCGCGGACAAGGGCCGCGTCCTGTGGGACGGCACCGACCTCGCCGACGCCGACCCCGACGCCGTATGGCGGCGCACCGCCCTCGTCCCCCAGAACTTCGCCTGCTGGCCCCTGCGCACCCGCGAGAACATCACCCTCGGCCAGCCCCGCACCCACGACGACGGACCGGTCTGGGAAGCGGTCGAGGCCGTCGGCATGCGAGAGGCGGTCGAAAAACTGCCCCAGCAGCTCGACACCCTCCTCGCCAAGGAGCTGTGGGGCGGTGCCGAACTGTCCGGCGGCCAGTGGCAGCGCCTGGTCTGCGGACGGGCGCTGTACCGGCAGACACCGCTGCTGATCCTGGACGAGCCGACCTCGCAGATGGACCCGCGGGGCGAGCACGGCATCTTCGGGAAGATCAAGGCCATCGCCGGCGAACGCATCACCATCGTCGTCACGCACCGCCTGGAGAACACCAGGATCGCCGACCACGTCGTGGTCATGGAGGAGGGCCGCATCACCGAGCAGGGCCCGTACGACGAACTCGTGCAGGCGAACGGGGTCTTCGCGGACCTGCTGCGCCTGTCCCAGGACCGCTGACACCAGCCGGCACGACGGCGGCACGGCCCGCCCGCGGTCAGGCCTGTGCACGGCCGCGGGTTCCTGTTTCCGGTGGGATCGGGCCGCGCCGCGCGGGCCCCCGGTCGAGGTGCCGTCCGGTGTGCGAGGGTGACCCCATGAAAGCCGAGAACGCCGAGGCAGCCGAGGCCGGTTTCCCCGCTCCCGTCCGTGTCGTCGTGGCGGCTCCTCAACCGGACCGCGTGGTGCGCGCGGTGACGAACCTGGTGGCGGCGGCGGATCGGCCCGTCGAGGTCGAGGTCGTCGTCCACGGCGCCGGACTGGACCTCGTGCTGGGGGAAGAGGCGGGCGAACAGGTCACCCGGCTGCTGGAGACCGGGGCGCGGGTCCTCGCCTGCGCCAACAGTCTCTCGGGGCGCGGACTGACCGCCGACACCCTCGTGGCCGGCGTGGGGGTCGTACCGGCCGCCGTGTGGCACCTGGCGCTCCGTCAGCACGAGGGGTGGGCCCTGGTCCCGCTGTGATGACGCGCCCGGTCCCGGCTTCGATACGCCCGGGGGTACCTGGGCTATGGTGTCGGGACCGACGAAGTGGAGGAACGGCGATGCGTCGCAGGCGGCACGGTGCCATGGGCGCCGGCCTCGCGCTGCTCGTCCTGCTGGCCGCGCTGTTCTGCGCCACGACCGCCTCCCCGCCCGCGTTCCGGGCGGCGTCCTCCTCCACCGCGGCCGACCCGCACGTGGCACCGTGTCCCGAGACGCTGGACGACGCCGGTCACGGCGCGCCCGCCGCCGCGGGAAACGGGCCCTGCCTGAAGAAGGCGCAGCCGGAGCAACAGCACCCGCGGTTCGGTGCGCTGCTCGCCCGTGCCCTGCCGGCGCACGCCGACGACACGGCACCGGCGTGGACGTCCGCGCACCGGGACGTCCGGCGCCACGGACCGGAACCGTCTCCTCCCGACCTCACCGAACTCTCCGTACGACGGGTGTAGGCCCGCGCGCCGTGTCCGCGCGTCCCTGTCACCCCGTACGACCGGAGAGTCATCCGTTGTCCGTGTCCCGCTCCCCCCGTGCGGCGTGGGCCGCCCTGCGCTGCTGGCCCCGACGCCGCTGGGCCGCTGTCGCGGCGGCCACGCCGTTGGCGGTCCTCGTCCTGGGCGTGCCCACCGCCCTCGTCCCGACCCCGCTGTTCTCCCGCTCGGTGCCGCCGGTGTGGTGGAACTACCCGATGCTGCTCCTCACCGCCGTGCTGTCGGCCGTGGTGCTCGCCACCTATGTGCGAACCGGGCCCGTCGCGGGCCGTGACGACGCGACCGGACGTTCACTCGGGTCGGCCGGCGCGGTGCTGTCCTTCCTCGCGGTCGGCTGCCCCGTCTGCAACAAGGCGGCCCTGCTTCTGCTGGGGGCCTCCGGCGCGCTGAGTTACTGGGCCCCCCTGCAACCCGCGGTCGCGGTGCTCGCCCTCGTCCTGCTGGCCGAGGCCGCGCTGCGGCGCCTGGCCACCGAGGCGGCCTGCCCCGTGCGGCCCGTCGCCTGACCCCTGTCCTTCCCCTCTCCATCCAGTCTCCTTCTCCTCTACGCCCCTCTCCTTCGCACACTTCACTTTCGGAGGTGTCCCATGCCTTCCTCCCCTCGTGCCCACCGTCGCCGTCTGACCTGGATCGCCGTGGGCGGCGGTGCGGCCGCCGCCGTCGCCGTGGCCGCCGCCCTCGGCGGCGGTTCCGGGGACTCCGTGTCCCGGGACCGGCCGGCCGCCGCCGTCCCGCCGTCCGCCGCCGTGTCGCCGTCCGTCGCCGGAGCCACCCCCGACGAACAGCAGAAGTCGCTGCTCGCCCTGGCCCGCAGGGACCAGAAGGACCCACTGGCCCTGGGCCGCGCCGACGCGCCCGTCGTACTGATCGCCTACGAGGACTTCCAGTGCCCCTTCTGCGGCAAGTTCGCGCGGGAGACCAAGCCGGAACTCGTCCGGTCGTACGTGGACAAGGGCCTGCTGCGCATCGAGTGGCGGAACTTCCCCGTGTTCGGCGCCGAATCGGAGCGCGTCGCCCGCGCCTCCTGGGCCGCTGGACAGCAGGGGCGGTTCTGGCAGTTCCACGACGTCGCCTACGCCAAGGAGCGCCCGCGCAACAAGGGCGCCTTCTCCTCCTCCCGGCTTCGCGAGATGGCCCGCGAGGCGGGCGTCGCCGACCTCGACCGCTTCGAGGCCGACCTGAAGTCCCAGGCCGCCGAGGCGTCGGTGAGCAGGGACCAGGAGGAGGGATACGCGCTGGGGGTGTCCAGCACGCCCGCCTTCCTCGTCAACTCCACACCCGTCCTCGGCGCGCAGCCGCTGAGCACGTTCACCGCCGCCGTCGAGAAGGCCGCGAAGGAAGCCGGGCGATGAGCGGGATCACCGCCGCGACCGCCTTCCTCGGCGGCCTGCTGGCACTGCTCAGCCCGTGCAGTGCGCTGCTGCTGCCGGCGTTCTTCGCCTACTCCTTCACCGGCCGCACCCGACTGTCGCTGCGTACCGCCGTCTTCTACGCGGGGCTGTGCACCACGCTGGTGCCGCTCGGTGTGGCCGGCTCCTTCGCCAGCCGCCTGTTCTACGGCCACCGCGAGCTGCTGGTCCTGCTCGGCGGCTGGACGATGATCGCACTGGGACTGGCGCAGATCCTGGGCCTCGGCTTCGGCTCCCGCCGTCTTCAGCAGGCGGCGGGCACCCGCAGGACCGGGTCCGCCGTGTCCGTCTTCGCCCTGGGCGCCGTCTACGGACTGGCGGGCTTCTGCGCCGGTCCCATCCTCGGCGGCATCCTCACCGTCGCGGCGCTCGACGGCAGCCCGCTCCACGGCGGGCTCCTGCTGGCCGTCTACGCGCTGGGCATGGCCGTGCCGCTGTTCGTCCTGGCGCTGCTGTGGGACCGCTGGGACCTCGGGCGCCGGCGCTGGCTGCGGGGGCGCGCGCTGCGGTGGGGACCGCTGACCGTGCACACCACCTCGCTGGCCGGCGGGATCCTCTTCGTCCTGCTGGGCGTCGTGTTCCTGCTCTTCGACGGCACCTCGGCACTGCCCTCCCTCCTCGACATCGACACCGAGGCGGCCTGGGAGAGCGGCGCGAGGCGGCTCGGCGAGGCCGTCCCGGACCGGGCTCTCCTGCTGGTGCTGGCCCTGGCCGGCGCCGGTACGGCGGCGGTGGCCGTGCTGCGGCTTCGCCGGCTCCCGCGCGGGGAGGGCGGAGAAGGCACCGACTCCGCCGCCTGACCGGCCGGAAGATGCCCCGTGTGCCGTGCGCGGACGGGGCATCCCGCCGGTGTCCCGTCCGCGCACGGCACACGCGACTCCCGTCAGTCGTGGTCCGGGCGCAGCCGGCGGTTGGTTCCGGACCGGCCGATGTCCAGGTCCAGGAACGAGGTCGACGCGGTGCCGCCGTTCCAGAAGCCGAGCAGATCGACGTCGACGAGGCACAGTCGGTGTCTTGCCGCGAACTCGCGGCCGGCCGGGTGAAGACGCAGGAGGCGACGAAGACCGGGACGTCGGCTCGGTGCTCGGCTCGCGCGGCGCCGTTGAAGGTCTGGAGGTCACGGCTGCCGACGGTGCGGTGCTTGGCGTACCGCTTGCACTGGATGACGACGCGGCGGCCGTCGGGCAAGCGGCCGGTCACGTCCGCGCCCAGATCGCCGGCGCCGCCGACCCGCCGGACGTCGGTGCAGCCGTCCCGGCGGCACAGTTCGGCGACGTACTCCTCGAACTGCCGGTCGTCCATCGCCCACACCGCGTCCAGCGACCGGCGCGCCTGCCGCCGCGCCTCCTCGGCGAGTCGGGTCCTCTCCGCCTGTGCCTCGCGTCACCCGGCCCGTACCAGGCCCGTGACGACGGCCGCGGCCACGACGGCGGTCAACGCCACCAGCAGCGCGATCCCCATCCGGTTCCGTCCCCTCCCCCTTGCGGCGGCGCACCGCCGCACCCCCGGGCGGTGTGTTCCCCGTCGGCTACGATCTTCACAGCCTGACGTGTCCGACCTGTCACGGCTACGGCCGTGTTCAGCCGATCCACCGCACCTCTGAGGCGCCGGTCGCGCGCGGGACCGCGCAGCGGGCGGCGCGGCTGCGCGCAGAGAACCAATGAGGGAGACCGATGATCTTCATCACCGCCAAGTTCCGTGTCCGCCCCGAGTACGCCGACCAGTGGCCGCGGATCGCCGCCGAGTTCACCGCGGCCACCCGCGCCGAGCCGGGCTGCCTGTGGTTCGACTGGTCCCGCAGCGTCGAGGACCCGACGGAGTACGTCCTGGTCGAGGCCTTCCGCGACGACGAGGCGGGGGCGGCCCACGTGCAGTCGGAGCACTTCAGGGCCGCGCAGCGGACCCTGCCGCCCCATCTCGCCGAGACGCCTCGGATCGTCAACACGACCCTGGCGCAGGACGACTGGTCGCTGCTGGGCGAGATGGCCGTCTCCGGACAGGAATGACCCATCGCCTCGCGGGAGTTCTCCCGCGAGGCGGTTCGACGAGGGGGCGGGTCAGCCCAGTTCGACGCGCTCGCCGGTGTGCCTGACCACGGTGACGGTGTCGTCCGAGGTCGAGGTCCACTCGGTCACCGGTGTGAAGTGCCCCGCGTCCAGGTCCTCCTGTGAGACGACGTGGTACGGGAAGGCGCACGTGTAGGAGGCGTGGGCCGCGAGGCCGCGCCACCGGCAGTTGCGTGAGTCGGCCGCCGGGTCGAGGTCCTTGAGGTTCCCGCTCGGCACCACCGTGGTGGCCGCGTCGGACAGGTTGGTGACGGTGTAGGTGAAGACCAGCCTGTCACTGGCCTGGTAGCCGTCGTTCCGCGGGTTGGTGAGCGTGCCGCCGGTCACCTGGATGCGGCCCGGTGTGTTCTCGTCGGCCGTCTTCGGCACCTCGACGGTGAAGGAACCCCGGGAGGTGCGCCCCTTGGTGTCCGTGAGCGTGGCGGTCACGGGGTAGGTGCCCCCGGTCGCGTCCTCGGGGACGGTGAGGTCGACGGTGACGGTCTTGGAGGAGCCGGGGGGGATCCGGTCCGGCGGCGTCAGTTCGTACGTCCAGCCCGCCGGCACCCCGAGGGTGAGGTCCTTCACCTGGAGGGCCGACCCGCTCTGGTTCGCCACCGTGAGATCGAAGGCCGCCGTGCCGCCGCGTTCGACCGTGAGGTTCTCGGCCGTGAGCGGCGCGGCAACGCCCTGGAGCCAGGCGAGGTTGAACCGGGCGAAGCGGATGCCGCCGTTGCCGCCGTCGGGCTCGTAGAGCAGGCCGACGTTGCCGTCGGGCAGGGTCGCCAGGGTCGAGTAGGCCATGCCGTCCGGCTGGAAGACCCGGGCGACCGGCCACGTCTCGCCGTCGTCGAAGCTCATCCGGACGATGCCGTTGGCCCGTTGGCTGGTGGAGCCCGCGTTGGAGAACAGCAGCACCTTGGCGCGGTCCGACCCCTGCGGCGCGTTGGGGAAGGCGCGGGCGATGGAGGCGTTGTTCGCCGGGTCGGGCAGTTCCCGGTCGACGGTCACCTTGCCGTAGGTGACGCCGCCGTCGTCGGAGATCGCGACCTTGCGGTATCCGGAGCGGCCGGAGTCGCGGGAGTTGAGCATGACGCGGCCGTCGGAGAGCTCCACGGTCTTGTTCTCGTCCATGCCCGAGCCGACCGGTTCGCCGGCCTTCCAGGTCCTGCCGTGGTCGTCGGAGTACACGGACACGGCCTGGAAGACACCGGCGCCGTTGATGATCGTGTACTGCTGGAGCAGCCGCCCGGCGTACTTGCCGTACTTCAGCTGGATGCCCTGGCCCGACGCGGCGAACCGGGAGCGCCAGCCGAGGTCGGCGGTGACGTCCGAGGTGATGACCTCGTGCTGCCAGGTGAGGCCGTCGTCGTGGGAGACGCTGACCTCGGCGTGGAGCACGTTGCGGTCCTGGGGGTCGACGCCGGGCCGGGACCCGCCGAAGCCCTGGTCGAAGGACTTCACGTGGAAGTTGAAGATGTCGCCGGTGGAGCGGTCGACGAGGTAACTGGGGTCCGAGTAGCCCTCGATGGGCGCTTCCCGCTTGCCCCCGTGGACGATCGTCTGCTCCCCCCACGTGGCGCCGTCGTCGGTGGAGCGGCGCTGCAGGATGGAGTTGGGGCCGGGGGCGTCGATCGCGGTGGGCCGGCCGTCGTAGGCGGCGAGGATGTCACCGCGGTTGGTGACGGCCAGCGCCGGGATGCGGTAGTTCGGGAAGCCCTCGCCGTTGGCCGCGAGTTGCTGCTCCGCGTAGAAGGGCTTGCCGGCCTGAGGGGGCGTGGCATCGAAGTCCGGTGCCTGCTTGGTGGCCGCGGTCGCGGGCACGCCGCCCGCCAGTGCCACGACGGTGGAGAGCCCCACCAGACCTGCTCCCCATCGGAGCCTTCGCCGGAAGTGAGACATCGCTGTCCTATCGCTCAGAACGGCAGGGCGTCTGCCGTCGACGCGGATCATATGATGTCTGACGTCTGACGTGAACCCCTTCAGTTCTCTGTGCTGTGCCACGACGGAACACGGCTCGCCACGGCGCTGAATCCCCGTCAGGTACTCGCCGGAGACGGTCTCGACGTGGGCGGCATCGTCAACCACACTCGTCACAAAGGCTGTTGTGTGACTCTCCAAGACGACGGTGAAGGGATCGACGGTATGAAGCCCACGTTCCGACGTCCTGTCCGGCGCGGCCTCGCCGCCGTGCTAGCCGCCACCGCCGCGCTCGCCATGGCGGCACCGGCGACGGCCGCGGACGCCGGCACCGCCGGGTCCCGCGCACCCGCGGTGCCGCTGCGGGTGGCGACCTACAACATCCACGCCGGGGCCGGCGAGGACGAGGTCTTCGACCTCGACCGCACCGCACGGGCGATACGCGATCTGCACGCCGACGTGGTCGGCCTCCAGGAGGTCGACGTCCACTGGGGCGCCCGCAGCGACTTCGCCGACGAGGCCCGGGCGCTGGCGGAGAAGCTGGGCATGCGGGTGTTCTTCGCACCGATCTACGACATGGACCCGGCCACCCCGGGCGCGGACCGCCGCCAGTTCGGCGTCGCCGTGCTGAGTCGCCACCCGGTGCTCGAGGCCGAGAACCACGAGATCACCCGGCTCTCCACCCAGACGCCCGATCCGGTGCCGGCCCCGGCGCCCGGCTTCGCCGAGGTGACGCTCAACGTCAGGGGATCGCACGTGCACGTCTACGACACGCACCTGGACTACCGGGCCGACCCGTCCGTCCGCAGGGCCCAGGTCGGGGACATGCTCGACGTGCTCGCCGCCGACCGCGGCCCGAAGATCCTGGTCGGGGACTTCAACACCGGGGCGAACGCTCCGGAGTTGGCACCGCTGTGGCAGCGGCTCAGGGACGCCGCCCCGGACGGCGGCGGGACGTACCCGGCCGTCCGTCCGCAAAAGCGCATCGACTTCGTGACCGTCTCCCCCGACATCACCGTGGCCCGCGCCCGAGAGATCGCCACGGAGGCGTCCGACCACCGCCCCGTGGTCGCGGACCTGGAGCTGCACCGGCGCGGCCGCTGAACATTCACGCCAGCGCCGGCGTCCACGACGCGCCGGCCCGTCTCACCCGCCCCAACGCGACGCGGGCGTCACTCCGGTGCCGGCTGCACCGCGCGGCAGGCCATCTGGAGGGCGAGTCGGTGGCCGGGATCGTCCAGGTCCACGCCGAGCCGGTCCCGCACCTGTCGCAGCCGGGCGGTCACGGTGTTGCGGTGGATCCCCAGGGCACGTGCCGTGGCCGTCGACGAACCGCCGTTCTCCAGGAAGACCCGCAAGGTGGTCAGGAGGTGGGCGTGGTCCGCGTCGCGCAGCGGCGCGAGCGCGGTCTCGGCGAAGGCCTGAGTGATGTCGGACTGCTGCCAGGTGGCCAGCAGCCGGGCGACCTCGAGTTCGTCGGTGAGCTCCACGGACGGACGGAACTCCCGGACGCCCGCCAGGCGCGCGGCGTTGCGGACTTAGGTGAGCGTGTCCGCGAGCCCGCCCGGCCCCTGGTGCAGCCAGCCGATGCCGGCCACCGGCCGTCACCGCCCGGGCAGTTCGGCGAGTGCCCTGCGGACCTCGCGCAGCAGCAGCCGGGCCTCGTCCGGCGCGGGTTGGCGGACGCTGCTGGTCCACAGGGCCCAGCCGCCATCGCGTTCGGCGACGGCGTGCGCGGCGACGCCGTGCCGGGCGAGGGCCGCGTTGGGCGGCCTCGCCCGCTGACCGACGGGAACGGGATCGCCCGAACTGCACGCTCACCTTCCGGTGTCCACGGCTCCGGTGTCCACGGCGATCCGGCCGGCGGCGGTGGCCGCCGAAGCGTGGGCCGCGACCCGTGCGGGAGCGGTCGCCGCGGTGCGGGCACGGAGTTCGCGACACGGCGAGAGGCGTTCTCACGGGGCGAGAACGAGGTGTGCGCGAGAGCCCTCGATACGGCACGGTCGAGGTCTCGTGCGAGGCGGGGACGATCGTTTACGCTGACGCCCCCGCCGCTCCGCACGGCGACCGCTGACGCCCCATGGGCAGGCCGAGGAGGGCTTCATGACAAAAGTGGTCCCTTGCGGTGCGGGCGACGCGGGTGGTGCGGGCCGGTCCGGGGTGTCACCAGGCGTCTCGTTCCAGCGCGGCCTCAACGTGCTGATCAGCGTGGCCGAGTCGGGTGAGGCCCGGGTCGAGAAGATCGCCGCCGACGCCGGGATCCCGGTGAGCACCGTCTACCGGTATCTGCGCACCCTGCGCGAGCTGGACCTGGTGGAGGAGCGCGCGGGCACCTACGCTCCCGGCTGGCGGCTGCTGGAGATCTCCGGTCAGCATCTGACCCACACCCGCCTGGTCGAGTTGGGTCACGGGCTGCTCCAGGAGCTGACGGACGCGACGGGCGAGACGGCCGTGCTGACCGTGCGGGTCGGCACACGGGCCATGTGTCTGCGGCAGACCCAGTCGCCCCACCCGATCCGGATGGCGTTCCGGATCAACCAGTTGCTGCCGCTCTACGCGGGAGCGGGCCAGCGCCTGCTGCTGGCCCATGCGCCGCGTGCCGTGATCGACCACGTGCTGGAGCAGCCGCTGCGCGGCATCACCGCCCGCACCCTGGGACGCGCCCAGCTGGCCACCGAGATCGACCGGGTCCGCCAGAGCGGTTTCCTGGTCACCAGGGGCGAGTTGAGCGAGGGCGCGGTGGCGGTGGCGGTACCCGTCGTGGCGGGGGGCGAGGTGCTGTGCGCGCTGACCGTGGCCGGGCCCGAGAACCGGTGCGGCTCGGCCTGGCGCCGGCACGCCCAGAGCAGGCTGCGGGCGGCCGGCCGACAGCTCGGCGAGCTGCTGGAGCACCGGGCCGCGCCGCTGCCCATCGGGTGAACGCCGGCCGCGGGCACCCGCCGGACGGTCCCCCGCGGCTCCTCAGGCCGGGGTGACCCGGACCGGCAGGCGCGTCCAGCCCCGCAGTGTGTTGTGCAGGAACGGCACCGGCTCACCCACGAGTTCCACCGTCCGCACCCGCCGGGCCAGTTCGCTGAACAGGACGTCCATCTCCAGCCGGGAGATCGGCTGGCCCACGCACTGGTGGATGCCGATGCCGAACGCCAGGTGCCCGGAGGCGTCCCGCTCGATCCGGTACTCGCCCGCGTCGTCCCCGAACCGGCGCGGATCACGGTTGGCCGCGCCCATGAACAGCGCGATCTTCGTGTCCTCGGCGAGGGGCACCCCGTGGAACGCCGCCTCGCGGGAGGTGGTGCGGAAGAAGGACTGGAAGGGCGACTCGAAGCGCAGCGCCTCGTCGACGGCGAACCGGGCCAGCGCGGGGCTCTCGTGCAGGGCCGCCCATTCGGAGGGGTGGGTGGCCAGGCATTTCATGGTGTTGCCGATGGCCAGTACGGTCGTGTCCAGGCCTGCCGACAGCAGGGCGCGCACCAGCCGGGTCGCCTCGTCCGGGGTGATCACGCCCTGGTCGGCGTACTCCCAGATCTTGGCGCCGAGGCCGTCCGGGGTCAGGTTCTCGCGGGCGCAGTTGCTCATCACCCACTCGACGGTCCCCTCGCCGGCGGCGAAGTACCGTGCGTAGCGGGCGTCTTCGGGGCCGAACGCGGAGAAGTTCATGGCACCGTGCGGCAGCAGGTTCTCCGCTCGCCCTTCGCGGGGTATGCCGACCGCGTTGCCGAACACCTCGATCGGGAACAGCTCGGCCAGTTCGGTGATGGCGTCGAACTCGCGCTGTTCCAGGACCCGGTCCACGAGCCGCACGGCGAACTCATGGAATACGGCACGCAGCACCCGGATGTTGCGGGGGGAGATCACTCCGGCCATCGCGGTGCGCAGCGGGGTGTGCGCGGGCGGGTCCGAGTCGAGGATGCCCGCGGGGCGCCACGGCGGCTCCTGGTGGTAGTTGCGCGGACCGACCCCGGCGCCGGAGATGAAGGTCTCGTGGTCGGCGAGGATCTGCCGGCACTGCTCGAAGCGGGTGAAGGCGTGGACGCCGTACCGCTCCAGCCAGACCGCCGGTCCCGCCTCGCGCATGCGGTCGAACAGCGGGTACGGATCGGTCAGGTTGGCGTCGTCGTAGGGGTCGTCCGGGATGGATGCGACGACGCCGTCGGCGGCGGTGCTGGTCATCAGGCCCCCTCGGGTGGGCGCGGGTGGTGGTCGAGTCGCGGGCCGGCGGTGTGCGCGGGCGTGCCGGACGACGGGCGCCGGGCTGCGCCGCCTCGTGCCGGGCACCGCGCAGGAACGGTAGTTCGGCGGCGGGCGTCCGGGACACGGCTGTTATCGCCTGCTGAGAAAGGCCGTTGCCGCGTGGCGGCCGCGCTCCGCACGATGCGGCGGTCGGTGCGCCTCGAAACGCGCCCCGCACAGGCCGAGTCGGAGACGGAGGAGCCATGTCGGCGCAGCAGTTCGTGACCGTCACGGTCGAGGAGGTGACGACGGAGGCGGCGGGAGTCGTCTCCCTCGTCCTGGCGGCGCGCGACGGCCGGGCCCTGCCGCGGTGGACGCCGGGGGCCCATATCGACGTCGTGCTCTCCCGCGATCTGATCCGGCAGTACTCCCTGTCGTCGGCTCCGGACGAGGCACGCTGGCGGATCGCGGTGCTGCGCGAACCCGGCGGGCGCGGCGGCTCGGTCCACCTGCACGACCGTGTGCGCGCCGGGGACACCCTGCTGGTGAGCACCCCCCGCAACACCTTCCCGCTGGACCTCGGAGCCGACCGCTGCGTCCTCGTCGCGGGAGGAATCGGGATCACGCCGCTGCTGCCGATGGCGGCCGCGCTCGACGAGGCGGGCAAGGACTGGACGCTGCTGTATCTGGGGCGGGCCGCCGCCTCCATGGCGTTCACCGCGGAGCTGGCCCGGTACGGGGACAGGGTGCGGCTCCACCGCGACGACGAGTCGGGCGTCGCCGACATCACGGCGGAGCTCGACAAGCTGGGAGCGGCGGACGCCGGCGTGTACGCGTGCGGTCCGCCCGGACTGCTCACCGCCGTCGAGGACTACGCCAGGACCCGCCCCGGGACCAAGCTCACCGTGGAGCACTTCACCGCCGATCCCGGCGGCGCGCGCCGCGAGGGCGACCGGCCGTTCACGGTGCGGACCCGCGACGGCCGCGAGATCACCGTGGGTGCCCGCCAGTCGATCCTCGACGCGCTGTCGCAGGCGGGCGTGCGGACGCTCAGTTCCTGCCGGGAAGGCGTCTGCGGGACCTGCGAGACGGCGGTTCTCGGGGGCGAGCCGGACCACCGTGACCGGGTGCTCGGCGAGGAGGAACGCGCCGCGGGCGAGACCATGATGATCTGCGTCTCGCGGTGCCTGGGCGAACGCCTGATCCTGGACGTATGACTACCGGCGGCTCACCAGCGGCGTCCGAAGCGGAGCCGGGGCGGTGACAGCACCGACGACAGACCGTGCCCACCGCCCGGCACCGCGCGCACGCCGGCCTCCGCACGAGCCGGACCGCCGCGTACGGCGGGAGGGTCCACGGTGTCGTCCCGATCGAAACCGAGCCGGTTCACCACCTCCACCACGCCGTCGACGCTGTCGCACAGCCGCACGGTGACCGGGATCAGGCTCCTGTGCTCCACCGTGCCGCTGAGTACGACCCGGCCCTCGGCGACCTCGACCGCGAGCGCCGAGGGCCGCAGGCCCAGCGTCCGTACGATGACGTCCTCCAGGATTTCCCGCTGGATCTCGCGGTCCCGGCGCAGGAACAGCCGCACCAGGTCGCTGCGGCTGATCACGCCGATCAGCCGGCCGTCGCCGTCCACCACCGGCAGGCGCTTGACCTTGTGCCGCTCCATCGTCCGTGCGGCACGCACGGCGTGCCAGCCGGGCTCCGCGACGACGGCGGGGCTCGTCATCAGCTCCCCCGCGTTCCTCCCGACGCCTCCGCGGGTCTGCTTGCGGAGCAGGTCCGCCTCGGACACCACTCCGATCGGCCGGTCCTCGTCGTCGACCACCGGGACGGCGGTGATGTCGTACTCGTCGAGGACGCGTGCGATCTCCTTGAACGCCGTGCCCGGTCGCACACTCACGGCGGTGGGGCTCATCAGCTCGCCCACGCTGCGTCGTCTCATCACTCGGCGCCCTTCCTGTCGCCTCCAGTCCACCGCACGCGCCGCCTTGCCGCCGAGGCCGAACAGTCCCTGCCAGGACCCCGAAAGTCCCTTCGTCCCCCGCGTGGTCATCCGTTTCGGCCGATGGCGGATTCTCGCCCGCTGAGAACGGCTCGTTGGCGCCTGCCGGTCGCCGCCCTAGCTTCCAGGCACCGAGCCGCCGTCCCGCGTACCCCGCGCACCGGAGCGCGAACCGGTGGCCGGCCGACAGGGCCCGCGCCGTCCCAGCCGCTTCACCGCGGTACGGGGCCGCGCGCCGAGGACTTCGACAGGAGCCGTCCATGCCTCTTTCCCGCCGTCGGGGCGCGTCCTGTACCGCGCTCGTCATGGCCACCGCCGGCGCCTGCCTGCTGGCCGCCTGCGGCTCCGCCACGAAAGCACCACCGGACCGCGCCGCCGCCGCCACGAACGCGCCGCTGCACTCGCTCATGCGGAACGCGGCGGCCGGAAAGACGACCCTCGACGTCGCCAGCAACATCGAATACCCGCCGTTCGAGTCCTACGCGGCCGACAACACCACAGTGCAGGGCGTCGACCGTGAACTCGCGGACGAATTCGAGAAGTTGCTGGGCGTCAAGCTGGTCTTCCACAACACCGCGTTCGACGCGATCATCCCCGGCCTGGCCGCCGAGCGCTACGACCTGGCGATGTCGGCGATGTCCGACACCGTCGAGCGGCAGAAGCAGGTCGACTTCGTCGACTACCTCCAGGCCGGCGGCGGCATCATGCTGCCCAAGGACAACCCCCGCAAGGTGGCCGCCCTCGACGACCTGTGCGGTCTGAAGGTGGCCATCGACAAGGGGACGACGGAGGTCCAGGACGGTCAGGACCAGATCAAGAAGTGCCGGGCGAACGGCAGGCCCGCGCCCGAGATCTCCATCTTCCCCGGGCAGAACCAGATGGTGCTCGCCCTCCAGAGCGGACGGGCCGACGCGGCCCTGATCGACTCGACCGCGGGCGGCTACGTGGCCGGTCAGACCGGCGCGTTCACGATGCTCCCGCCGTACGAGAGCGGCAGCTTCGGCATCGTCTTCCGCAAGGGCGACACGGCACTCGAGCAGGCGTTCGCCAAGGCACTGGAGCGGCTGGCGCAGGACGGCACCTACCAGAAGATCCTGGCCAAGTACGGCCAGGAGACGGGCACTCTGGACCGCTTCCCCATCAACGGGGTGACGTCATGAGCAGCCCCGCCCCCACCGTCGAGGCCAAGCCGGCCGGGCAGGAGGGCGACCCGGTCGTACCGGCCCGCCACCCTGGGCGCTGGCTCGCCCTGCTGGCCCTCGCCGTGCTCGCCGCGATGGCCCTGCACCTGCTCGTCACGAACGAGCGGCTCGAGTGGCCGGTGGTGTGGCAGTACCTGTTCTCCGAGCCGATCCTCACCGGCGTCGCCCGCACGCTCGAACTCACCGGCATCGCCATGGTGATGGGGCTGGTCATCGGGATCGTGGTCGCGATCGGGCGGCTCTCCCCCAACCCCGTCCTGTCCAAGGTGGCCTGGCTGTACTCGTGGTTCTTCCGCGGGACGCCCCTGCTGGTGCAGTTGCTGTTCTGGTTCTACCTCTCCGCGCTGCTGCCCCGGATCTCGATCGGGATCCCGTTCGGGCCGGAGCTGGCCTCGGCCGGCACCAACAGCCTGATCACGCCGTTCCTCGCGGCCACCCTGGGCCTCGGCCTCAACGAGGGCGCGTACATGAGCGAGATCGTCCGTTCCGGCATCCTCGCCGTGCCGCGCGGCCAGACCGAGGCGGGGCAGGCGATCGGCATGAGCCGGGGCCAGGTGATGCGCCGCGTCGTGCTGCCCCAGGCCATGCGGGTGATCATCCCTCCGACCGGCAACGAGACGATCGGCATGCTGAAGTACACCTCGCTGGTGCTGGTGATCGGCTACGCCGAACTGCTCACCTCCGCGTCGCTGATCTACTCCCGCACCTTCCAGACCATTCCCCTGCTGATCGTCGCGGCGTTGTGGTACCTGACGATCACCGCGGTGCTCTCCGTCGCACAGTACTACGTCGAACGGCACTTCGGGCGCGGCTTCCAGGTCACCTCCTCGCGCCGGACCCGGCCGTCGCGGCTGCTGCGCGCTCGGCCCGCCGCCCCCGTCGAAGCCACCACGTCACTGCGGAGCGCGTCATGAGCGAGCCCATGTTCGAAGCGAGTGACGTGCACAAGTCGTTCGGTCATGTCGAAGTGCTGCGCGGAGTGAGCATGCGGGTCGCCCGGGGGGAGGTCGCCTGCCTGCTCGGTCCCTCCGGTTCGGGCAAGAGCACGTTCCTGCGCTGCATCAACCACCTGGAGAAGCTCGACGCGGGGCGCATGTGGGTCGACGGGGACCTCGTCGGGTACCGCCGCGTCGGTCACCGGCTGCACGAGCTGAACGATCGTGAGGTGGCCCGCCGCCGGGCACGGATCGGCATGGTGTTCCAGCAGTTCAACCTCTTCCCGCACCGCACCGCGCTGGAGAACGTGCTGGAAGGCCCGGTCACCGTCAAGGGCGCGCGCCGGCGGGACGTGCTGGACGAGGCGCACGCTCTGCTGGAACGGGTGGGGATGGCCGACAAGGCGCGGCACTACCCGGGCCAGTTGTCGGGCGGCCAGCAGCAGCGCGTGGCGATAGCCCGGGCGCTGGCCATGCGTCCGGCGCTCATGCTGTTCGACGAGCCCACCTCGGCGCTGGACCCGGAACTCGTCGGCGAGGTGCTGGACGTGATGCGCGACCTGGCCGAGGGCGGCATGACCATGATCGTGGTGACCCATGAGATGGCCTTCGCGCGCGAGGTCGCCGATGTCGCGCACTTCATGTCCGACGGCGTGCTCGTGGAGAGTGGTCCACCCGCCGCGGTGCTGGGCGATCCGCGCCACGAGCGCACCCGTACCTTCCTGTCGAAGGTCCTGGCGTGAGCGCGCGCGGCGGTGGACGCGGAGTCGGCGTCCGGCTGCGGGAGGCGCCCGACGGACGCGCGCGGACGGTCCGGACCACCGGAGAGCGGCGTGTCCGCCGCCGCGGCCAGGACCCGTCCGGCCCCGGCCGGATCCCGCGCCCCCGGCGCGCGGACCCCGGCGCGACGACCGGAACGGACGTCATCCGCAGCCGACGGGTCGCGATGCCTGCCCACGACGGCCTGCTCCCCGGTGGGGTGCTCGCCCGCCACGGCCTGCTCCCCGTCGGGACCCTCACCCGCCAAGGCCTGCTCCCCGTTGAGGTGCCCTCCCGTCATGGCATGCTCCCCGTCGAGGTACGCGCCTCCGACGGCCTGCTCCCCGGTGGGACCGTCACCCGCCAAGACCTGCACCCCGGCGAGGTGCCCTCCCCTCATGGCATGCTCCCCGCCGAGGTACGCGCCTCCGACGGCCTGCTCCCCGGTGGGACCGTCACCCGCCAAGACCTGCACCCCGGCGAGCTGCCCTCCCGTCATGGCATGCTCCCCGTCGAGGTACGCGCCTCCGACGGCCTGCTCCCCGGTGGGACCGTCACCCGCCAAGACCTGCACCCCGGCGAGGTGCCCTCCCCTCATGGCATGCTCCCCGCCGAGGTACGCGCCTCCGACGGCCTGCTCCCCGGCGAGGTACCCGCGCCCGACGAGGCGCCCGTCCGCCACAGCCCGCACCCCGACGAGGCGTTCGTCTGTGGCGGCCTGCACCCCGGTGGGGTGGTGGCCGCATGACGCCGCGCCCCCGTGCGGGAGTTCTGCGTCTGCCCGCCTACGGCGGTGGCCGGGTCGGGGACGAGCCGACGCATCGGCTGGGTTCCAACGAGTCGCCGTTTCCGCCGTCGGCCGCGGTGCGGGCCGCGATCGCGGCCAGTGCCGGTGCCGCCCACCGCTACCCGCCGCTGCGGCCCGCCGAACTCGAAACGCGCCTCGCCGGCCACCTGGGAGTCCGCCCGGAACAGGTACTCACCGGCGGCGGCTCCATCGCCGTACTGGAGCAGTTGGTGCGCGCGTTCGCCGGCCCCGGGGACCGGGTCGCCTACGCGTGGCGCTCCTACGAGACCTACCCGATCCTGGTCGCCGCCGCGGGCGCGACCCCGCTGGAGGTGCCGCTGCGCGACGCGGCGCCCGACCTGTCCGCGGTCGCGGCGGCGCTGACGCCCGCCGTACGCGTGGTCCTCGTCTGCAATCCCAACAACCCGACCTCGACCGTGCTGCCGCCGGGCGCCCTGGCCGCCTTCGTCGCGGCCGTTCCGGAGGACGTGCTGATCGTCGTGGACGAGGCGTACCGCGAGTTCGTGCCGGCGGGCGGATCCGACGACGGGGTGCGGCTTCAGCGGTCGTGTCCGAACGTCGCCGTACTGCGGACCTTCTCCAAGGCCTACGCCCTCGCCGGTCTGCGGGTGGGCTACTGCGTGGCCGACCCCGCGGTGCTCGACGCCGCCGGGCGCGTGGCGCTGCCGTTCACTCTGAGCGCGCCCGCGCTCGCCGCCGCGCTGGCGACCCTGGACGAGCCGGAGCTGACGGCACGTCGGGTACGGTGGCTCACCGCCTCGCGGGACCGGCTCGTCGCGGAGTTGCGCGCGGCGGGCCTGGAGGTGCCGGCGTCCGGGACCAACTTCGTCTGGCTGCCGTTCGGGGACACGAGCCGGGAGTTCCTGCGGCAGTGCACGCTCGCCGGCATCGCCGTGCGCGTGTTCCCCGGTGAGGGCGTGCGGATCACCGTCGGCGACGAGGACGCCAACGCCGCCGTGGCCGCCGCGGCCCGGCGCTGTTCTCACCCCCTGAGAACAGCCGATTGCAGCCCCTGAGACGACACGTAGCCTCTGCGCAGGAGGAACCCATGACCGAGCCAGTGACCTTGGGCGAAGCGCCCGTTTCCCTCGACGATCTCCTCGCCGTCGCACGCGGCGGCCGTCGGGTCGTCGTCGGCGAGAGCGCCGTGAAAGCCATGCGTGCGAGCGAGCAGTGGGTCGACTCGATCGTCGAGGGCATGCGGGCCGGCGAGCCGGTGGAGCCGATCTACAGCGTCAACACCGGCTTCGGTTCGCTGGCCGGACGGCAGGCGTTCGCCACCGCCGAGGACGCCGCCGAGCTGTCCCGCCGGCTGATCGTCTCCAACGCCAGCGGGGTGGGCCGCTATCTGGACCAGGAGGTGGTGCGCGCCGCCATGCTGATCCGGGCCGCGAGCCTGACCCGCGGCCACTCGGCCGTCCGGCCCGAGCTGCCCGAGACCCTCACGCGGATGCTCGCCGCCGGGGTGCACCCGGCGGTCCCCGAATACGGCTCCCTGGGCGCCAGCGGCGACCTGATCCCGCTGGCCCACCTGGCGATCGTGCTGTCGCGTCCGGCCGGCGAGGACGTCGAACTCGACAGCGGCGAGGCCTTCCGGGACGGCGAGATCGTGAGCGGTCTCGAGGCCATGCGCCACGCCGGGATCGAGCGGATCGTGCTGCGCGCGAAGGAGGGCCTCGCCCTGACCAACGGCACGTCGTTCTCCACGGCGCAGGTGGCCCTCGCCCTCGCGGACGCGCGGAACCTGCTCGCCACCGCCGAGATCACCGCGGCGATGTCCATCGAGGCGCTGATGGGCTTCGGGGACGCGTTCCTCCCGCAGATCCACCAGGCCCGCGGGCACCGCGGCCAGATCGAGTCCGCGGCCCGCATCCGGCAGTTGCTCGGCGACAGCGGCCTGATCGACGGCGACGTGGACCGCGACCCGGTGCGGCGGCCGCCGCAGGACGCCTACTCGCTGCGCTGCACACCGCAGGTGCTCGGACCGGTCCGCGACACACTGCGTTTCGTGCACGGCATCGTGGAAACCGAGATCAACGCGGCTACCGACAACCCGCTCGTGTTCCCGGACCTTCCGGCGACTCGTGGCCTCAAGGCGGTCTCGGGCGGCAACTTCCATGCCCAGTACCTCGCGTTCGCCGCGGACTTCCTCGCCATCGCCGTCACTGAGATCGGCAGCATCGCCGAGCGCCGGCTGTTCCGACTCGACGACGGCTCCCTCAACCGCGGGCTGCCGGACATGCTCGTCGCCAGCGAGAAGGTGGGCATGGACTGCGGCTACATGCTGCCGCAGTATCTCGCGGCCGCGCTGGTGTCGGACTGCAAGACGCTGGCCCATCCCGACAGCGTCGACTCGATCCCGACCTGCGCGAACCAGGAGGACCACGTCTCGATGGCGAACAACGCCGGCCGGCACGCCCGGCAGGTGGTCGCCAACATCGAGGCCGTCGTCGGCATCGAGCTGCTGATGGCCGCGCAGGCACTCGAACTGCGCCTGGCCGAACAGGGCGCCGACGCCTCGGTGCTGTCCAGCGCGAGCCGGGCGGTCCTCGAACTCGTACGCACCACCCGGTCCGCCGACGGGCGGGCCATCGACCACATCACGCGGGACGTCGTCCTGTACCCCCGGGTCCGCGCGGCCGTCGACCTGGTGCACAGCGGCTCCGTCGTCGAGGCGGTGCGGGCCGTGCACCCCGAAGGAGCACCCTGACCGCCCGCGGGGCGGTTGTTGGAGCCCGTCGTCGACTTCGTCGTCATCGAATGTGCGCTCGCGCGTCCGGCCGTCGCACCGGTCGGACGCCGGGCTCAGGCGGCCGGGTAGCGGTGAAAGCCGCGGCCGGTCTTCTTGCCGAGGTGGCCGGCCTCCACCATGCGCTGCAGCAGCGGGGGCGGAGAGTACAACGGCTCCTTGAACTCGGCGTACAGCGACTCGGCGATCGCCTGCGTGGTGTCGAGCCCGATCAGGTCCGCGAGCGCCAGCGGGCCCATCGGGTGCGCGCAGCCGAGGACCATGCCCTGGTCGATGTCGGTGGCGGAGGCGAAACCGGATTCGAGCATCCGGATCGCGGACAGCAGGTACGGCACGAGGAGCGCGTTCACCACGAATCCGGCGCGGTCCGTGGAGCGGATGACCCGCTTGCCGAGCACGGCGGTGGCGAAGCGCTCCGCGCGTGCCCGGGTCCGCTCGCCCGTCACCAGGGAGGGCACCAGCTCCACCAAGGGCAGAACGGGGACCGGGTTGAAGAAGTGGATGCCGATGACGTGCTCGGGCCGGGTGGTGGCCATGCCGAGTCGGACGATCGGGATCGACGACGTGTTGGAGGCGAGGACGGCGTCCTCGCGTGCGACGACCTTGTCCAGGACGGCGAAGACGTCGACCTTGGCCCGCTGGGTCTCGGCGACGGCCTCGACGACCAGGTCGCGGTCCGCGAAGTCCCCGAGATCGGTGGTCAGTCGGATCCCGGCAAGGACCTGTTCGCGGTCGGCCTCCGACAGCTTTCCCCTGCGCACGCCATGGGCCAGTGACTGTTCGATGCGCCGCCGCCCGGCGGCGAGCGCGTCGGGTCCGCTCTCGGCGACGAGGACGTCCAGGCCGGCCCGGGCGCAGACCTCGGCGATGCCCGAGCCCATCTGTCCGGCGCCGACGACGCCGATCCGCTGCGGGAGGTCCGCAGCACCCTGAATGTCCACGAGTCATGTCCCTTCGCTGGTGAACGGGGCGGGGCCCGGTGGCCCCCTACGACCGCCCGCGCGGCGGGGGTTCCGAACGGCGCGGGCGTACCGGACGGGACGGAGGCGGCCGTGGTCACGCGGTGTATGCCGTCAGCGACGTACCCGGCGGGACGTCCGGGTCCAGGCCGTCGTCGGCGTGGTCGACGACGGCGCGCTCGCCCTCCACGTCCAGCGATCGGCAGACCAGCAGATACAGGCCGGCCGAGACGACCAGGCCGACGATCATGGTGATGTCCAGGCCGCCCATCCAGCGGGCCACGGGCCCCATACTGTCGCCGACGACCGCGAACGGCATCATCGAGGCGAAGCCGACGGCGTAGGACACCAGCCCGCGCCAGCTCCAACGGCCGTAGGTTCCGCGCGGGTTGAAGATCTCCCGGATCGAGTAGTGGCCGCGGCGCACCACGTAGAAGTCGACCAGGTTGATCGCCGTCCACGGGGTGAAGAGGTAGCCGAGCACGACGAGGAAGTGTTCGAACTGCTGGAGGAACGTCTCGTCGGAGCCGAAGGCGATCGCCGTGGACACCAGGCCGATCACGAGGAGGGTGGCGACGCGCTTGGCGACGGTGGGTTTGATCCGGCGCACCGAGTCCATGCTCGACAGCAGGGTCAGGCTGCCGCCGTAGAAGTTGAGGGTGCCGATGGTGATCAGCGGCAGGACCGAGGCCAGCAGCAGCGTCATGCCGAATCCGTGGAAGACCTCGTTTCCGGCGGAGATGATCGACTCGACGAGCGTCAGCTTCGGGAACAGCCCGGCGGCCACGGTGCCGACCAGCATCATCCACGCGCCGCCGATCGTCGCCCCGAGGTAGGTCCACCAGAACGAGGAGCGCACGCCCACCGTCGGCGGCAGGTAGCGGGAGTAGTCGGAGACGTAGATCGACCAGGAGAGCTGGTAGACGGCCGCGGTGAAGAACTGGACCAGGAAGGGGGACAGGGCGAAGGCACCCAGGTCGAGCTGCGCGGAGCTGAACGGGTCGGCCACGACGACGCCCACGGTGAACACGATCAGGGCCACGAACATGAGGTACGTCAGCCAGCGCGACGCCCGGTGGATGAAGTCGTAGCCGATCACCGCCAGGACGATGCCCACCACGGCGTAGCCGATGTAGCTCGCCCCGTTGGGCACGTGGGCCAGGTGCTCCAGCGTGCGGCCGACCAGGATCTCGTTGAACGCGGTGTACCCGACGTACGTGGTGAGCGCGGTGACCCACACGAGCAGGGCGCCGACGAAGCCGAACTGCGGGCGGGACTGCACCATTTGGGGCAGGCCGAGCTGCGGGCCCTGGGTGGAGTGGAAGGCCATGAAGAACGTGCCGAAGGCGCTGCCCAGGACGACGGCGATCGCCGTCCAGATCAGGTTGCCGCCGAGGGCGACCCCGATGGCGCCGGTGGCGACCGTGGCCAGGTGCGCGTCACCGGCGAACCACACCGGGAACAGGTGCCAGACCTTGCCGTGGCGTTCGGCCAGGGGCACGTAGTCGATGGAACGGGTCTCGATGACCGGTCGGCCGCTGGGGGGCTCGGCCGCAGCTGCGGGGGTGGAACGCGAGGTGACGGTCATGTCTGGTCCTCGGTGGGGGTGCGGGTGGCCTGGTTGAGGGACGCGTACGCGAGCTGTTCCAGCAGCAGGGAGGACTCTCGTGGGGAGTCCGTCGCGACGTCGATGACGCGCTTGGTGACGGCCACCGCGAGGGGTGGCAGCGCGGCCAGTTCGCCTGCGATGCCGTGGGCCGTCGCGAGGTGCTCGCCGGTCTCGCAGACCTCGGTGACCAGGCCCCAGGCGAGGGCCTGCTCGGCGTCCAGGCGGCGTCCGCGCAGCACCAGTTCACGGGCGCGGGCCGGTCCGACGGCGCGGACCGTGCGGTAGGTGCCGCCGGAGCTGGGCAGGATACCGATGCCGACCTCGGGCAGACCGAACACGGCGGTCGGGTCCGCCACCCGGAAGTCCGTGGCCAGGGCGAGTTCCAGGCCGCCGCCGAGGCAGTAGCCGGCGATGGCGGACACGGTGGGCTGCGGCAGGGCGGCCACCTTCTCGTACACCGCGCCCGAGTCGCGGTAGTACGCGGCGATCGCCTCCGGGGTCATGTCGCGCAGCTCCCCGGTGTCGGCGCCCGCGGAGAAGACCCGGTCGCCGCCGGTGAGGACGACGGCACGGCTGGTGGTGACGGCCTTGTCGTCCAGGGCGCGCAGCAGCTCGCGTTCCAGGTGCGTGGAGAGGGCGTTGAGTTTCGTCTCCCGGCGCAGCGTCAACACGGCGGTGCAGCCGCTGCGCCGGATCTCGACGGTGCCGGCGCTCACGCGCGGGTGCTTCCGGTCGTCGGGAAGTCGAGCATGCCCAGGCCGCGCTTGCTGATCTCGTTGGCGATGACGAGGCGCTGGATCTCGGAGGTGCCCTCCCAGATGCGGTCGACGCGCAGTTCGCGGTAGAGCCGCTCCACGGGGTAGTCGCGCATGTAGCCGCGCCCGCCGAAGATCTGCACGGCCCGGTCGGCGACCCGTCCCGCGGCCTCGGAGGCGGACAGCTTGGCCATGGCAGCCTTGGCGTGCAGCGTCTTGCGGTCGCCGCCCTGGTCGAACTCCCAGGCCACCTGGTGGACGAAGGCGCGGTTGACGGCGATGTCCACGGCGCTGTCGGCGAGCATGCCCTGGATCAACTGGCGCTCGATCAGGGCCTGGCCGCCCTGGACGCGTTCGCGGGCCCACTCGGTGGCCAGGGCGAGGGCGCGTTCGGCGGCGCCGACGGTGCGGGCACCGATCATCAGGCGTTCCTCGGTGAACCAGCTGCGGGTCAGGTCGTAGCCGCCGCCGACCTCGCCGAGCACCGCGTCCGCGCCGACCTCGACGCCCTCGAAGACGTACTCGGGGTGCTCGTAGACGAAGGTGTGCATGTAGCGGGGAACGCGCTTGAGGCGAACGCCCGGCAGGTCCTTGTCGACGAGGAAGAGGGTCGGCGCCCGCTCCTCGCCGACCAGGGCCAGGACGACGAAGAAGTCCGCGGCGTCGCCGACCGTGACGAACCACTTCTCGCCGTCGATGCGGTAGCCGTCCGCCGTCCGTGTGGCGGTGGTGGCGATGCCCTGCGGGTCGGAGCCGGCGTCGGCCTCGGTGATGGCGACGGCGTCGCGGCGCTGCCCGAGGATGCCGGGCACGAGGTAGCGCTCCCGCTGTGCCGGGGTGCAGGCGGACAGGGCGTTGGCGGGCCGCCACACGGTGTCCCACAGGGCGTTGGTGAGCTTGCCCAGCTCTTCCTGGACGACGACCTGCTCCAGGACGCTCAGTCCGGCGCCGCCCCACTCGGTGGGCATGTTGACGGCCTGCAGCCCACTGGCGAGCACGTCGTCGCGGATCCCGCGCAGCACCTCGGGTGTCAGTCCGTTGTTCGCCTCGCAGGCGTCCTCGTGAATCATGATCTTGTCCGCGAGGGCGGCGGCGCGTTCCTTCAGCTCGGTCAGGCGCGGGGTGTAGGCGAAGTCCATAAGGGGTCTCTCCTCGTAATGACTGAGTGATGACTGACGAGTGGTGACGGCGGTCAGGAGCCGAGGACGATCCGGGCGTCGAGGCCCAGGCAGCCCTTCGGGGTGACGAGCAGGGGGTTGACCTCCAGGTCGGAGATCTCGGGGTGCGCGGCGGCGACGGCCGTGATGGCCTCGACCGCTCGGGCGGCCGCCGGAAGGTCCACGGCGGACCGGCCGCGTACGCCGCGCAGCAGGGGCGCGGCCGCCAGACGGGCCAGCAGGGCCTGGGCCTCGGCCGCGGTCACGGGCGCCAGGGCGAGCCGGACGTCGCGCAGCACCTCGGTGAAGACACCGCCGAGCCCGACGAGCGCGACGGGACCGAAGCGGGGGTCCCGGCGGACGCCGACGATGAGTTCGACGCCGCCGCCGGTGTCGGCCATGGCCTCGACGCAGAAGCCGGGCGGGTCGAGGCGGCGTGCCATGTCGGCGTGCGCGGCCCGGACCGCGGTCTCGTCGGCGAGGCCGAGCGCGACGCCGCCCGCGTCGGACTTGTGCAGCAGGCCCATGGCCTTCAGGACGACCGGCCCGCCGATCTCCCGGGCGGCGGCGGCCGCCTCGTTCTCGGTACGGACCAGGTGAGCGGCGGGGAAGTCGAGCCCGCCCTCGCGGAGCAGTTCGCGGGCGGTCCAGTAGTCGTCGGCGGCCACGGGCACGGCGGGCTCCGGCAGTGCCGGGACGTGCGGGGCGGACCGCTCGGCACGTTCGGCGATCTGCCCGAGGACCCGGGCCGCGTGCTCCACGGAGCCGAAGACGCTCACTCCCTGATCCTTGAGCTCCCTGGCGGCGGGCCGCTCCGCGTACATCGTGTGCACGGCGACGGGCTTGCCGCGGGTGCGGATGTGCTCGGCCATCACGCGGGCGGTGGCGGTCTCGGCGTCCGCGAGTGCCTCGCCGTAGCCGCCGTAGCCGCCGAAGTAGCCCGTGACCAGGACGGCGTCGACCTCGTCCGCGCTCAGCGCCAGGTCGAGCACCCGGCCGAAGGAGGTGATGTCCTGCTCCCCTGCCCCGGCGAGGTCGACCGGGTTCGCGGTGCCCGCGGAGGGCGGGAGTTCGGCGGCCATCGCGGAGGTGAGGCGGGCGCCGAACTCCGGGACGAGCAGGCCGTGCGCCTCGGCCACGTCGCTGGCGAGGGAGGCGTGGCCGCCGCCGTCGGCGATGACGGCGACCCGGCGACCGCCGCCGCGCCGGTTGCGGTGCAGCGCGCCGAGCAGGTGGGCGAGTTCGGCGACGGTGGCGACGCGGTCCACGCCCGCGGCCCGGCACGCGGCGTCGATGACGGCGGAGTCGCTGGTCAGGGCTCCGGTGTGGGAGCGTGCGCCGCGCATGGACGCCTGTCCGGCGCCGACGGTGAGCAGTACGACGGGCTTTCCGGCCCGTACGGCGTCGGCGGCGGCGCGGGCGAAGGCCCGGCCGTCCCCGAAGTCCTCGCAGTACAGGGCGATCAACTCGGTGCCGTCGTGTTCGGTGTAGCCGCGGACGAGGTCGGCGGCGGTGAGGTCGGCCTGGTTGCCCAGGGAGGCGAACCGGGAGAAGCCGAGGCCGTCCCGCTCCAGGTGGCGGCCGAGTTCGAGGGCCATGTTGCCGCTCTGGGACACGAATCCGACGGGGCCCGCGGGCATGTCGTTGGACGCCAGGCGCAGTCCGCTGGTGGTGTCGAGCACGCCCAGGCAGTTGGGGCCGAGCAGGACGGCGCCGGCCTGCCTGATGCGCGCGGCCAGGGCCGCCTCGCGCTGCCGGCCCTCCTCGCCGAGTTCGGCGAAGCCGGCGGTGATGCCGACGATCGCGCGGGCACCGGCGGCGAGCGCGTCGTCCACAGCGTCGCCGAACGCGGCGGCGGGCACGGCGATCACGGCGAGGTCCACGCCTCCCGGGGCGTCGACGGCGCGGCGGTGGACGGGGCGGCCCAGCACGTCCTCGCCGCGCCGGTTGACCAGGTGGACCGGGCGGCTCCGGTCGCCGCGCAGCGCCTGGACGGCGATCCAGTTGCCGTACTTCGTCTGGTCGTTGCTGGCGCCGATGACGGCGACCGAGGCCGGATCGAAGAGCGCGGACACGTCCCGGGCGTCGCCCGGCGCGGAAGTGCCTTCGGGGAGCGCGACGGTCACGGGGCCACCTCCGTGGGGTCCGGGGCGTTGAGGGAGCGCGTGTTCGGGGTGTCCGGGGGTCGGTGGGTGTGGGGCGGGCCGGGGAGGGCTTCGGGCGAGCCGGGGGCGTGGGGCGAGCCGGGGGCGTGGGGCGCGTCCGGGGAGCCCGGTGCTTCCGGGGAGCCAGGTGCTTGCTGAGAGCCGGGGGTCTCCGTCAGGAGGGCCGGTGCCGGTTGGCCCGTGCCCCAGGCGTCGGTGCCGCCGTCCACGACGATCGTCGTTCCGGTGACGTACGAGCCGCCGGGCGAGGCGAGGAAGGACACGGGCCCGGAGACCTCTTCGGGGCGTCCCAACCGGCCGAGCGGTACGGCCCGTTCCCAGGTGCGGCGGTCCTCCTCGCCGTACGCGTCCTCCATCCCCTCGGTGGCGATGGTGCCCGGGGCGACGCATACGGTGCGGATCCCGTAGCGGCTCCACTCCAGGGACAGTCCGGCGGCGAGGTTCTCCAGGGCGGCGCGGGCGGACGTGGCGTGGACCATGCCGGGGATGCCGCGCCGCGGCGAGAAGGCGATGAAGAACACGACGCCGGAGCGGTTCGGGATCATCGAGCGGACCGCGACCTCGCGGGTCATGGCCCAGCCGGCGTCGACGGCCAGATCATGCACCGCACGCCAGCCTTTGGGGGTGATCTCCTCCGCGGGGGCGGTGAACTGGCCGCCGGCGTTGTTGACGAGTACGTCGATGCGGCCGAAGGCCTCGAGGGCGGCGTCCACGACCCGGGGGGCCGCGCCCTCCTCACGGACGTTCGCGGGTACGGCCAGACAGGTACCGCCGGCGGCCTCGATCCGGGCGCGTACGTCCTCCAGCGGGCCGCTGCGGCGGCCGCAGATCACAATGCGCGCCCCGCAGGCGGCGAAGTCGGCGGCGATGGCCCGGCCGATACCCGTGCCGCCGCCCGTGATCAGCACGACTTTGCCGTCGTGTACATCAGGGCGCAGTGGTGTCGTCCCCACAGTGCTCTCTTTCGTGCCGGGCCTGGTGTCCGGATCGCGGCCGGAACCCTGGCGTTGGGACATCGACTGACTGATGCGCCGGTTGGCGATTGCCCCTCACTCTGAGACGCACCGAAAGGCACTGTCAATAGGTTCACTGCCTGCGGTTTTCATCAACTGGAGCAGCCCTGGGCCAGCACCCGCGCATACCTGGGGTGTTGCGATTTGAGCAATCACGCGGTTAGGGTTCGGCGGCATGGGAGAAACAGCGCAACGCGTGCGTCAGGTGATCGAGGCGGTCGCGGACACGCACCGGGATTTCGCGGTGCGCATCGGTCTGGAGCCGACCAAGCTCTCCAAGTCGCTCCGGGGCAACCGCCGCTTCACACCGGAGGAGTTGGCGGCCGTCGCCGCGACGGGCGGGGTCAGCGTCGACTGGCTGGTGCACGGCCGGGGCACGGGACCGGCTCCGGCGACCGGGCAACAGCCCGCGGAACCGGCGCGGGAGACCGGCGAAGCCGAGCGGGCGGGGGACGAGCGCCGGCGCAACGAGTTCCTGGACGCGGCCTGGAAGCTCATCTCGGAGCAGGGGTACCACGCCGTCCGGATCGCGGACATCGCCCGTGCCTGCGGGACCAGCAGCGGCGCCGTGCACTACTACTTCCCCACCAAGCAGGACTTGCTCAGCGCGGCGCTGCTGCACTGCGTCCACAGCGCCTTCGACCGGCAGAGTGTCGAATTGAGGGCCGTGGACAGCGCCCACGAACGCCTGCTGAAGCTCATCGACATGCAGCTGCCCGCACCGGGCCGGGTCCGCAACGAGTGGCTGGTGTGGCTTCAGTTCTGGGCCGAGACGGCACTGCGTCCCGAACTGCGCCCGATCCACAACGACTTCTACGCCCGCTGGCGGGAGGCCGTGGTCCGGATCATCCGGCGAGGGCAGCGCCAGGGGCAGTTCCGCGCCGACGCCGACGCCGAGCAACTGGCACTCGGCATCACCGCGCTCACCGACGGCCTGGCCATCCAGGTGCTCACCGGGGCACCGCAGGTCAGCGCCGAGCGGATGCGCGGCGTTCTGCTGGACTTCATCGAGCGCGAACTCCTCGCGCCTACAGGAGGATCCCATGAACCTGCCGACGCCTGACGGGTCCGCGGCCACCGCGCCCGTCACAGACCTGGGCGAGGCCGCCGACCGGATACGGGCCAATCTGGCCGCGTTCGAACGGCGCGAGGCCACCGCACCGCAGGCCACCCGCCGCGCCGGGGTGTGCCTCACCGTCTTCGCCCACCGTGGCCAGGCCCACGTCCTGCTGATCAAGAGGGCGCCCCGGGGCCGCAATGCCGGCCAGTGGGCCCTGCCCGGCGGCCGGTTGGACGAGGGAGAGACCCCGGTGGCCGCGGCCCTGCGGGAACTGACCGAGGAGACGGGGATCCCGGCGCAACCAGGCGACGTGGCCGGGCTGCTCGACGACTTCGTCACCGACTCCGGCTTCGTCATCACCCCGGTCGTCGTGATCCCCCGTCCACCGGTGACTCCGGCACGCGACCGGCGTGAGGTCCACTCCCTGCACCCCATCCCCCTGCACAGGCTCACCGACCCGGACATCCCCCGCTGGCGCACCGCCGACGACGGCCGACCACTCCTCCAACTGCCGCTGCGCCGCGGGATGGTGGTCCACCCGCCCACCGGCGCGCTGCTCTGGCAGTTCCGCGAGGTCGCGCTGCTGGGCCGCCCGACGCGCGTGGCCGACCTGGCCCAGCCCGTCTTCACCCGCACATGAGCCAACCGCCGGTCCTGCGGGCCGGGGCTACGGCAGGTTGCGGGCCACCACGATCCGCTGGATCTGGTTGGTCCCCTCGTAGATCTGGGTGATCTTCGCGTCGCGCATCATGCGCTCGACGGGGAAGTCCTTGGTGTAGCCGTAGCCGCCGAGCAGTTGCACCGCGTCGGTCGTCACGGCCATCGCCGTGTCGGAGGCGAGGCACTTGGCGGCCGCGCCGAAGTACGTCAGGTCGGGCGAGCCCGCCGAACTGCGGGCCGCGGCGGCGTAGACCATCTGCCGTGCCGACTCCACCTTCATCGCCATGTCGGCGAGCATGAACTGGACGCCCTGGAAGTCGGCGACGGCCTTGCCGAACTGCCGGCGTTCCCGCACATATCCGACCGCGTGGTCGAGGGCGCCCTGCGCGATGCCGAGCGCCTGGGCGCCGACCGAGACCCTGGTGTGGTCCAGGGTCGCCAGCGCCAGCCGGAGCCCTCTGCCGCGCTCGCCGAGCAGGCGGTCGCCGGGGATCCGGCAGCCGTCGAAGTACACCTCGCGGGTGACGGAGCCCTTCAGCCCCATCTTCCGTTCGGGCTCCCCGTAGTCGATGCCGGCGTCGTCCGCGTGGACGACGAACGCCGAGATGCCGCGGGAGCCCGCGTCGGGGTCGGTGACCGCGAAGACGATGAGGTACCTGGCCACACCGGCCGAGGTGATCCAGGTCTTGACGCCGTCCAGGACCCAGCCGTCCCCGTCGGCCGTCGCACGGCAGCGCATCGCGGCGACGTCGCTGCCCGCCTCCCGCTCGCTGATGGCGTAGGCCATCAGAGCCTCCCCGGAGGCCACTTCGGGCAGGTAGCGCCGCCGCTGCTCCTCCGTGCCGGCCAGCAGCAACGGGACCACGCCGAGCTTGTTGGACGTCTGGATGGTGGACGAGGAGGCGCACACCCGGGCGACTTCCTCGACGGCGACGGCCGCGGCGAGGGCGTCGACACCGTCGCCGCCGTACTCCTCCGGGATGCCGGGAGCGTGCAGCCCGGCGGCCACCAGCGTGTCGTAGTTCTCGTGCGGGAACCCGCCCCGCGCGTCGACCTCCGCGGCCCGGGGCCCCAGTTCCTTCTCGGCGACGGTACGGGCCGCGGCGCGGAACTCGTCGTACATCGGGGGCAGCAGGTACGGCGTCGTCATGGAGTACTCCTCGGTCGGAGAGTCGGGTGGCGAAGTGGCGGAGAGCCGGGTGCCGGAGTGGCGGAGTGCGGCACGGATTGGGGGCCGGCTCCATTGCGGCGCAAGCCCGCCCGCCGCGCCAATGTGCGTGCGCACAACGATCCGACAGATCTCCGTGCGGCCGCACATCGACGCCCCGAGGGCCCCCGGCTTACGTTCCGCATGCCGCGGTGTGATCCGGCCGCCCCCGACCGAAAGGCGTGAAGCCATGACTGTTCTGCACGGCCTGCGCGTGCTCGACCTGAGCCGGGTGCTGGCCGGCCCGTACTGCACGGCCCTGCTGGCGGACCTCGGCGCCGACGTGGTCAAGGTCGAGCCGCCCGGCGGTGACGACGCCCGGCACCTCGGGCCGTTCCGGGAGGGCGAGAGCGTGTACTTCGCCCAGCTCAACCGGGGCAAGCGCAGCATCGCCCTCGATCTGAAGGACCCCGGCGACCACGCGCTGCTGCTGCGGCTGGCCGAGCGGGCCGACGTCTTCGTCGAGAACTACCGTCCCGGGGTCGCCCGGCGGCTCGGCGTCGACCACGCCGCCCTCCGCGCGGCCAACCCGCGACTGGTCTACGCGAGCATCTCCGGCTTCGGGCAGAGCGGCCCGATGCGGGAGCACCCCGCCTACGACCTGATCGTCCAGGCCATGTCCGGTCTGATGGCCGGCACCGGCACGCCCGACGGGCCGCCCACCAGGGTCGGCGAGTCGGTCGGAGACCTGGTGGCCGGGCTGTTCGCCTCGTGGGCCGTCAACGCCGCGCTGTTCGACCGGGAGCGCAGCGGCCGGGGCCGGTACATCGACGTGGCCATGCTCGACTCCTTGGTGTCGCTCCAGGTCACCGCGATGAGCCTGCTCACGGCGACCGGAGACCTGCCCGGCCGGGTCGGCAACCGGCATCCGGTCTCCACCCCGTTCGACACCTATCGGACCGCCGACGGCCTGGTGGCGATCGCGGTCGCCGGCGAGGCGGTGTTCGCCCGGTTCGCCCGGCTGGTGGGGCGGCCCGACATGCCGTCGGACCCGCGGTTCCGCGACGACACCGCCCGGGCGCACCACATCGAGCAGGTGCGGGAGATCACCGAGCGGTGGTCCGCCGGCCTGACCACGGAGCAGGCCCTGAAGTCGGCGCAGGCCGCGGGAGTCCCGGCTGCCCCGATCTGGGACCTGACCGATGCGGTGAACAGCGAGCAGATCCGCGGGCGGGGGCTCGTCGGCGAGTTCGATCACCCCGTGCTGGGCCGCACGCCGTACCTGCGCCAGCCGGCGCGGTTCGGTCCGGACGGCGCGGCGGAAGGGGCGGGCACCGCCTCCGAGGTCCGCGGGACGGCGGCTCCGAGCCCGGCTCTCGGCGAGCACACCGACGCGGTTGTCGAGCAATGGCTCCGCGAGGACCGGGACCGGATCCGTCAATGAGTCCGGGCAGGCGCCGGCCGTAGGTTCGGGCCTCGCCACCCGGCCCAGGCAATCCTCAGACCATATTTTGCGCCAAAGCATTGACCTCTCATTCAACAAATCCCATTCTGAATGACCCTATGCAGTTCAGAAGCGGGTCTGTGGAAGAGGGCATATCTATGACAGGCGTGGTCGAACAACGCTCGATCGATGTCGTACCCGACGCCGAACGGCACGGCAGCGCGTTCAGCCAGTTCACTCTCTGGCTGGGCGCAAACCTCCAGATCACCGCGGTCGTCACCGGCGCGCTCGCGGTCGTCTTCGGCGGGGGCGCCTTCTGGTCGATCATCGGCCTGCTGCTCGGCAACCTGCTGGGCGGCGCGGTGATGGCCCTGCACTCCGCCCAGGGGCCCCGCCTCGGCCTGCCGCAGATGATCTCCAGCCGGGCCCAGTTCGGCGTCCGCGGAGCCGTCGTCCCGCTGGCCCTGGTCATCGTGATGTACGTCGGCTTCTTCGCCAGCGGCACCGTGCTGGCCGGCCAGGCGGTCGGCCAACTCACGCACCTCGGCGACACCACGGGCATCGTGATCTTCGCCCTGGTGACCGCGGTCACCACGCTCGTGGGCTACCGGCTGATCCACACCCTGGGACGAGTGGCCAGCGTCGTCTGCGCGCTCGCCTTCATCTACCTGGGCATCCGCCTCCTGGAGCACGCCGAACTGAGCACCCTCCTCGCCAACCGCTCCTTCGACCTGCCGCTGTTCCTTCTCGCCGTCTCCCTGTCCGCCTCCTGGCAGCTCGCCTTCGGCCCCTACGTCGCCGACTACTCGCGCTACCTGCCCCGCGCCACCTCTCCCCGCGCCACCTTCTGGTGGACCCTCGGCGGCTCGGCCCTCGGCTCCCAGTGGTCCATGACGTTCGGCGCGCTCGCGGCGGCCGCGGCCGGCAGCGCCTTCGTCGACAACCAGGTCGGCTACATCGTCGGCCTGGGCGGCGCGGGCCTCGCGGCCTCGTTCCTGTACTTCGTCATCGCCCTCGGCAAGCTGACGGTGAACGTGCTCAACACCTACGGCGGCTTCATGTCGATGGTCACCGGCATCAGCGGCTTCCGCGGGCAGCGGGCGCTGTCCACACGCGGCCGCGCCGCCTACATCGCCGGGATCATGATCGCGGGAACCGTGGTCGCCCTCCTGGGCAAGGACAGTTTCCTGTCCTCCTTCAAGGACTTCCTGCTCTTCCTGCTCACGGCCTTCACCCCCTGGTCGGCCGTCAACCTGGTGGACTACTACCTGATCGCCAAGGAGCGCTACGACCTGCCCGCCCTGAGCGACCCGCACGGCCGCTACGGCGCCTGGCGCGTCAAGGCACTCATCGTCTACGGCATCGGCCTTCTGGTCCAACTGCCGTTCCTGGCGACCAGTTTCTACACCGGCCCGCTGGTGAAGCCGCTCGGCGGCACGGACATCTCCTGGATCGTCGGCCTGGCCGTACCGGCCTTCCTCTACTGGCTCACGGCCCGCCGGGACACCGCCCACGTGCCGGACCGCATGATCCTCACCACCGAGCCGGGGACGAGGACCGGATCGCCCTCCCCCACCCCCTGACGGCGGAGGAGGCGGGAGCGCCCGTTCACTGCCCCGGCGGTGCGCCGGCGGGGTCGGCCTCCAGTGCCAGGAGGGCCAGCCACAGCTCCGTGCGGTCGGCCAGGCGGTCGAGGTCGCGGCCGGTGAGCTGCTCGATCAGCCGCAGCCGGTAGCGCAGGCTGTTGCGGTGCAGCGTCAGCTCCCGGGCGGTCGCGGCGGACGCGCAGTCGTGGGCGAGGTACGACCGCAGCGTGGTGACCAGCTCGGCCCGCTGTTCCTCGTCGTGCCGCAGCAGCGGCGCGAGCACGGCGTGGCCCAGCTCCCGCAGCGGCAGGTCCAGATTGCCCATCAGCAATCCGGCGATGCTCAGCGGCGCCGCCCGGTGCACCCCGGGGCCGGCCTGCGCCGCCTGGCGGGCCTCGAAGTAGCCGAGCCGCAGCCCGGCCACCCCGCGTCGCGGCTCGCCCACGCCCACGCGGACCCCCGGGTCGAGCACAGCCAGGTGGTCCGCGACGGTACGGGCGGCGGCCGCGGCATCGACGCCGTCGGGCACGATCATCATCACGGTGTCGTCGATCAGTGCGGTGGGCAGCCGGTCGCCCTCACGCTCCAGGAGCGGCCCCAGCGTCCACGGCAGGCTGCGCAGCCGCCCGGGGGCGCCGCCGACCCGGGCGACCACGACCACGTGCGGCCCCTCCACCGCGAGGCCGTACGCCGTCAGCCGGCGGCGGGCGTCGGCGTCGGAGACCGTGCGGTGCAGGACGTCCTCGAGGAGCTGGCCCAGCAGCTCCCGCCGGCCGTTGAGCACGGCCTGGTGACGGGCCACCTCGAGGCCGATGATGCTTGTGGCGAACGACAGCACGTCCTGCCGCACCGTGCCCAGCCGGGTGCGCAGCCACGCGACCGGCACACCGTCCACCACGATCGGCACGGACGTCCCCGCGTCGACCACCGCCCCCTCGTCCGCACCGGCCTGCGGCCACTCGGAGGAGGAGGGATGGCGTGCCAGCACACGCCCACCCGGCTCGACCACGGCCACCGGCCCGGCCCCCAGTTCGCGGTGCAGCCGCCGCAGCAGCCCGCGCAGCCCGTGACCGGACAGCAGCTCCCGGACCAGCTGGTCCTGGAGGACGACGGCCGATCGCACCGCGTCGTAGCGCTCCGCGAAGATCCGGTCGGCCACCCACCGGCTGATCTGCGCGAAGGGCACCTCCACGGGTGAGCCCAGGAGGGCCAGACCGACCCGCTCGGCGGTCTCGACGACGACGGGCGGCACGTCACGGTGCACCAGGCCGGTACCGAAGCAGAGCGCGGCCACCGGAAGCTCCGCCAGCCGGCCGAGCAGCCGGATCCACTCGGCGTCGTCCCGGTCCAGCATGCCCGTCGTCATCACCAGTTCGTCACCGCGCAGGAAGGGCGTCGGGTCCGGCAGTTCCGTCGTGGACACCCAGCCGATCCGCCGGTCCTCGTCGTGGCAGTGGCTGCTCAGCGCGCGAAGCCGCAGGGCGGGTTCGCTGAGGAGGTCGGGAACCGAGACGGGCACACGACGATTGTGCAACAGCACAAAACGTCCCGCGGAAGCCGGGCCGCGCCGTCTCGTACGAGACCGGTCCCCGGATCTCCGGCATGACCGGCCGACCTGGGCACCGGCCGCCGTTCAGGACGTGGCGGGCCCCGGGAGTTCACGCGGCCATTGGCCTACGGAGCGTAGTAGTTCGATGAACGCGCGCTCCGCCGGGGACAGCAGACGGTCCCTGCGGCGGACGAGGTTGACGGGCCGGGAGCGCGGGGCCGGGTCGACCGGCAGGACGGTCAGGGTCCCGGCGCGTACGTCGTCCACCACGGCGTGCTCGGAGATGAGGGCGAGTCCGAGGCCCGCCGCCACGCACTGCTTGACCGCCTCTGGGCCCCAGACCTCACCCCGTGACACTTCGGTCAACTCCCACTCCGCGAGCGCCTGTTCCTGGAGTTCACGTGTCTGCGAGCCCGGCTCACGCAGCAAAATGCGACAGCCCTTGAGGTCCCCCGGGCTCACCTGGTCCCGCGCCGCCAGCGGATGCCCCGGCGCCGCGATCAGCACCAGCCGCTCGCCGAGCACCGTCTCCGGCACCAGCCGGGACTCCGCCGGAACGCCCGCGACCACGGCGACACCGATGTCCCCGGCCAGCAGCCGCTCCAGCACCGCCTCGTTGTTGCCCACGAAGATGTCGCACTCGATGCCCGGATGCCGCTCCTGGAACCGGGCCAGGAGCGACGGCAGCAGATACGTGCCGACGGTCGTCGAGCCACCCACCAGCAGCCGTCCCGACACCAGACCGCTCACCTGCTGCACCGCCGCGACGGCCTCCTCGGCCAGCAGGAACACCCGCTTGCCGTACTCGGCCAGTATCTCGCCCTCGGCAGTCGGCCGCGCCCGGGTTCCCGAGCGGTCGATGAGGGTGACCTTGAGGGACTGCTCCAGCCGGCGCACCTGGTTGGAGACCGACGGCTGGCTCATGTAGAGACGGTGCGCCGCCGCCGAGAAGCCCTGGTGCTCCACGACCTGCATGAAGATCCACAATCGGTGGAGGTTGAGTTCCACACGCCTCCCTCAGGCCGTCGCCGATCACCCGAGCCGCCGACTCTAGCGTCAGAACACCCTGGTGGGGAGGGTGCGAGAGGCGGCGAGAGCACCGTTCGCGGCTATGACCGTCATAGCGAATCCGGTGGTTCTGCCCGTCCCCGGAGCGGTGCTACCCATGAAACAGCGGGACGGCCGACGCGATGGCCCTCCCGGCTCCTTCGACCTTCAGAGGTGGATCCGCACATGACCGAACCGCTGACAGTGAACGGACGCCGCTACCACCGGCCCCGCCGGCCCGTCGTCGTGGTGTGCATCGACGGCAGCGAGGACGCCTACCACGAGCGGGCCATCGCCGACGGCCGCATGCCCTTCCTGGAACGCATGCTCCATGCGGGCAGCGACCTGCGCGCCGACTGCACGATGCCGTCCTTCACCAATCCGAACAACCTGTCCATCGCCACTGGGGTGCCGCCCTCCGTCCACGGCATCTGCGGCAACTACTTCTACGACACCGCCGCCGGCACCGAGGTCATGATGAACGACCCCGAACTGCTGCGCGCGCCCACCCTGTTCGCCGCCTTCTCGCAGCAAGGGTCCAAGGTCGCCGTCATCACCGCCAAGGACAAGCTGCGCCGCCTCCTCGGCAGCGGTCTCGTCGACGGCATCTGCTTCTCCGCCGAGAAGGCCGACCAGGCCACGGAGGAGGAGAACGGCATCGGCAAGGTCCTCGCCCGGACCGGCATGGAACTGCCGTCCGTCTACAGCGCCGAGCTCAGCGAACTGGTCATGGCCGCCGGGGCCGACATCCTCGACAAGGACCGCCCCGACCTGATGTACCTGTCGCTCACCGACTACATCCAGCACAAGCACGCCCCCGGATCGCCCGTAGCCAACGACTTCTACGCCATGCTCGACCAGTACTTCGAGCGCATCGACGCGCTCGGCGCGGTACTCGTCGTCACGGCCGACCACGGTATGAACGCCAAGGCCGACCGCGACGGGAACGCCCGGGTCATCCATCTCCAGGACGTCCTCGACGCCCAGCTGGAGCCGGGCTCCGCACGGGTCGTGCTGCCGATCACCGACCCGTACACCGTGCACCACGGCGCACTGGGCTCCTACGCCACCGTCCATCTGCCCGAGCACGCCGACGCCGGCGCCGTCACCGCCCGACTCCAGGCCCTGGAGGGCGTGGACACAGTGCTGACCCGCGGCGAGGCGGCCGCCCGTTTCGAGCTGCCCGGCGACCGCATCGGCGACCTCGTCGTCATCGCGGAACGCAACACCGTGCTCGGTACGACGCCCGCCCGGCACGACATCTCCGGTTTCACCGAGCCCCTGCGCTCGCACGGGGGGCTGTCCGAGCAGAAGGTGCCGTTCCTCGTGAACGCGCCCGTCCCCGGTCTGCCCGACGGACACCGCCTGCGCAACTTCGACGCGTTCTGGGTCGGCACGGCGATCGCGGCAGGTGAGCCGCTCTCCGTCTGACCCGTCCAGCACACCCGTCGGCGACCGGCCCCGGCCGCCGGGGCCCGCCCGCCGAGCCCCGAGTACGAGCGTCCGGGGCCTTGCCATGCCCGCTGCCGCCCCCCACGCCAGCCCATCCGCCCCAGACGAGGGACAGGACACCGCCATGGCCGACCTCGCACCACCGCAACCGCACCGCACTCCCCTGACCGGCCCGGCACATGCCGACGCCGTCCGCTGGCGACGGCGGATCTTCGCCGTGACCTGGCTCGCCTATGCCGGGTTCTACTTCGTGCGCCAGGCCTTCTCCGTCGCCAAGCTCGGCATCCTCGACGACCCTGCCGCCAACACCGCCCTCACCGAACACGCCCTCGGCGTCATCGACGCGGTGTACCTCGCCGCCTATGCGGCCGGGCAGTTCCTGTGGGGCATGTGGGCCGACCGCTTCGGTCCCCGGGTGGTCGTCATCGGCGGCATGATCGGTGCCATCGCCGCGGCCTGCGTGATGGGCCTCAGCAGTGCTCTGCTGGTTTTCGGCGGCGCGATGGTCGTCCAGGGCCTCGCCCAGTCGGCCGGCTGGGCACCGCTGTGCAAGAACATGGGCAGCTTCTTCCCCATGCGGCAGCGCGGCCGGGCTCTCGGACTGTGGAGCACCAACTACGCGTTCGGCGGTCTGGCCGCGCCCCCGTTCCTCGGCTGGATCGCGTACGCCCTCTTCGACAGCTGGCGGGCCGCGTTCTTCTCGGGCGCGGCGACGCTCGGCGCCGTCCTGCTGTTGTTCGCGGCGTTCCAGAAGAACTCCCCGCGGGAGGCGGGCATCGCCGAGGACGACGCACCGGCCGGGGAGCCGACGCCGGGCGGGCGGCCCGCACCAGCCATGGATACCGGTGAACGGCGCCGCGGGATCGCCCTCTACCGTGAGACGCTGCGCGACCGCATGGTGCTGACCCTCGGCGCCACCTACTTCCTCCTCAAACCCGCCCGCTACGCGATCCTGCTGTGGGGTCCCGTACTCGTCAGCCGGCGGCTTCCCGACCTCGACAAGGTCGGTGCCGTCCTCGTCCCGATCGCGTTCGGCGCGGCGGGAGTTCTCGCTCCCATCGGCGTCGGCTGGCTCTCCGACCGGCTGTTCGCCTCGCGCCGCGTACCGCCGTGCGTGCTCGCGCTGGCCCTGCTGACGGCCGCCCTGGCGCTGTTCATGCCGCTCACCGCGACCGGCAGCGTCGCGGTCATGATCGGCGTCCTCGCCGTGATCGGACTGAGCGTGTACGCCGCCGACTCGATGATCTCCTGCGTCGCCGCAGTGGACTTCGGCACCGACAAGGGTGCGGGCACGGCGGCCGGGCTGGTCAACGGCTGCGGCTCCGTCGGTGCGATCCTCGGTGGCCTGCTGCCCGGGTTCCTCTCCGGGGGCGTGCTGTTCACCGGGTTCGCCGTCGCCGCGCTGCTCGCCGGGCTGCTGATGCTGCCGCACTGGAACCGGACGCCGCGCGCGGCCGGTGTGTGAGCTCCGTTCCTTCAGGACTCCTGCGTGACCCCTCGCCGTACCTTCCGCCGTACCCAGAGAGGAACACCCCATGACCGTCAACCGGGCCGACACCGTCGTCGTCGGCGCAGGCATCGTCGGACTCGCGCACGCCCTGGCCGCCGCCCGCCGCGGCGAACGCGTCGTCGTCTTCGAACGCGACGACTTCGCCGTCGGCGCCTCCATCCGCAACTTCGGCATGATCTGGGCCATCGGCCAGGAACGCGGCGTCGTCTACGAACGTGCGCTGCGCAGCCGGGAGATCTGGCTGGAGATCGCCGCCAAGACCGGGCTGTGGGCCGAGCAGACCGGCTCGCTGCACCTCGCCCACCACCCCGACGAGGTGGCGGTCCTCGAGGAGTTCCTCGCCGCCGCGCCCGCCGCGCGGGAACGCGGCACCACCATGATCACCGCCCGGGAGGCGACCGGGCGCAGCGCTACCGCCCGGCCGGACGGTCTGCTGGCCGCCCTGTGGAGCCCCACCGAGGTCAACATCGACCCCCGGCGGGCGATCCCCGCCGTCGCCGAACACCTCGTCGCCGAGTACGGGGTGGACATCCGGTTCGGCACCACCGTGCGCTCGATCGACATGCCGGCTGTCGCCACGACCGCGGGCGAGTGGCACGCCGAGCGGGTCTTCGTGTGCACCGGGAACGACTTCGCGACGCTTTATCCGGACGTCTTCGCCGAGAGCGGCCTGGTCCGCTGCAAGCTCCAGATGATGCGGACCGGCGTGCAGCCGGGCGGCCGGCAGCTCGGGCCGATGCTCTGCGGCGGTCTCACCCTGCTGCACTACGCGGCCTTCAACGGCCTGACCGCTCGTGCCGCGCTCGCCGACCGGATGGCCGTCGAGCTGCCGTTCCACCGCGAGCACGGCATCCACGTCCTGCTGTCCCAGACGGCGGACGGACGGCTGACGATCGGCGACAGCCACGCCTACGGCATGACGCACGATCCGTTCGAGAACGAGGAGATCAACGAGGCCGTCCTCTCCTACCTGGACACCTTCGCCGCCCTCCCCGACGCCCGCATCACCGAACGCTGGGCGGGCTACTACCCCTCGCTGCGGGACGGGCGCACCGAACTCGTCGTCTCCCCGGAGCCAGCCGTCACCGTCGTCAACGGTGTCGGCGGCGCCGGCATGACCCTGTCCTTCGGACTCGCGGAGGAGAACATCGGCGACTGAGCGCAGGACGGTGAGGAGCCCGGCGGAACGTTCCCGCCGGGCTCCTCACCGTTTCCGGACCGGTCTCCCGGGTCAGTAGGCGATGCAGGCCGAATGCCATGCGGTGTAGAAGTCCCACACCTGGGGCGAACACTCCGGGGGCCCGTACTGGGACGCCTTCGCGCCCGTGTGTGGCAGATGCGCGTACGCGCCGACCCCCGGCCGGTTCACGTGCAGCATCCCCGCCTCGAAGCGCTCCACCGCCTCGAACGCCCGTGACTGGGAGGCCGTGAACACCGTCGCACTCATTCCGTACTTCACCGAGTTCGCGATCCGTATCGCGTCGTCGAACCCGTCCGCGTCGACCACGGCCAGCACCGGGCCGAAGACCTCCTCCTGGGCGAGCTCGCTGTTCCACGGGACGTCCCGGATCACCGTCGGCTGCACGTAGCACCCCTGTGGCAGGTCCGCCCGTTCCTCCGGGCCGCCGCCGCAGAGCACCTTGCCGCCGTCGCGCTGAGCCCCGGCGATCGCCGACAGGGCCGCGTCCCTGCGTACCGTGTTGACCACTGGGCACACCTGGGAGGCCGGGTCGTCACCCGGGCCGACGCGCAGCCCGGCGACCCGTGGCACCAGCCGCTCGAGGAACTCCTCCCGCACCCGTACGTCCACCACCGCGCGGCTCGTCGCGCTGCACCGCTGTCCGGCCTGCCCGAACGCGCCGTGCACGACGGCGTCCACGGCCCGGTCCAGGTCGGCGTCGTCACAGACCACGACCGCGTTCTTGCCGCCGAGCTCCAGCTGGGTGCGCAGCAGGCGGTCCGCGCCGGCGGTCTGGATGGCGGTGCCCACGGCGAGCGAGCCGGTGAAACTGATGCCCGCCACAGCCGGGTTGGCGACGAGCGCCTCGCCGGCCGCGACGTCGCCCTGCACCAGGTTGAGTACCCCGTCCGGGACTCCGGCCTGCTGGAACACCTCCACCAGCAGGGCTGCGGTGAGCGGGGTCAGCGGCGAGGGTTTCAGCACCGCCGTGCACCCCGACAGCAGCGCCGGTGCCACTTTCCACATCGGGATCGCCAGAGGGAAGTTCCACGGCGAGACCAGACCCACCACGCCGATCGGGCGGCGGAAGGTGTAGGCGAACGTGCGCTCGTCCTCCGCGGGCGCCGTCACGCCGCCGAGCAGCCGCGCCTGCCCGGCCGTGAAGTCGAGTACGGCGCGTGCCCGGGCCACTTCACCGCGTGCCTCGGCGAGCAGCTTGCCCTGCTCGCGGGTGATGACGGCGGCGAACTCCTCGGCCCGTTCGGTGAGCAGGGTTCCGGCCCGTGCGAGAAACTCGGCTCGCCGGACCGGCCCGAGTCCACGCCAGCCGGGCAGCGCGGCCGTGGCGGCGTCGACCGCCCGGTCCACGTCGACGCCGCCCGACTCGGCGAACTCCCCGATCCGGTCGCTGACGTCGGCCGGGTTGGTGTTCTCCCTGGTCAGTCCCGACTCGGCCGGGTCCCATTGTCCGTCGATGAAGTTGCGCCGAAGGTGCTGTGACTGTGCCATGCCCTCCCCTTCGCTGGACCAACGCCGGCCGTGCTGCCGGACGTGGTCAGGCTCTCCGAAGGGCCGGGCCGTCACAATGCGCGATTGCCGAATGCGGCCGATAGCCGCGGCCTATCGCGTGCCGCCGCTGGTCCGGTGCCAGCCGGCCGGCCGCGCCGTCTCGTACGGGACCGATCAGAGCGCGGGAGTTCTGAGGGCGTCGAGCAGCCGGTCCGCGGGCAGGGCCGGCAGGGTGCGGCCGCCGAAGCCCGTGGTCGTGGTCGCGGCGAGCAGGGAGTTGAGCACCGCCTCCTCGACGGCGTCGAGGACGGCTTCGAACAGGGGCCCCAGTTCGGCGTCCGCCACCGGGGCGCCCGCCTCGGGTCGCGTACCGAAGGCGATGGCGTAGTCGCCGCTGCCGTGGCTGTAGGCCGCGCCGGTGCGGGCCAGGGCGAACACGGCCCGCCGCGCGACGCGGGTGAGCTGCCGCGCGTCGACGGGGGCGTCCGTGGCCACCACGATCATGCAGGAGCCGGTCTCCGCGACCGGCGCCGGGTCTCCGGTCATGCCCAGGGACCGAGGTGTGACGCAGCGGCCGAGCACCCGCAGCGTGCCGCCGAAGTTCGCCTGCACCAGGACCCCGGCGGTGCACCGCCGGCCCGCCAGTTCGGGGGTGCGCGAGGCGGTTCCGATGCCCGCCTTGAACCCCAGGGCGCCCGTTCCGGTTCCCGCGCCGACGCAGCCCTCGGCCACCGCGCCGCCCGACGCTCCGTCGAGCGCGGCCCGGACGTGTTCCTCGTGCACCGGCCGCGCGCGGATGTCGGACAGGAAGCCGTCGTTGCATTCGCCCACAACCGGGTTGAGGCTCTGCACCTCGCCGCATCCGGGCTGTTCGAGCATCCACCCGACGAGGGCGTCGGCGACCCGGAACGCCGACAGGGTGGAGGTGAGCAGCACCGGGGTCTCCAGCGTGCCGAGTTCGGTGAGCTGGGTGGTGCCGATGAGCTTGCCGTAGCCGTTGCCGGTGAACAGCCCGGCGGGCAGCGGCGAGTGGGGGCCGACGGTCCCGGACACGACCGCGGTCACTCCGCTGTGCACGTCGGGAGGACGCCGGACGGTGGTGTGCCCGACCCGGACGCCCGGCACATCGGTGATCGCGTTGAGGGGCCCGGTACCACCCTGCCCGACGACGATGCCGAGGTCACGGGCCCGAGGCCGGGTGCCCTGTGCCGACTGGGCGTGCGCCATGGGTTCCATACGACCGGACGCTACGCGCCGCACCGCTCGTTCGGGCAGCCGGGTCGGACAGGTCGGCCTGCACCGGCATGGGGTACGGCTCAGTCGCCACGCAGCAGGCGTGTCTCGGCGGCCGGCAGCCCCTTGGCCCACCAGTGGCCGTAGCGCCGGTATACCGTGTCCTCGCGGTCGGCGAGGAACCGCGTGAGCGAGCCGGCCTCCCTGGCCAGTCCCCGCCAGACGTGCTTCGGAAGCGGGTGGAAGGCGGTGGCCTCGATTCCTCCGTCGACGGGACGCCAGACGCCGGCGACGTAGCCGTCGACCAGCAGGGTGGGCAGTACGTCGCCGTTCACGCGCGTCACCAGCTTGCGGTACGCGGGCGGGATGACGCGGGCGCGGTCGGCGTAGACCAGCAGGATGCTGTCCCACATCGCCATCAGCCGGGGCGGGGCCGGGGTGTCCTCGGCCGGCCGCGGCGCGCCGGGGATGTCGTACAGCACCGTGCCGTCGGGGCCTTCCAACTGCTCCAGTTCGGCGGCGAGTGACTGCACCGCCATCCTCACTCTGGCCCGCTGGACCAGCGCGAACTGCGCCATGTCCGCCACCGACGCCGGGCCGAAGCCCTCCAGGTAGCGGCGTATCAGAGTGCGCAGACCCTCGACGGCGGCGTCCGGGTCGGCCAGCTCCGGCGGCGTGCCGGCGGCGACGTACGACTGCTGCGTGCCGAACGACCAGGGACCTCCCGTGGGCGCGTGCCACAGCGGCGCGTACTGGCGCAGCATCCGCCAGGCCGCCGGTTCCACCGGCGCGCCCAGCAACTCCTCGATGCGGCCCCGCGCCTCGGCGGCGGACCGCGGCCGGCCGGTGTACTCCAGCAGTCCCGGGATCAGCGCGTGGGCGTCGGCGGTGGTGAGCCCGGACGCCGTGAAGCGGGAGTCGCCGAGCCGGGAGGCGCGCAGTGTCGGTTCCATGGCCTCGCGGAACACCCGGTAGTCCTCCGCGTGGACCATGTGCAGCGTGATCCGCATCAGCGTCGACCTGACCGCCCGGTGGCCGGCCACGGCGGCGTCGAGGCCCGCCGGGTCGAAGCCGCTGAGCCGGTTCCACAGCGCCAGGTACGGCGAGGCGGGGTGCTGTGCCTGAAGAGCGACCACGCGCCGCACCGCGTCGGCGGCGGTGAGCGGCTCCCGGTCGAGCAACAACTGCCGGGCGAGGGTTGAGCGGTTGAGGGCGCGCGCGGTAATCATCCGGCCATCATGCCGAGCCTGTCTCCCGGTCGTGCGGGGAACCCCGCCCAAGGGTCCCCCGCACACCGGCTGGAGCAAAGGTCAGACCCTGGCCTCCTCCGCGACCTCGGCGCCTCGAGCCGCGGTCGTCCTCGGCGAACGGCGTCCGGGCATCCACCAGTTGGCGTTGCCGCACAGTTCCATCACCGCGGGGACGAGGATCATCCGGATGATGGTGGCGTCGATGAGCACGGCGACGGCCATGCCCAGCCCTCCCTGCTTGACCGCGACGTCGGGGCCGAGCAGGGAGGTCGTGAAGACGGCGACCATGATGGCGGCCGCCGCCGTGATGACCTTGGCGGTCCGCGCCATCCCGCGAGCGACGGCCATCCGGGTGTCGCCGGTGCGCTCGTACTCCTCACGGACCCGCGAGATCAGGAAGACCTCGTAGTCCATGGACAGGCCGAACAGAACCGGGAAGATCATCATCGGCACCCAGGTCGTGATCGGCATCTCGGTGGGGAAACCGAGGGCCGAGCCCAGCCATCCCCACTGGACGACCGCGACGAGCACGCCGTAGGCGGCACCGATCGCCAGCAGGTTCATCACGGCGGCCTGCAGCGCGATCGTGACCGACCGGACCAGCGCGATCAGCAGCACCAGGGACAGCGCGATGACGACCGCGATCATCAGGGGCAGGCGCGAGCCGATGTCGTCGGCCATGTCGATCGTGCCGGCGTTCGGGCCACCGACGTAGACCCCGTCGCCGCCGGGTGCCTTGGGCAGCACGTCGTCGCGGAGCCGGTGCACCACGTCCGCGGTCGCCTCGTCCTGGTATCCGGTCCGGGGGAAGGCCATGAAGATCGCGGCCTGCCCGTCCTTGCTGACCTGGGGCGGTGTGGTGTGGGCGATGCCCTCGGTCTTGCCGACCGCTTCGACGACGGGACCCAGACCGGTGTGTCCGGAGCCGACCTCGGTGGCGAAGATCAGGGGTGCGCCGTAGCCGGGACCGAAGCCCTCGGAGAGGATCTTGTACGAGGTGTAGCTGCTCCTGTCGTGGGGCTGGACACTGGCGTCGGGGTTGCTCAGCCGCATCGACAGCGTGGGGGCGGCCAGCACCAGCAGGACCGCGCCGGCCAGTACCGCGGCGACCAGCGGCCTGCGCTGCACCACGCCGGCCCAGCGCTCGGCGAGGGTACGGCGCTCCCGGGCCGGGACACCGTCGGCCCCGCTCCGGCGCGACGTACGACGGGGCAGGCGCAGCGAGTTGATCCGGTGGCCGGTGAAGCCCAGGAACGCCGGCAGCAGGGTCACCGCGGCGATCATCGTCACCAGCACGATCACCGACGTGGCGACGGCCACCCCGGTCATCAGCCGCTGTCCCATGACGATCAGGCCCATCAGCGCGATCACGACGGTCGTGCCGGCGAACAGGACCGCGTGACCGGCCGTGGTGATGGCCTTGACCGTGGCGGTCTCCGGCTCGTCGCCGGCCTGCAGGCCGTCCTTGTAGCGGGTCACGATGAACAGCGCGTAGTCGATGCCGACGCCGAGCCCGATCATCGCGGCGAGGATCGCGGTGAAATCGGGTGAGGGGACCAGATACCCCACCAGCTTCATCAGGGCGAGGCCGGCGACGATCGCCAGAAGGGCGGTCACGATCGGCAGTCCCATCGCCACCAGCGACCCGAAGGCGATGAACAGGATCACGGCTGCCGCCACGATGCCCACGCTCTCGGACGAACCCTGCGCGGGTGTCTCGGCCTTCTCCGCCTTCTCCCCGCCCAGCCCCAGCGTCACGCCGTCGCCGGAGGCCTCCTTGACCATGGTCACCAAGGGCTTGACCTCGGTCTTCTTCACATCCTTGGCGGTCAGCGGGATGGTCGTACGGGCGATGCGACGATCCTTCGTCACCAGATCCTCGTCCTGATACGGCGAGGTCACCGGTCCCGTAAGGGGGGAGGCGTCCAGATCGGCGACGACCTTCTCGATCTTCTGCCGGGCGGCGGGGTCGTCGATCCCCTTCTCCGCCTTGATCGCGAGAGTCAGCGTGTCCCCCTGCCGCTCGGGGAAGTGCTTCTCGATCAGCGCCTGCGCCTTGGCGGAGTCGGAGTTTCCGCCGGAGAAGTCGTTGTCGGGGGCGGCGCCGAAGCCGAAGCCGGCGAACGCCACGGCGATCACGCCGACGATCCAGGCCAGGAGCACCAGGCGGCGCCGCCGGTAGCAGAACCGGGCCAGTCCCGCCAGGGCTCCTTCCGTACGGGGGGTGTCGGTTGCCGTCATCTTCTCCTCCTGCGACTGGACGTCGCCCGATCATGTCCGCCGGACCCGCCGCCGAACGTCCCTCAGGCGCGGACACTTTGGGCTGCTACCGGCGGCGCACGCGGCCGCGGCGGATACCGCGGGCGGCGCTCCTGTACCGCGGGCGCGGTACAGGAGCGCTCGTCCGCGAGCGTGATCCGCCCGCGGCGGCGTCCCGTTAGGGTGCGCCCATGGACAAAGGACGGTTCGGTGTCCCGGCCGGTGTCGGGGACTGGGCGATCGCCGTCGGCGTGGCGGGGGCGCTGCTGGCCACCGGGCTGTCCGGGGGGCACTCCGCCGACGACCTCGGCCTGCTCGGCTACGCGCTGCTGGTGGCCGGCGGTCTGGCGCTGGCCGCGCGCCGCCGGGCCCCGCTGCCCGTGCTGGCCGTCACCGGACTGTGCGCGGTGGGCTACCAGGCGGTCGGCTTCGATGTGCCCGCCGTCGCCTACCTGTTCGCGGTGTACGCCGCCATGCGAGCGGGGCACCGCACCGTCACCGTCGCGGCGAGCGTGGCCATGCTGGCCGCCCTCCCCCTCGCGGCCCTCGCCTCCCTGCACGACACGGGCCAGGCGTTCGCGCAGGCCCGCGGCGCCCTCGAAGTGGCCTGGCTGATCGCGGCCGGCGCGGCGGGCGAGGCGCTACGGCAGGCCGAGCGGCGGGCGGACGAGGCCGAACGCACCCGGGAGGAGACCGCGCGGCGCCGCGCCGACGAGGAACGGCTGCACATCGCACGGGAGTTGCACGATTCCCTCACCCACCAGATCTCCATCATCAAGGTGCAGGCCGAGGTCGCCGTCCATGTGGCCCGCAGGCGCGGCGAACAGGTGCCGGCGGCGCTGCTGGCGATCCAGGAGGCGGGACGTGAGGCGAGCCGGGAGCTGCGCGCGACCCTGGAGGCGCTGCGCGACGACGACACGGCCCCGCCGCGCGGTCTCGACCACGTCCCGGAGCTCGTGGAACGGGCCCGTGCCATCGGCCTGGACGCGACGCTGACGATCAAGGGGCAACGGCACGACGTGCCCGCCGCGGTGGACCGGACGGTCTACCGGATCGTTCAGGAGTCGCTGACCAACATCGCCCGGCATGCCGCCGCGGACTCGGCGTCGGTCCGGATCGACTGCCGACCGGACGCGCTCACGATACGCGTCGACGACGACGGCAGGGCCACGCCGGGCACCGCCCCGGTGCCCGGCGTGGGACTGCTGGGGATGCGTGAGCGCGTCACCGCCCTCGGGGGCCGGCTGCGGGCCGAGCCGCGTACCGAGGGAGGCTTCACCGTCCAGGCCGAACTACCCGTGGAGCAGACGTCGTGATCCGTGTCCTGCTGGTCGACGACCAGCCGCTCCTGCGCAGCGGATTCCGCGCGCTGCTCGACATGGAGGACGACATCGAGGTGGTGGCCGAGGCCGGCGACGGCATGGCCGGCCTGGCCCTGGTCCGGGAGCACCTGCCCGACATCGCGCTCGTCGACATCCGGATGCCGGTCCTCGACGGCATCGAGGTGACGCGGCGCATCGCCGCGGACCAGGCGCTGTCCGGGGTGCACGTCGTCATCCTGACCAACTACGGCCTGGACGAGTACGTCTTCGACGCGCTGCGGGCCGGGGCGGCCGGATTCCTCGTCAAGGACATCGTGCCGGAGGACTTCCTGCACGCCGTGCGTGTCGCCGCGCGGGGCGACGCCCTGCTCGCGCCGTCGATCACCCGCAAGCTGATCAGCCGGTACGTCACCCAGCCGCTCGACACGGGAGTCGGCCCGGGCCTGAAGGAACTGACCAACCGCGAACGCGAGGCGGTCGCCCTGGTCGCGCAGGGGCTGTCCAACGACCAGATCGCCGACCGCATGGTGATCAGCCCGATGACCGCGAAGACCCACGTCAACCGGGCCATGGTCAAACTCCGGGTCCGTGACCGCGCCCAACTCGTGGTCCTGGCCTACGAGTCGGGCCTGGTGACCCCGCGAAGCCGCTGACTGCGTCGGGCGGACCGCCGCCGTACCGGTCGGCACGCCGCGGCCGGGGCGGGGGCCGGGCGTGGCAGACAACCGGCGGCGAGAATCCCCCGCACCTCGTGATCGGTCATGTCCCGCACGTGCGAGCGCCGGGCGTTCATCCCGGCGACGACCTGCCGCGACACATCGCATCCGGTGACGGTGAGCCCGGCGGCGCCGGCGGTCCTGGCGAGCGGCAGCCCGACGTACCCGAGACCCACGACGGCCGGATCGCACACCATCCGCGCCTCTCCGCCGGGCCCCCAGTGACCGGGCGGGCCCGACGGCTCGCCGGTGACCGCCACCGCTGTGCATCGTGCACCGGGCCGCCGCAGGCCCCGGAGGCCGACAGGCCGCGCGCCTCCGACCGGGCGATCGTGCTCACTCAGCGCAGTGAAACCCACGTGCCCCCGGAACCGGCCGTCCCGGCGGCGAACCCGGGCCGCACGGCGGGGATGCCGCAGCGCGGCCACGAACGGAGTCGACACGGAGAGCAAGCTGACTGTCGCTCAATGTGATCTTCTGTGTGTGTCGTCGGGCAACGGGCCCGCGATGTCCAAGGAGATTTCATGCACCGCTGTCGGCAAGCGCTTCGCCATCGCCTTGGCCGCCGCGTCCCTCGCGGGCGTCCTCGGTCTGGCCGGCTCGGGTCGGCCCAGACGACGAGCGCGACGACCGCGCCCGAGCCGTTCTGAGCCGACCGCGGGGAGCCGCCGCAACGGTCGGCGGCTCCCCCAGTCCCGAGAGGTGAATCCCATGCGTCGTACCGCGCTCACCGCCGCGCCGGCCGCCGGAGTCGTCTTCGCCGGCGTCGGCCCGGCCGTCGCGCAGAACGCCCCCGGCAACGCCCGTGACGTCCCGGACACCAACCAGGTCGTCGTGTTCAGCGACGAGTTGCTCCCGCTGGAGGCATACCCGGACCCGCACGGCTGCCATCGGCTGCCCGCGCGCCACTCCCGTCTGGTGCTACACCTGCGTGACCGCCTCGTCGCCGCCGGCATGACCGACGCCGAACTCGCCGAGGTGCGCGAGGCGATGCGGCATCCGCGGTTCCGGGCCGGCTCGTGCGTGATCCACTCCGTGCAGGGGCGGCGAGGCCGGTGAGCGTCGACGCGTGCGTACGGACCGAGGCGCGTCGGGCGCCCGAACCGCACCGGCCGCTGGCCGGGATCCAGGTGAGCGCCGCGGGCGGCTCGACGGCGCTCGCGGTCGCCGCCGATCACCTGGCGCTCCTCGGCTGCGAACCGGCCACCGCCGGCCCGGGGCACGGCACCGGTGACACTCGTCCGGGGCACGGCACCGGTGACGCGGGCACCCTCGTCGCCGCTACGGGTGCCGGCGGCCTCACCTGCGCCATCGACTGGGCGGGCCCGGTGGCGCTGCCCCTGGCGAGCGAGGCCGATGTGCAGTCCGCCTGCGGCATCGCCCATATCCACGGGCGCCGGTACGGGACGCCCACGCCGCTCGGCCTCGACTACGCCGGAACGGTGGCCGGGGTACTCGCCGTGACCGGCATGCTCGCCGCGTTCCACGCCGCCGCGCGCGGCACCCGGATCGGCCGGGTGCGCACCTCGGTGGCGCAGGGCGCGCTCCTCGCCACCGGCCAGTACCTGGCCATGGCGAGCGCCGCCCGTACGCACCCTTCGGACGTGCCGGTGCCGATGACGTCCCCCGCTCCGGACGCCGCGGCACCGCCGTTCACCAGCGCCGACGGGGTCAGGTTCGAGATCGAGACACTCGACGCCGAGGCCTGGCAGAGCTTCTGGACCCTCCTCGACGCCGAGCGGACCGCGATCCGCCGGGGCTGGTCCCCGTTCCAGAACCGGTTCGCCACCGCTGTCTGCCCGCTGCCCGCCGCACTGCACCGCGTCGCCGCGCGGCGTTCCTACCAGGTGATCCGCTCCGTGGGCGCCCGGACCGACGTCAGCGTGCTGCCCGTCCGCGGCCCCGACGCACCGGAGCCGGGCGCCCTGCCCGAGACCCCGTGGACCGTCAGCGCACTGCCCGCGGACCGGCGGACCGCGGCGGGGCCCGCCGTGCCCTCACCCGCCACGGCCTCCCCCACGGTGTCCGGGCCACTCGCCGGGCTGGTCGTCGTCGAGTCCACCGGACGAGTGCAGGGGCCGCTCGCCGGGCACGTACTCGCCCGGCTCGGAGCCCGGGTGATCAAGGTCGAACCGCCGGGCGGGGACCCCCTGCGCGGCACCGAGCCGCTGGTCGGTGGCTGCTCGGCCCGCTTCCTGGCGCTCAACCAGGGCAAGGACGCGGTGGAGGCGAACCTGCGGACCCCGGGCGGCCGCGGCACGCTCCGCGAACTCGTCCGCGACGCCGATGTGTTCCTGCACGACTGGGCCCCTGGCAAGGCGGCCGCGTGGCACCTCGACGCGACCGATCTGGCCGGTGTCCGGCCCGGTCTCGTCCATGCCCGGGCGTCCGGCTGGGGCGAGGCCCTCGGGCCCACCCCGCCGCTCGGCACCGACTACCTGGTGCAGGCGGGCAGCGGCCTGGCCGGGCTGACCGCGCGGCACGGCGAGCCACCGACGCCCTCGCTGATGACGCTGCTCGACGTGCTCGGCGGTCTGGTCTGCGCCGAGGGGGTGCTGGCCGCGCTGGCGGCGCGCTCCACCAGCGGCCGCGACAGACACGGCAGCGCTCCACTCCTGCGTGTGGACACCTCTCTGCTCTCCGCCGCGACCCTACTGACCCGGCACGGATCCGGCGCCGCCGCCTCCCGCCGTCCCGGGCCGTCGGTGCCGCTGACGTCCGACCTCACCGAACTCGCCACGGACCCGCGGTTCGACGCCGCACTGACCCGGGCCGGCTGTGTCCTGCCCGGCACGCCCTGGGAGTTCACCGCATGACGGAGACCTGGACCACGGCGACACCGCTGCTCCGCGCCCCGCGGACGCCCGACGCCACGACCACAGGGAGCGTCCATGACCAGTGAGCTCAGTACCGGAACCGCCACGGAACCGCCGCCCCAGGAGGCCGGCGTCCGCACCGGCCGGGACCCGGGGGCACGGCTGCCCGCCTACCTCCGGCCGGCCAAGCTCGGCATGGTCGACTGCTACCTCAGCCTGGCCGTCGTCTGGTCGCTGCTCCCCGCGTCCCAGCGGCTCGACGGCGCGTCGCTGCCGACACTGCTCGCGTTCCTGCTGGGCGAGGTGTGCCTGGTGGCGGCGGCCGTCGCGTTCGGCGACGTCACCGGCTACCGGGACGGAACCGGCGCCGCGAACTACGGCCCCGACGCGCCGGCACGGGCACCGGCCCGCAAGCCGCTGCCGGCCGGGACGCTCAGCGAGGCGGCCGCGATCCGTTTCGCCTGGTGCGCGCTCGTCGCCGGGTGTCTGTGCTGGACGGCGGCGCTGGCCTGGGCGCCGCACCGCCCGTTGTGGGCGGTGCTCGCCCTGGTGGCCGCCGCCGTCGTCGTCCCGCAGTACTCGTGGGGCCTGCGGCTCAGCTACCGGGGATTCCAGGAAGTGTTCCTCGCCGTGGTCGGCTGGGCCTTCGTGCTGCCGCCGTTCGGCCTGCTCACCGGGGAGGCGACCGGGCTCGCGGCCGTGGAGGCGTTCCTGTTCGGGCTGGGTCCGGTCCTGTTCGGCGTGTACTCCAACACCCACGACGTCGCAGGTGACCGCGCGGTGGGCCGGCCGACCGCCGCGTGTCTGCTGTCCCTCCGCGGCAACCGCCTGTTCATCGGCGCGCTGTCGGTACTCGAGACCGCGGCGATCGTCACCGCGCCGCCGCTGGGGTTCGCCCCGTGGTGGTTCCCGCTCGCCTTCGTCCCGCTGAAGGCGACCCGCGTCCGGCAGTTCACGGTCGGCATGGTGCGCGGTGACGTCCTGCGCGGCCGGCTGATCGGCATCCGGGCCCACCGGATCCTGGTCGTCACACTCGTGGCGGTCAATCTCACGATCGCCGGCCTCGCCTGAGCCGGAAGGGCGGGGCGAGGACCCGGGCCGACGTCCCCGCGCTCCGTGCGGAGGCCCGCCCGACCCGCCGAGCCCCATCTTCCATCAGCTCCCGTGCGCGTAACGGGATTCCTCGGAGGTCATCCGATGAAACTCCTCGCCCCCGGACCGTTCTTCGACGTCCTGGCCGACCGCGGCACCGGGACGACGATCCATCTGAGCCGGCCGCTGGATATCGCGGCCGACGGCAGGACGACGTACGACATCCCGGACCTGGCCCATCTGGTGAGCCAGGCCGCGGGCTGGCTCGAGGGGCTGGGCGTGACGCCGGGCGACCGGGTCGCCGTGATCAAACCCAACCACTGGGACTACGTCCTGCTCGCCTGTGCCGCCGCCCGCATCGGCGCGGTGCCCGCGCTGATCTCCGACCGCCTCCCGGTGGAGACGCTCCAGGTGCTGCTCAAACGCCTCGACGCCAAGGCCCTGGTCACCACCTCGGCCACGCTGGCGGCCACGCGCGGCGCGGAGACCGACCTCACCGCCTTCACCCGCCGCACCCTCACCCTCGACGCCCCCGCACCCGGCGCGATCACGCTCGCGGACGTGCGCGGCCACCGGACGCCGCCGCCCCGCCCCCGCCCGGACGACCTGACCCTGGCCATCATGCACACCTCGGGAACCACCGGGATCCCCAAGCTGGTCCGGCACTCCGCCAGAACGCTGATCCACCGGATCGCCGCGGCCGAGGCCCGGCGCCTGCCCCTGGTGTCCGCCCGGCGTGACGACACCGTCGCCCAGGCGGCGTCGTACGCGCACGGGCGGGGCCTCGCCTGGACGATCAGCGTGTTCTGGCTCGCCCCGCGCGCGGCGGTGATCCTGGACGGCTACGACCCCCGGCTCGCCGAACCCGTCCTGCGCGCCCATCCGCCGACCATGCTGGAGGCCGCGCCCTCGGCCTTCGTGCGCTGGCAGCCGCTGGCGGCGTCGCCGGACAACCCCTTCCACGACGTCCGGCTCTACATCAACGCCTTCGACGCCGTGCACCCGCCCACGGTACGGACGTTCCTGACCGCGACCCGGCGCCGGCTGCCGCTGTGGGTGCAGGTCTGGGGGCAGTCCGAGACCGGGCCGCTCACCTTCCGCTGCCTGACGCGCAGATCGGTACGAGCGGGCGGGGAGCGCCACCCCACCACCCGGGACCTGGGGCGGACCGTGCCCGGCAAGGCCGGACTGCGCGTGGTGGACCCGGCGACCCTCCAGCCGGCGGGGCGCGGCAGGCCCGGCCTGGTGCAGGCCCGCACCAGAACGCTGTGCGCCGGATACGTCAGCGAACCGGAGCGAATGCGCGCCAAGTTGTCCGGTCCCTGGTTCACCACCGGGGACCTCGGCCTCATCACCCGCTCCGGCCGGCTGCTGCTGCTCGACCGCGAGGTGGACACGATCCCCGACGGCAGCTGCGTCGAGATCGAGGACGTGATCCACGACCGGCTGCCGGAGGTCGTCGAGGCGGTGGTGCTCGGTCGTGCGAGCGGACTGCCGCAGCCGGTCCTGGTGACCCAGGACGGCACGCTGGACCTCGACGCGTGGAAGCAGGCCGTGACCGACCTCCCGCCGCTCGGCGAGCCTGCGGTGCTGCCCCTGGACCAGCTCCCGCTCACCGCGACGGGCAAGGTCCGTCGGCAGGAACTGCGCGACCGACTGCTCGACGGGGCGCCGCCCTACGGCACCGGACGGTGGACCTGAGCCCCACTCGGGAGCCGTCCTACGCGCTGGAGGTCCCGGCCCTGGACGACCGGGTGTTCGCCGGCGCGATCCTCGACCACGCCAAGGCCCCCGACCGGGTTCCACCCGGCCGCGGTCTGATCAGTCTCTGCGCCTCCCCGTGCGCCTCCCCGGACCTGCCGGAGCGGCCCGACGACGAGGTCGTGTCCGTGGTCGCCGGGCGCGCCGAGCGGTACCTGCCGGGCCTGGCCGAGGCGACCCGCGAGGCGCACGTGGTGCGCCGGCCGGTGGGGCTGCCGGAGGCGACGCCGGCCGCGCTGCGGCTGCGGCGGGCGTTCCTGGACCGTCCTGCGCGCCGCGTCGACCACGCCCGGGACTGGGTGATGCTCCGCCCCAACAGCGAGGCCGCCGTCCGCTCGGCCGAGATCGCCGCGCACCGGGTCCTGTCCGCCGACGCACGCTGAGGTCTCAGGGTCTGGTGGTCAGGACGACACTGTTGGCCGCCTTGTCGTGCAGGCACTGCTGGAACGGCTTGTCCCACAGGCACCACAGCACGTCGACCAGACCCAGGAACGGCACGAATCCCATCAGGAAGCTGGTGAACCAGCGCAGCCACGCGCGTCCGAAGGAGAGGTGCCGCCCGTCGTCGAGCCGGGCGACACGCAACCCGCAGATCCGCTTGCCGTAGGTGGCGCCGGACTTCCAGTGCATGACGGGCTCGTAGCAGAGCAGGACCACACCGATCCCCGAGTATCCGATCACCCCGGCCACCATGCCGATGCTGTCGTTGTCCACCGTCAGGTTCTGGATCAGGACGACAAGCCCGGCCACGAGCAGCAGCGCCAGCAGCATGAACACCCCGTCCAGGAAGCGGGCGGCGAGCCGCGCGCCCTGGTTACCGAGGGCCCCGGGAGGCGGGCCCACCGGAGCGGGCCCGTAGGGCGGGGGGTACGTCGGCTGCCAGTATCCGTAGGGCTGCTGCTGCGGGGACTGGTACATGCTCATGCGCGGTCCTGGGTCGTCGGAAGGTCGGTGAGCGAGTGCCGCCGTGACGCGAGCCGTCCGCGATCCGCGGTGCGGCCGGAGCGAGCCACGGTCACTGGAGGGTCGCGGAGTGCTGCCCCCACGTCAACGCTCCGGGCGATCTTGGCAGTTGCCCGAGACGCACGCCCTTTCCCCAGCGTGTCCGATCGTGGAACTGACGGGGTATTGACTCCCCTACGCCCATGAGGCTTTCCTAAGGACATGAGGGAGGACCGGAGACTGCGCCGGCGCAACGACACCGTGCGGGAGATCCTCGACATCGCGCTCGAGGTGATGGCGGAAGAAGGCGTGGCCGCGCTGAGCATGGCCGAGGTGGCCCGGCGGATGGGCATGCGGCCGCCCTCGCTGTACCAGTACTTCCCGTCCAAGACGGCCGTCTACGACGCCCTGTTCGAGCGGGGGATGCGCGAGACGGTCGACGTCCTGGAGCCGTACCGGGCCATGCTCTCCCGGGATCCGCGCGGTGCCCTCCTGGCGGGCCAGCAGGCCACAGTCGCCTGGGCGATGGCCCATCCGGTCCTGGCGCAACTGCTGTACTGGCGGCCCGTGCCCGGATTCGAACCGACCCCGCGGGCCTTCGAACCCGCGGTGCGGCAACTGGAACTCCTGCGGGCCGCCCTCCAGGCCGCGGTGCGCGCCGGGCAGTTGTCGCCCGCCGCCGCCGAGGAGGACGGGATGGCCCTCTACACGGCGCTGATGGCCGGCGTGATCAGCCAGCAGCTCGCCAACGAACCGTCCGCGCGGGTCGAGGAGGGCCGCTTCACCCGGCTCACCCGGACGACGGTCGACATGTTCTTCCACTTCTACGCCCCCGAGGAGGGCGAGTGCGATGACTCAGACCTACGGGGAGGCCGCACGCCTGCCGCAGACCGGCCGTGACCAGTCGGTCGCGGTAGCCGAGGCGGAAGGCCGGGCCGCCATGGACGTACTCGACAAGCTCGGGGACGAGGACTGGCAGCGTCCCACCGACTGCGTGGAGTGGGACGTGCGCACGCTGGTCTCCCACCTCGTCGCCCAGTGCGAGGACAACATCTCCCTGGCCACCATGGTGCGCAGGGAGATCACGGGCAGGCGGCGCCACCGGGGCTTGGGCCCGGTCGACGCGCACATGGCGGCGCAGATCGCCGACCACGCCACCGTGTCCGGACCGGAGTTGGCCGAGCGGTTCGCGCTGCTGTGGCCTCGCGCCGTACAGGCCCGTCGGCGCCGCCCGGGACTGATGCGGCGCGCCAGGGTCGCCACCGGTGTGGCCGAGGCACCCCGGATGTCCGTGGGCCATCTGCTCGACACCATCTACAACCGCGACCTGTGGATGCACCGCGTCGACCTGGCACGGGCCACGGGGCAGCCCCTCGTGGTGGGGGAGCACGACCGGCTCATCGTCGAGCAGGTGATCCGCGACCTGGCCCTGACCTGGTCCGGGGCATCCGTCGTGCTGGAGCTCACCGGGCCCGCCGGGGGCACGTGGCTGATCGGCTCGGGCGAGCCCTCGTCGGTCGTCCGGGCGGACGCCGTCGCCTATCTGCGCGGCCTGGCCGGACGCGATCCGGACGTGCCGCTGGAACTGGTCTCCGGATCCGACGCCGCCCTCGTGGCCGCCCGCCGGGCCCGGATCGTCTTCTGATCCCCCGTCGGGCGTCTGGGAGCGGACTCGGCCGGGATCGTGGGGCAGCCGTCGCGGTACCGACCCGCCGGCTGCCCGACCCGGTACGCTCGGCCCCCGTTCACAGCGGGAACTCGACCGCGCGTACACGAGACAGGAAGGGGTCCAAGGGCGTGCATCCCACAGTGCGGCCGGGCAACGGGCGGCCGATGCCCGAAGGGCTCGCGGAAGCGATACGTGAGACCTCCGGTGACATCGCCGCGCTGCTGCGGGGCGCGGCAGGCCCGGCGCTTCCCGTTCCGCGGTCCGAGTGGACAGTAGGCGAGGCGGCCGCCCATCTGGCGCTGGCCAACGAACTGATGGCCGACCTCGCGCGCGGCCGGGAACGCCCCTACGGGGACGGCACACCGCAGAGCCTGGCCGCGGCCAACGCACGGGCCCTCGCCGCGTTCGAGGAGCGTCGGCCCGAGCCGCTCGCGGCGATGATCGTGGAACAGGCCGAGGCGTTCCTGGACGCCGTGGACCGGCCCGCGGACGAGGGCGCAGCGGACGACCCGGCGCTCGTCACGCCACTGGGCCGCATGAACAGCGCCACGCTCGCGTCCTATCTCCTGACGCACATGCTGGGCCACGGCTACGACCTGGCCCGGGCGCTGGGCCGCCCGCACATGGTCGACCGTGCCCGTGTCGGGCTGTGCATGCCGTTCATGCTCCTGGTCATGCCGAGGGTCACCGCGACGTCCACCGCGGGCATGACGGCGCGTTACGCCATCCGCCTGCGCGGCGGCGCCGCGTTCGGCGTCGCTCTCGACGACGGCGCCGTGCACGTGACCCCAGGGCCCGCGATCCGGCCCGACTGCACGATCCTGATCGAACCGGTCGCCTTCCTCCTCATCGCGCTGGGCCGCCTCAACCCGTGGCGGGCCATGGCCCGGGGGCACGTCATCGCCTGGGGCCGCAGGCCCTGGCTCGCGCCGCGCTTCCCGAACCTGTTCACGGCACCCTGATCCGCTCGGCTCCCCTGCGGCGCTGACCCCGGCCGTCGGGTCGGCGCCGCTACGAGGAGAAGGTCTCGACGTACTCCTCGGTCTCCCCCAGCTCCGGCGCGTCGCGCAACTCGATCCGCTCCCCGAGGCGTTCCAACTCCAGCAGGGTGACGGTGTTCTCGCCCTGCACCAGGAGCGGCGCCGGGACGTACAGCGTCATCTGGGGGCCGATCTCCCAGTACCGGCCGAGCAGGAAGCCGTTGATCCAGACGAACCCCTTGCCGAAACCGGGAAACGCCAGGAAGGTGTCCGCCCGCTCGTCCACCGTGAACCGTGCCGTCGCGAATCCGGCGGGGCCCCGCGGGTCGGTGGCGGACGCCGCGCGGTCGACCTCCTCCGCCGACCACTCGTCCAGCGGCAGCGGGTGCGTCGTCCAGCCGTTGACCATCCGGCGTCCCACCCGGACATGGCCGAGGATGCCCTTGCCCTGGCCGAGGAGCGGGCCGTAGTTGATCCGCCCCTGGTTCTCGACGAGGAGTTCCAGCCGTACCCGCCGCCCCGTGCCGTGAAGGGTGAGCGAGCCGGCCTCCCGGTCGACGACCCCGGCCGGGGCGCCGTCGACGAAGACCTGGGCGCGGTCGTGCAGTCCGCTGACGGTCAATTCAAGGGCGCCTTCAGGGAGTTTCGGGTGCGCACGGTTGAGCACCAGACCGGAGGACTGTCCCAGTTCCTCGAAGCTCGGCGGGTGGGGTGAGTCCACCGCCCGGGAGACGGCTTCCAGCCCGCCCAGCAGTTCGGCGCCCCGGACGACCGGGACGACGCGGGGTGCCAGCAGCGCGGGATCGGCGGGCGGTGGCTGCTCCGGGAGGCCGGTCACGGCGCCGAGCCGGTCGCGCAGGGCGAAGAACTTCGGGGTGAGCCCGCCGTGTTCGGCGATCGGCGCGTCCGAGTCATAGCTGGTCACGGTCGGCTGGATGGCCTCGCCGTCGTGGTTGGCGCCTGCCCAGAGCCCGAAGTTGGTGCCGCCGTGGGCCATGTAGAGGCTCACCGAGCCACCGGCGTCGAGGATGTCGCCCAGTGTCCCCGCAGCGCTCCGAGGCGACCGGACGTGGTGCCGCTCCCCCCAGTGGTCGAACCAGCCGTTCCAGAACTCCGCGCAGACGAACGGCTCGCCCCGGCGGCGCGCCCGCAGCAGTGCGGCGGCCTCGGCCGCCTGGGAGCCGAACGTCGCTGTCGCGAGTTCGTCGGGCAGCGTGCCGCCGTCGAGCATCAGCTCGGTCGGGCCGTCGGCCGTGAAGAGCAGTTCGGTGATGCCGCGTTCCACCAGGGCGTCGCGGACCCAGCGAAGGTACACGTGGTCGTCGCCGTAGCTGCCGTACTCGTTCTCGATCTGCACCGCGACGACGGGCCCTCCCCGCGCCGACTGAAGCGCGGCGAGACGCGGGATCAACTGGTCGAACCAGCCCGCCACCGCGTCCAGGAAGGGTCCGTGCGAGGACCGCGGCCGCATCCCCGGGGTGCCCGTCAGCCAGGCGGGCAGCCCGCCGTTGTCCCATTCGGCGCAGATGTACGGGCCGGGTCGCACCATCGCGTCCAGCCCGGCCTCCTGCGCGAGGCGGAGGAACCGTTCCACGTCGCACCAGCCGTCGAAGCGCGCCTGGCCCCGGTGCCGCTCGTGGAAGTTCCACGGCACATAGGTGTCGACCGTGTTCAGTCCCATGGCGGCGAGTCGTGCCAGTCGGTCCGGCCACTGGTCGGGGTGGACCCGGAAGTAGTGCAGCGACCCGGCGAGGACGCGGTGCGGGCGGCCGTGCCGCAGGAGTTCGCCGTCGGGGTGGGACAGGGCGGGCGTCGACCGGCGCATGTGGCGTGCCTCTCTCATGGTGCGGTGGTGCACGAGGCCGGCCCGCGACGGCGGGGGCGGCGCGCGGGAACGGGTCCGGGCGGGACCGCGCTCGCCACTGCCGCCCTGCGCGTGGTTGGCTTCCTCACGGCCTCTCCTTCGACGTGGGGTGGGGAGAGCGGAACCCGGCTCCCCTGCGGTCCGCCGCACGGCCGGGACACGCTGACGTGCCGGAACTATGACACAGGATGATAGCGATGCCAATGGGAGGGTGCCTCCGCTGCAAAAGGCACTCCGAGCAGCACGGACACCGCCGTGCGGGCGCTATCATCGCGGTGGGATGAGCGGACGAGGGAACGCATGAAGAAGCGGAGCGAAGACGACGGCGCCGCACGGCCCCCGGGCATGACCGATGTCGCCCGGCTCGCCGGGGTCTCCCCCCAGACCGTGTCGCGGACCCTGTCCGGCCACCCCAACGTGCGGGAAAGGACGCGGGCCAAGGTCCTCGCGGCCGTCGACCAGCTCGGGTACCGCAAGAACAACGCGGCGCGGATGCTGTCGTCCGGCCGCAGCCGCACCATCGGCGTGGTGACGCTGCAGACCACCTTCTACTCGCGCACCGCCGTCCTGTACGGCATCGAGAACGCGGCGCGCGAGGCGGGCTACTCGGTCTCCACCGCCACCACCGCCTCCCTGGACACCTCCGCCATCGAGGCAGCGCTGGCGCGCCTTGAGGAGCAGGGTGTCGAGGGGATCGTCCTCGCCGTCCCGCTGATCCATGTGAGCAGGCGGATCGAGCAGCTCACGGGCTCGGTTCCCACCGTCACCATCGACGGGTCGCGCACCTCCGCCACCGAGGTGGTGGCCGTCGACCAGACCCAGGCCGCACGCCTGGCCAGCCGGCATCTGCTGGACCTCGGGCACGAGACGGTCTGGCACGTCGCCGGGCCGCGCGAGTGGCTCGACGCGGTCAGCCGCACCCAGGGCTGGCGCGACACGCTCGAGGCGGAGGGCAGGAGCGTCCCGCCCGAGCTGGAGGGTGACTGGTCACCCGCGTCCGGGTACCGCAACGGCCTCGTCCTGGGCCGGATCCCGGACGTCACGGCCGTCTTCGTGGCCAGCGACGAGATGGCGTTCGGAGTGATCCGGGCGCTGCACGAGCTCGGCAGGCGGGTGCCCGACGACATCTCCGTCGTCGGCGTCGACGACATCGCCCTGGCCGAGTACTGCTCGCCCTCGCTGACCACCGTCGCCCAGCCGTTCACGCAGATGGGAGCTCTCGCCGTCTCCCATCTGATGCGCCATCTGGAGAACCCGGACGCCGCTCCCGAACCCGCGTCCGTCGAGCCGGCCCTGATCGTGCGCGCGAGCACCGCGCCGATGCGGCGGGGCGACCAGTAGAAAGCCCTCCGCTCGCGGCCGGAGCAGCCCCGGAAGGAGGCGGCTCCGGCCGCCGCTCTGCCGTGCCCGGTCGGGGCCTGTCCGTGCCCGACCGGCCCGGCCCGGCTGCGGCCGACTGCGGACAGCCGGCGGTGCTCTCCGACGATGCACAGCGATGCCATCCCTAACAGGGAATCGCAAACGGCATCTGGTGTTAGCGATGCCATTGGCCTACTGTCTCCCCCGCCCCCATCAGCGTCATGAGGAGGCGGCCAGGTGAAGCCCCTGCCCTGCGCCCCTCCCGACCCGAGGAGGAACGGCCCTGTGAGACCCCGATCCCGTAGGTCCCGGCGCCGCGTCGGCACGCTGGCCGCCCTGGTCACCGCGCTGGCCACGCTGACGACCACACCCGCCCCGGCGCTAACGGCCCCCGCACGCGCGGAGGCCGCGCCGGACGCGACGACCGCGCCGGTGACGGTCCCGGCACTGCCCGACTGGAAGCCCGCCGAGGGGGCTTTCCACCTCACCCGCCAAAGCCGCGTGCTGGTCGACCCGCGCGCCACCTCCACGCACGACGAGGCCGCGACGTTCGCTGACGACATCGCGGTGCAGACCGGCAAGCGGCCGCCCGTGGTGCACAGCACCGAGGCGGCGAAGGCCGGCGACATCGTGCTGCGGCTGGACACCTCCCGCACCGATCTGGGCGCCGAGGGCTACACGCTCACCGTCGGCACCGCCGCCACCGTCACCGCCCGGACGGACGCCGGCGCGTTCTACGGCACCCGCACCCTGCTGCAGATGTTCCACAGCGGCTCGGCTGTACCGGCGGGCAGCGCCGTCGACGTGCCGCGGTACGCCGAACGCGGCGTCGGCGTCTGCGCCTGCATCATCAACGTCTCCACCCCGTCGCTGGAGCGGCTGGTGAAGGACGCGGCGTACCTGAAGCTCAATCAGCTGTGGATCGAGCTGAAGGTGAAGAGCACCACCCACCCCGAGGCGAACGAATGGGGCTACTACACCAAGCCTCAGATCGCCGCCCTCCAGCGGCTCGCGCACCGCTACCACGTGACGCTGGTGCCCGAGGTGAACTCGCCGGGCCACATCGAGCCGTGGATCCGTCAACGCCCCGACCTGCAACTCACCGACAACGCCGGGCAGAAGCAGGTCAGCCGCCTCGACATCACCAAGCCCGAGGCGTTCACCTTCCTGACCCGGATCATCGACGAGTATTTCACGGTGTTCGACACGCCGTACTGGCACATGGGCGCGGACGAGTACATGCTCGGCTCGGACTACGCCAGGTACCCGCAGATGGCGGCGTACGCCAAGGAGAAGTTCGGCCCGGACGCCGTGCCGCAGGACGCGTTCGTGGACTTCGTCAACCGGGTCGACGCCCATGTGAGGGCCAAGGGCAAGACGCTGCGGATCTGGAACGACGGCATCACCTCCGCCGCGACGGTGCCGCTCAACCCCGATATCGTCGTCGAGCATTGGACCAACTCCGGTCTGAAGCCCAGCCGGCTGCTGGCCCAGGGGCACCGGCTGATGAACGCGAGCAACGCGCTGTACCACGTCCGTGGCAGCTACGGCGTCAACACCCGGAAGCTGTACGACGACGGCTGGGACCCGCGGAACTTCCTCGGCGAGACCGTCCCGTCGGCCGACGGCGTCACCGGCGCCAAGCTGACGATGTGGCCGGACAACGGCTCCGGCAACACCGAGAACGAGGTCGAGTCCGACGTCTTCGCGCCGCTGCGCCTGGTCGCCCAGGTCACCTGGGGCCGGCCGAAACCCGACCCGGACTACGCGGCCTTCACCGCCCGGGTGAACGCGGTCGGCCGGGCGCCCGGGTTCGAAAACGTGGACCGGACGCCGGTCCAGCCGGGCACGTACACCCTTGCACGCGGCGACGCGTTCCTGTCCGCAGCCACAGCCGCCGAGGGCGCGCCGCTGACCATGGGTGCAGCGGAGTCGGCGTGGGACCTCGGCACCACCGCGGACGGCTACTACACGCTGCGCAACGCCGCCACCGGCCGCTGCGCGGAGTCCCGGGTCGGCACCCGCTACCTCAACACCCCGCTCGAGCCCGGCACCCCGATCACCGCGCAGACCTGCGCCGCGGGCAACCGGCTGCAGCGCTGGCAGGCCACCGCGGCCGACGGCGGTGTCACCCTCACCAACGCGATCACCCGGATGGTGGCCGTCCTCGACGACGACGGCCGCCTGGTGCAGCAGGTGCCGGACGGCCACCGGGCCACGGTGTTCACCCTGGCGCCGGTGCTGAGGGTGTCCGCGGCAGCCGACCGGGCGACCGTCGTGCCGGGCGGCACCGCGACGCTGACCGTCACCGTCGCCAACACCACCGCCGCACCCGCCTCCTCGGTCGAGGTCCGGCCGGCCGCCCCGGCCGGCTGGACGGTGACCCCGGACGGCGCGACCGCGTCGACCGTAGCGCCCGGGGCGACCTGGACTGCCACCTTCACCGCCGCGCCGCCGCAGCGGGCGCAGGCCGGGACGGCCTCCCTCGGGGCCACGGTCGACTCCACTGTGCAGGGCGTCCGCCACAGGGTCGCCACCTCGGCGCAGCTGCGCCTGAGCTGCGCGGACACATCGACCCGGCCGACCGCCGTCACCTACGCGGACAGCCAGGAGACCGCCGGGGAGGATGGCCGGGCCGTCAACGCGATCGACGGGAACCCGGCGACGTACTGGCACACGGAGTGGTCGAGGAACGAGCCGCGTCCACCGCACGAGATCCGGTTCGACCTGGGCGCGGCGAAGTCCGTCTGCGCCGTCACCTACCTGCCCCGGCAGGGCAGCGGGGGCGGCTCCGGGAACGGCCGGATCGCCGACTACGAGATCTACCTGAGCACCGACGGCAGCACCTGGGGCGAACCGGTCGCCAAGGGCACCTTCCCCAACGCCGCCGAGGCCCAGTGGGTGCCGGTGCCGACCACGACGGCGCGTTACCTCAGGCTCGTCGCCCTGTCCGAGGTGAACGGCAATCCGTGGACCGCCGTCGCCGAGGTCGGCGTCGACGCGACGCCGGCCCCCTGACCCACCGGCCCCGACAAGGGCCGTGTCTTCCTCGCTCTCTCGTACCGGAGTCATCAGGAGGCCCCACCGTGGATGCCATCCACCCGCAACGCCCTCGACGCACGCCCCGATCAAGAACAGGCGCCGCCGCGGCGACCGCCGCGCTGCTCGCGCTCGGCACGCTGTCGGCCGGCGCCCTTCCCGCCCATGCCGGCCCGGCCGCCGCGCCCGCGACGGCGGCGCCGGCTCCCCCGGACCACCCCGCGACACCGGTCGAGTTGACCGGTCCCGGCCTGACGGTCCAGGTGGCCAAGGAGTTCCCGCAGGTCATCTCGTACACGATGGGCGGCAGAACGCTCGGCGGCCAGGCGCGGGCCCTGGACACCTTCATCGTCAACGGCACGGCGCACACCGCCACCACGACCATGACGGCGCACGGCAACCAGGCCGTCTACACCTCGGTCTTCGCCGATCTGCCGGACCTCACCATCACCTCGACGATCACGGTGACCGACGAGGGGACCGTCGTCTTCGCGGTGAAGAGCATCGAGGGCGCCGCCGCCTCCACCGTCGACCAGCTGTCGATCCCCGACCAGTCACTCGTCTCCGCCGACTCCTCCTCCCCGCACACGACCCTGGCCCGTACGAAGATCTCGACGAACTCGACCACCACGGCCGACGAGTTCGTCCCGATCACCGCCGCCACGGCCCCCGACAAGGCCGCCGTCGGCACGCCGTACGGCTTCGTGAGCAACGGCGATCTGGCGGGCGGCGTCATCACCAACGCCACCGACGACTCCGCGCAGGACAACAACGACAACTGGAACACCCGCCTTCAGTCGCGGATCGTGGACGCCGGCAACGGCGCCCGGCGCGCTGAGCTGTCGGCCGGTACGTACACCTACGCGCCCCGGGGCGCCACCGACCCGCGGGTGAGGACGTACGCCCTGCCCAAGGCGACCGTCGTGCTCGCCGCGGACGCCAACGGCGACGGCCGGGTGGACTGGCAGGACGGCGCCATCGCCTACCGCGACCACATGCCCCGGCCGCTCGGCGGGGACCGGGTGCCCGAGCGCGTCGTGCAGCACATCCCGTTCAACTTCGCCAGCCAGGCGACGAATCCGTTCCTCAAGACGCTCGACAACGTCAAGCGTGTCTCGATGGCCACGGACGACCTCGGCCAGTGGGTCCTGGAGAAGGGCTACGGCAGCGAGGGCCATGACTCGGCCCACCCGGACTACGGCGGCAACTACAACACCCGGGCCGGCGGGCTCGCCGACCTGAACAAGCTCACCAAGGCCGGTGCCGAGTACAACTCCGACTTCGCCGTGCACGTGAACGCCACCGAGGCGTACCCGCAGGCGAGGAACTTCAGTGAGGCCCTGGTCAAGGGCCAGGTCAACGGCTGGAACTGGCTGAACCAGTCGTACCACATCGACCAGCGCGCCGACCTGGGCTCCGGAGCCGTCCTCGACCGGTTCGAGCAGCTGCGCCGTGAGGCCCCGGGCCTCAAGGGCCTCTACGTCGACGTCTACTACTCCAGCGGCTGGCTGGCCGACTCGCTGGCGGCGCGGCTGCGGACGATGGGCTTCGAGGTCGCGACCGAGTGGGCCTACAAGTTCGAGGGCACGTCGACCTGGTCCCACTGGGCGAGCGACAAGGGCTACGGCGGCGCCACCAACAAGGGCATCAACTCCAACATCGTCCGGTTCATCGCCAACTCCGACCGCGACGTGTGGAACGTGGACCCGCTGCTCGGCGGCGCCAGCGTCAAGGAGTTCGAGGGCTGGACCGGCCACGACGACTTCAACGCCTTCTACCGGAACATCTGGACCGACAACCTGCCGACCAAGTTCCTCCAGCACTACCAGGTCATGAACTGGGACTTCGGCAAGTCCGCCACCCTCACCGGCGGTGTCCGGGTCGCGGTGGCCGACGGCAAGCGCCAGGTGTCGATGGACGGCACGGTCGTGCTCGACGGCGACACCTATCTGCTGCCCTGGGGCGAGGCGAAGGGCGGCAACGGCACCTCCTCGCCGAGCCGGGCCGACAAGATGTACTACTACAGCGCCTCCGGCGGCACCCGCACCTTCGACCTGACCCGGCAGTTCGCCTCCACTCGCAACTTCACGCTGTACAAGCTCACCGACCAGGGCCGGGTGAAGGCTGCCCAAGTGAAGGCCGAGGACGGGCGGGTGACGCTCACCGGCGACAAGGACCAGCCCTACGTCCTGGTCCCGAACGGGAACCAGGCCCCGCACCGGGACGCGCACTACGGCGAGGGCACCGGCCTGGCCGACCCCGGCTTCAACGCCGGAAACCTGGACGCCTGGAACCCGCGGGGCGGGGCGGCGGTCGCGCGCAGCGCCACCGGTGACAACGTCGTGCGGCTCGGCTCCGGCGAGTCCGGCATCTCCCAGCAGGTCAAGGACCTCAAGCCGGGCCGGCGGTACACGCTGAGCGCCCATGTCGAGGTCGCCGCCGGGCAGCGCCGCGCCGTCGCACTGGGCGTGACCGGCGACGGGGTGAAGGCGCGCAACGGTTTCGACACCACCCCGCTGCGGAACACCATGGCCGCCGACTCCAAGCAGGGCACCTACGCGCAGCGCGCGTCCGTCGCCTTCACCGCGCCCGCCGACGGCGAGGTCACCGTGGCGATCGGGGCGGCCGCCGGGGACGCGGCGGTCACCCTCGACGACGTGCGGATCATGGCCGACACCTCCACGCCGCTGCCGCGGGGCGAGGACGGCCCGTCCGGCGGCACCGTGGTCGCCCACGACGACTTCGAGGGCAACCAGCCCGGTTGGGGACCGTTCGTGAAGGGCGACGCGGGCGGCTCCACCGACCCGCGCACCAGCGTCAGCGAATTGCACGCCCCGTACAGCCAGAAAACCTGGAAGAACACCTACTCGCCCTACGCCTCGGGCACCCTCAAGGGCCAGGCGGTGGACGACGTCATCGGCGGGAAGCACTCGCTGAAGGCCCACGAGGAGAACACGGGACTGGTGTACCGGACGGTACCCGCCACGGTGCCGTTCACCGCCGGGCACAAGTACGCGGTCTCGTTCCGCTACCAGACCAACGTCGAAGGCCAGTGGGCCTGGGTGACAGGAGCGGACCGGGTCGGGGACGGCAAGGCCGTCTCCAAGGACATCACCCGCGAGACGCTCGCCCCCGCGCGGGACACCGCGACCTACTCCAAGGAGATCGTCGCCGGCTGCGGCGACACCTGGGTCGGCCTGCGCAAGCTCGGCGGCGCGGCCGGTACGGACTTCGTCCTCGACGACTTCCGCGTGACCGACCTCGGCCCGGTGAGCGGCGGCGCCGCCTGCGCGAGCGTGACCACTCCGGCCGGCGCCGACCTCAGCCCCGGCGTGCCGGGCGAGTACGTCACGACGTTCACCAACAACGAGCAGAGCGACGTCACGAACGTCGCCCTGCGGCTCGACGGCATGCCCGACGGCTGGACCGCCATGGTCGAGAAGCGCGACGGCAACCTCTTCGACAGCGTGAAGCCGGGCGCGACCGTGAGCACCACCTGGATCCTCACTCCGCCGGCGAGCGCCGCGGGGACGTCGGCGACCTGGAAGGCGACGGCCGTCTACGCCGATTCCGGTGTCACCAAGACGGTGTCGGCGGACGCCAGGGCGGCGGTCTCGACCGTGCCGGTCCTCTCGCCCGGCTCGATGACGGCGACCGCCGACTCGGAGAACCTCTCCTCGGGACCGGCCGAGGGCCCGGTGTCCAACGTGCTGGACGGTGACCCGGGCACCATCTGGCACACCGACTACAGCCACGGGAACGCGCCGTACCCGCACTGGGTGACGCTGAAGCCGGCCGGTCCGGCCGACGTGAACGGCTTCGGCTACCTCGACCGGCAGAGCGGCGGTCAGAACGGCCGTGTGGCGGGCTACGAGGTGGCCGTCTCCGACGACGGCCGCACCTGGTCCACGGTGGCCAGGGGCACCCTCGTCGACTCGCCGCAGATGCAGCGGATCTCCTTCCCCTCGGTGCGCGCCTCCTACGTGAGGTTCACCGCGCTGAACGCTCTCAACGGCCAGCCGTTCGCGGCCGCCGCCGAGATGCGTGTGTACGGCACTCCGGTGGACCTGCCCACCGGGTACCCGCCGGCCGACCGGCCGTAGCGGCACCCCCTGGCCCTGCCGCCACCGGTGTGTTCACCACCGGTGGCGGCAGGGCCGTCTCGGGTGATGCGACAACGCGGCTGGGGGGTCCGCTACTCGAAGAGCTTGGGAGAGCAGTGCCGGGCGTCGCGAGCCGGTGAACCTTTCCGGTCGCGGCACTAGCGGATGTGCCTGGCCGGGCTGGCGACCAGGTGGAGCAGGGACTCCAGGGGGCCGCGCCGGAACAGCCTGGTCCATGCCGTGGCCAGCAGCACGGCGGCGGCCATGAAGGCGAGGAGCACCGGAAGCGCGGACATGCCGTCGTCCTCGATCGCGGCCACGTGCCAGACGTCGGAGAGCAGCCACAGGGCGACGATGTGCAGGACGTACACGGTCAGCGCGATCATGCCGACCGCGGCGACGGGCCTGGCCGCGCGCGTGAGCCGTGGCAGCCGGGCGGCGACGGTCAGGCACACGGCCATCACGACCAGGGCCACGCCCGTGTTGCCGAGGATGGAGAACGTCGTCTCGCTGTGCGGTGCGGCCACCAGCAGCCAGGCGGGCGGGATGTGGTGCCCGGTCTCGCCGACCCGGTCGGACCACCACGCCGAGTTCGCCGCGCCGCCGTCCGTGGCGGCCGAGACGGCCGACAGGGCGCGCGGGACCAGGCGCAGGGCCAGCCAGGAGCCGCCGTAGCCGAGCAGTACAAGGGCGCCGCCGGCGGCGGCCAGCCGGGACCGGACGCCGGGCCGGGTGAGGTCGAGCCGGGCCACCGCCATGCCCGCGATCAGGTACGGCACCCAGGCGAGGACCGGATACCCCCCGGTGAACAGCAGTTCGATGACGCCGTGCGTGCCGGTGATCCGGGCCAGCGGGTCCCGGGCGACGACCGCGTCCGCCCAGTGCCCCTCCTCGATCGACTTCCGCACCACGTAGAGGATCTGCGGCAGGACCAGCGCACCGGCGGCGGCGATGAGCGCCAGGGCCCCGGCCCGCAGCCGGTACAACGGCAGGACGGCCAGGAAGAGCAGTCCGTAGAAGCTGAGGATCACGTCGACGCCCGTGTCGAGGGCGGTCAGGGCGTAGCCGAGCGCGACGAGCACGCCGGCGCGGATCATGATCCTGGCCATCGCCTGCCGGCCGGCCCTGCCGGTCCGGGGGCGCGGCCGGCCGGTCAGGACGATCAGCGAGAAGCCGGCCAGCAGCGCGAAGAGCGCGGAGGACCGGCCTCGTGCCGTCTCCAGCAGGAACCCCACCGGTCCGCCCACGGTCACGTCGGGGCCGACGTGGGCGGAGTACATGCCGAAGACCGCGAGTCCGCGCGCCAGGTCGATGCCGATCAGCCGTCCCGTCGACGGCGGCCCGGCGCGGGTACCGGTCGACTCGGCCCTCGTCCCGGACGGCGCCTGTGACGGCACGTACAACGATGCGTTCTGCGTCATGCCCTCAGACTCTGCCAAATAACCGGCACGACGCATATGTCCCCTTTCCGGAGACACCCGGCCGATCGGCCGGATCCGCCCCGGCCGGTCGGGCTGCCCGTCGCCCGCGCCCTGGAGCTGGCCGGGATCGCCCACCTGGCCGGACGGCGGGTGGACCGGCTCTCCGGTGGCCAGGCACAGCGGGTGC
>NZ_JBSGBZ010000032.1:0-89264 GCF_053601495.1 Streptomyces sp. NPDC004721
GTACCGGTGCGTGATCGGGACGGCACCGCGCTGGCCGGCCTGTCGGTGTCGATGCCCAGCGTGCGCTACGACCCGCACCGCCTCCGATCCCTGGTCACGACCCTGAGCGCCGCGGCGCTCGCTCTGGAGGACGATCTGGCCGGGCATCGCTGATCCGCCCCGCACAACAGCAGGACCCATGGAAGTCCCCCACGGGAGCGATTCGGCGGAACCCGTGTCCGCACCCATGCACCCCCGAAGCCGGGCTGGGCGCCCACCGTCAGGAGCGCAGGCGCGCGGCGATGGACTCGCCGAGGGCCGCGACCGCGTCGGTGAGCAGGTCCATAGCCTCGGCCATCGAACGGGAAGGGTCGGCCTGCCAGGCGACGAAGGCCCCGTCGAAGCCCGCTATGGCGAAGTAGTCCAGCCGGTCGGCCACGGCCTGCGCGACCTCCGGGCCGTACTCGGCGAACGAGTCGGCGATCATGTGATTCATGTGCACGCGGCCGTCCCGCCGCACCCGTTCGATGATCCGGTCGACCTCCGCGGCCTCCGCGGACTCCGCCGCCTCGGCGTTCATCACCAGGATCAGGTGCAGCCGCAGGAAGTCCGGGTTGGCGAGGAAGACCTCCCCGGTGCGCTGGAGGTACCAGCCCAGTCGCTCCCGTACGCCCCCCTGCCGCGGCGGATGTGCCTGCGCCCGGGCCATGTGCTGGAAGAACGCGTAGGCACCGTGCTCCATCACCGCGGAGAGCAGCCCGCCCTTGGAGCGGAAGTGGTGGTAGACCGCGCTCTTGGGCAACCCCGACTCCCGGCTGAGCTCCGACAGCGTGGTCGCCGCGTATCCGCGTTCGGCCATCAGGCGTGACGCGACCTCGAGTATCTCCTCCCGGGAGCGCCGCCCCCTGCGGTTGCCGGTGTTGTCGCGCCTGGGTTCCACGCGCTGAAGCATACCTGCGCTCATTCGGCCGGAGCTTAGGCGGCCCGCGGCGATACCGGCGCTGATTCTGCTGTGCGGAATCCGTGATTCATCCCCTTGACCGGCTTTTTCGGCCGTGTGACAGTCCCCACCATTGGACTGAACGACCGGTCCAAAACTTTGGGACGACCGGCAGGGAGGCCGCCATGCCCCAAAACTTCGACGCGGACGTCGCCGTCATCGGCTACGGCCCCACGGGCATCGTCGGTGCTCTGACCCTCGCTCAGCAGGGGGCGCGAGTGATCGCCTTCGAACGGGACGAAGAGATCTATCCCCGGGCCCGGGCGGTCACGGTCAACGACTGGACCATGCGGATCTTCCAGGGCCTGGGCATCGGCGAACGCATCGAGAAGGTGATCGACCCGCAGCGTGCGCTGCGCTGGGTGACGTACGACGGGCACGAGGTGATGCGCATCGAGCATCCGCCGTCGGCGCTCGGGGCGAGGGCGCGCTTCTACAACATCTACCAGCCGGTCATGGAGTCCGAGCTGCGGGCCTGCGCGCAGGACCGGCGGGACCTGATCTCGGTGCGCTACGGCGCCGAGGTGACCGAGATCGAACAGGACGGCTCCGGGGTCACGGTCACCACCACCGACACGGCCACGGGCGAGGTCCGCCGGTACCGGACCCGGTACGCGATCGCCGCGGACGGCGGCAGCAGCAGGACCCGGCAGCGGCTGGGCATCCAGCTGCTCGGCGACACCAACGAGGTCACCTGGGTGGTCATCGACTGCCGGGTCAAGCGCTGGTGGCCCGACCGCGACTTCCTCACCTTCTGGACGGACAAGGAGCGGCCGGTCGTCGACATCGCACTGTCGGCCGGCAACCACCGCTGGGAGATCCCGCTCAAGCCGCACGAGACCGAGGCCGACTTCCCCACCAGCACCGAGGTGTGGGCCCTGCTCAAGGCGCTGGGGGTGAGCGAGGACGACGTCGAGATCCACCAGCACGCCTTCTACCGGCACCACGTACGGATGGCGCGGACCTGGCGCTCCGGCCGGGTCTTCCTCGCCGGCGACGCCGCGCATCTGATGCCGCCGTGGGCGGGCGCCGGAATGCAGACCGGCATGCGCGACGCGCACAACCTGGGCTGGAAGCTCGGCCGGGTGCTGGCCGGGCGGCTGCCCGAGTCCTGGCTCGACACCTATGAGGCCGAGCGCCGTCCGAACGCCGCCTTCTACACCGGGCTGGCGGTGCAGCTCGGTCGGGTGATCAAGCAGGAGCTCTCCGACGAGGAGCAGGCCGCCCTGTCCGCGCCGCCGCCCGAGGGACTCGTCACCCCCTTCGAGCCGCCCCTGATCGCGCCGCCGGTGCTGGAGGCCGGCTGGCTGCGCGGCCCGCTCGGCGACGCCAGCATCATCGGCCGGATGGTGCCGCAGCCGGTGGTCGGCGACACCGTCGGCCGGATGGCGCGGCTGGACGAACTGCTCGGCGACACCTTCGTGCTGCTGGGCGATGGCGTGGACCCCTCGACGCTGCTGACCGAGGAAGAGCGCCGGCAGTGGGACGCACTCGGCGCCGGCTACCGCGCGGTCCGCCCACAGAACGCCTACACCCAGGGGCCCGACGAACTCGTCGACCTGGACGGCGTGCTCGGCTCCTGGCTGCGCCGGTACGGGGTGCGCGCGGTGGCGCTGCGCCCCGACCGGTTCGTGGCCGCCGCCGATACCAGCGGGCTCGGCGTCCCCGCCTGACCGTCCGTCCACCCACCTTGAAGGAGAGATCTGCCATGAGCGGAGTCAAGGAACTCGCGTACGTCGTCTACGAGGTTGGCGATCTCGCCGACTGGGAGCGCTTCGGTGTCGAGTTGCTCGGTATGCAACTCGGTGAGCGCGGCGAGGACCGATTCACCCTGCGCCTGGACGAGAAGGCGCACCGCTGGATCGTCACCCGGGGACCAGCCGACGACCTGGTCGCCAGCGGGTACGAGGTCGAGAGCGACGCCGAACTCGACGCGCTGGTCGAGCGGTTGCGGGCCGCCGGCCTCCAGGTCGACGAGGGGGACGCGGCGCTCGCCGCGGACCGCCGGGTGGAGCGCATCTTCGCCACCACCGACCCCATGGGCAACCGCGTCGAACTGGTCACCGGCCTGGCCGACGCCGGCACCGCGTTCGCCTCCAAGACGTTGCTCGGCGAGTTCGTCACCGGGGCCGGAGGCGCCGGACACCAGGTTCTGCTGGCCCACGGGGTGAGCCGTGAGGAGTACCTCGGCTTCTACCGCGATCTGCTCGGCTTCAGGATCAGCGACATCATCGTCGAGGAGCTGGCCCCCGGCATCGTCGCGGACCTGATCTTCCTGCACTGCAACGGCCGCCACCACACGGTCGCGTTCGGCGACCTGCCTTCCCCCAAGCGCACGCACCACTTCATGGTCGAGGTCACCGACATCCGGGACGTGGGCCTGGCCTACGACCGCTGTATGGACGCCAAGCAGCCGTTCGAGATGACGCTGGGGATGCACCCCAACGACCGCATGTTCAGCTTCTACGTCTTCACCCCCTCCGGCTTCTCCGTCGAGTACGGCTGGGGCGGCCTCGTCATCGACGACGCCACCTGGCAGGTGCGCACCCTCGACCGGCTGCACAGCTGGGGCCACCGCCCGCCCGGCGTGGTGGCCGAGCTGCTGGCCGCGGCGCCGTCCCCGCTGGAAACCCAAGGAACCGAAGGAGAAGAGGGCTGATGGCGATCGACAAGGAACAGACCGCGCGTACGGTCAGGACTCGCGACTGGTCGCTGCGCTACTACGAGGCCGGCTCCGGCCATCCGCTGGTGCTGCTGCACGGCAGCGGCCCGGGGGCGACCGGCTGGAGCAACTTCAGCGGCAACATCGAGTCGCTCGCCGAGCACTTCCATGTGTACGCCGTCGACATGCCCGGCTGGGGTGAGTCGGACCCGGCCACGGTCGACGAGCTGGACCACGTCGACGCCGCGATCCAGTTCCTCGACGCGCTGGGCATCTCCCGGGCGGCGTTCGTGGGGAACTCGATGGGCGGCCAGACCTCGCTGCGGCTGGCCACCGAGCACCCCGGGCGGATCAGCCACCTGGTGACCATGGGACCGCCGGTGGGGCGAATGCCGAGCCTTTTCGGGGCCGGTGACGGGCCGTCCGAGGGGCTGAAGGTCCTCATCGAGGCCTACCAGGACCCGAGCCCGGAGAACATGCGCCGGCTGGTCGAGATCATGTGCTACGACAAGGCGCGCTTTGCGACGCCGGAGCTGTGCGAGGCCCGTTCGCAGGCGGCCCTCGCCCAGCCCGAGCACCTGGCCAACTATGTGGCGGGGCTGCCGCACGGGGCGCCGCTGCCGCGCTGGGTGGACCCTGCCCGGCTGCGCGACATCGCGGTGCCCACCCTGCTCATCCACGGCCGCGACGACCGGGTGGTCTCCTTCGAGAGCTCCCTGTTCCTGCTGGCGAACATCCCCGACTCCCGGCTGGTCCTGCTCAACCGCTGCGGGCACTGGGCGATGATCGAGCACGCCGAGGAGTTCAACCGGCTGGTCATCGACTTCGTCCGGGGGGAATCCCGGCGATGACTGACACCAGGAAGGTGCCGCGGGCGGCCGCGGCCCAGGATGTGCCGCGGGAGGCTGGGGCCCAGCAGGTGTCGCGGGGGGTCGCGGAGGCGGCCGCTCGACTGCTGAAGGCCACCGCCACTGGCGTTCCGTGCGTGCCGGTGCGGGATCTGATCGGCACCTCCGACACCGGTGCCGCGTACGCCGTGCAGCAGCGGGTCACGGCGGCGCGCTTGGCGCGCGGCGCACGCGTCGTGGGCCATAAGATCGGGCTGACCTCGCCCGCCGTGCAACACCAACTCGGCGTGGACCAGCCGGACTTCGGAGTGCTGCTGGACGACATGGGATACGCGGACGGCAACACCGTGCCGTACGCGTCCGTGCTCCAGCCCCGGGTCGAGGCCGAGATCGCGTTCGTGCTGGGCGCCGACCTGGCCGAGGGCCCGCTGGATCTCGCCCGGGTGCGGGCCGCAGTCGACCATGCCGTGGCCGCCCTGGAGATCTGCGGCAGCCGTATCGCGGGCTGGGACATCACCCTGTCCGACACGGTCGCCGACAACGCCTCCGCGGGCGCCTTCGTGCTGGGCCGGGAGCGCCGCAGCCTCGCTGAATTCGAACCGCGGACGGCCGTGATGGAGATGTCCGTCGATGGCCGGACCGTGTCCGACGGCACCGGCGCGGACTGTCTGGGCGACCCGCTCGCCGCGGTGCTCTGGCTGGCCCGCACCGCACGTGACCTGGGCGATCCGCTGCGGGCCGGCCATGTGGTGCTCTCCGGCGCGCTCGGCCCGATGAGCCCGCTCGCACCGGGCGCACAGGTGACCGCGGTGATCGGCGGGCTGGGCACGGTCACTACCGCCATCGGAGAGGGAACGGTATGACAGCGCGTGCAGACGGTGCGCCACGCACCAAGGTCGCGATCATCGGCTCGGGCAACATCGGTACCGATCTCATGATCAAGGTGCTGCGTACCGCGCGGCACCTGGAGATGGGCGCCCTGGTCGGCATCGACGCGGCGTCCGACGGCCTGGCGCGCGCCCGGCGCCTGGACGTGGCCACCACGCACGAGGGCGTGGACGGGCTGATCGCACTGCCTGGCTTCGACGAGATCGGCATCGTCTTCGACGCCACCTCAGCGGGGGCCCACCAGGCCAACGCGGCGAAGCTGGCACCGCTGGGCAAGCGGCTGATCGACCTGACTCCGGCGGCGATCGGGCCGTACCTCGTCCCGGCGGTCAACATGGAGGAGCACCTGGACGCTCCGAACGTGAACATGGTCACCTGCGGCGGCCAGGCCACCATCCCAGTGGTTGCCGCGATCTCCCGGGTGGCCCCGGTCCGCTACGCGGAGATCGTCGCCTCGATCGCCTCCAAGTCGGCTGGTCCGGGCACCCGCGCCAACATCGACGAGTTCACCGAGACCACGTCCCGGGCGCTGGTCGAGGTGGGCGGCGCGGACCGCGGCAAGGCGATCATCATCCTCAACCCGGCCGAGCCGCCGCTGATCATGCGGGACACCGTGCTCTGCCTGGTGGAGGCGCCCGACACCACCCGGCACGCCGCGATCCAGGAGAGCGTCGCCGCGATGGTGGCCGAGGTAGCGGCCTACGTCCCCGGCTACCGGCTGAAGCAACAGGTGCAGATCACCCCGGTCCCCGGGGACCAGCCGGTGCGAACCCTGCTGGCCGAGGGCGCGGCCGGCGTACCGACCCACCAGGTGTCCGTGTTCCTGGAGGTCGAGGGCGCGGCCCACTACCTCCCGGCCTACGCGGGCAACCTCGACATCATGACCTCGGCCGCCCTCAGGGTGGCCGAGCGGATCGCGGCCCGTACGGCCGGGGCCGGCGAGGTGACGGCATGAGCAGCAGCGTCTTCGTCCAGGACGTGACCCTGCGGGACGGGATGCACGCCGTCCGGCACCGCATCACACCGGCGGACGTGCAACGGATCGTACGGGCGCTGGACGCCGCCGGCGTCGACGCCATCGAGGTCGCCCACGGCGACGGGCTGGCGGGCGGCTCGCTCAACTACGGCCCCGGCTCCCACACCGATTGGGCGTGGATCGAGGCCGCGGCCTCGGTGCTGGAGCGGGCACGGCTGACCACCCTGTTGCTGCCCGGCGTGGGCACCATCCACGACCTGAAGACCGCCTACGACCTGGGGGTGCGCTCGGTCCGGGTGGCCACCCACTGCACCGAGGCGGACATCTCCGCGCAGCACATCGCAGCGGCCCGCGAACTGGGCATGGACGTGTCCGGCTTCCTGATGCTCTCCCACCGCGCCGAACCGGCCCAACTCGCGGAGCAGGCCCGGCTGATGGAGTCCTACGGCGCCCACTGCGTCTACGTCACCGACTCCGGCGGCCGACTCACCATGAAGGACGTCGCCGACCGGGTCCGGGCCTATCGCGACGTCCTGGACGACGTCACCGAGATCGGCATCCACGCCCACGAGAACCTCTCGCTGTCGGTGGCCAACAGCATCGTCGCCGTGGAGCACGGGGTGCGCCGCGTCGACGCCTCACTGGCGGGCCACGGCGCGGGCGCCGGCAACTGCCCCCTGGAGGCGTTCATCGCGGTGGCGAACCTCTCCGGCCTCCGGCATGGTTGCGACCTGTTCCAGTTGCAGGACGCCGCCGACGACCTGGTCCGCCCGCTCCAGGACCGCCCGGTCCGCGTGGACCGCGAAACCCTCACCCTGGGCTACGCCGGCGTCTATTCCTCCTTCCTGCGCCACGCGGAGATCGCCTCCGACCGCTACGGTGTCGACGTCCGCGCCATTCTGCTGGAGTGCGGCCGACGGGGCCTGGTGGGCGGCCAGGAGGACATGATCGTCGACGTGGCCCTCACCCTGGCGGGCCGTCACACGGCGAGCTGACCAGGCAGAAGGTGACCCTGTGACCGGCCCGGCCCTGGCGGGCCCGGCCGGTCACAGGCTTCAGGTCAGCACTTGCCCGCCGGACGCTCGCGCGTCATCCGCGCTGGTCGTCGGCGACACGCTGCTGCGCAACGCGCTGATCCCCCTGTTCGAGCCGGTCTGGGACCGCGCCATGCCGATCGCCCCGTCCCGTCCTGGCGAACCGACGGACGAGGACCGCGAGTTGCTGACCCTGCTGGCAGCCGGCCTGAAGGACGAGGCGATCGCCCGCCGGCAGGGCGTCCACGTCCACACGGCCCGCCGCCGCATAAGCCGCCTGCTGCAGACCCTGAACGCGGAGACCCGGTTCCAGGCGGGAGTGCAGGCACTGCGACGCGGTTGGCTGACGGAGTAGAAGTGCCTTCGGCATTCGCACCTCAGTAGGCGCATCTGCGTCAAGATGCCTCGGAGAGCGCCATTCTGCGCGTCAGGATGTCGCCCGCAACGCCCACACCGCGCAACACGCACACCACCCGAACCCGCAGGTCAAACGCCCTTTGCGGCCGGTTCGAGGATCGCCACGCACTCCACATGATGCGTCATCGGGAACAGGTCGAACGCCCGCAGCGTCCGCACCCGGTAGCCGCCCTCGCGGAAGTACGCCAGGTCCCGGGCCAGGGCGGCCGGGTCGCAGGCCACGTAGGCGATGCGGCGGGCGGCGAGGGAGGTGAGGTGGGTGACCGTGGTACGGCCGGCGCCGGCGCGGGGCGGGTCGAGGACGATCAGGTCGACCTCGGTGATGCCGGTGCGCGGGAGGACGGACTCGACCTTGCCCTGTTCGATGCGGACGCGGGGGAAGTCGGCGAGGTTGTGCCGGGCGTCCTCCACCGCGCGCTTGCCGGACTCGATGCCGAGCACCGCGCCCTTGTCGCCGACGCGGTCGGCCAGGGCTCCGGCGAAGAGGCCGACGCCGCAGTACAGGTCGAGGGCCATGTCGCCCTTGCGGGGCAGGAGGCCCTGCATGACCGCCGTGACCAGGGTGTCCGCCGCCTTCGGGTGGACCTGCCAGAAGCCGCCTCCGCCCACGCGGTGGGTGCGGCCGTCGGCGCGTTCCCGGACGAAGGGGCGGCCGTGCACGCGGTGGACGCCGCCGGTCTTCTCGTCGACCCGGAGGACGGAGACCGGCTTGTCCAGTTCCACCAGCGGCAGGCGGGCGCCCGGGCGCGGGGTCAGGATCACCTGGCGGTCCTGGGAGCCCGTGGCCGCGATGGCCTCGACGGACTCCATGCCGATCCAGTCGCGCCGCTCGACGCCCAGTTCGCTCACTCCGGGAGCCGCGATCATGCAGTGGTCGATCGGCTCGACCTCGTGCGAGCGGTGGCGGCGCAGGCCGGCCTTCCCCGTGGCCGGGTCGACCGCGTACTGCACGCGGGTGCGCCACTGCGGGACCTCGCCCGCGGGCAGCTTGTCGCCCTCGGCGGGCATGACCGTGCCGTCCCAGCCGGCCTCCTCGGGCGTGAGGCCCGCGAGCCGCTTCAGCTGCTCGGCGATCACCTCGCCCTTGAGCCGGCGCTGGGCCCCCGGCTTGGCGTGCTGCCAGTCGCAGCCGCCGCAGCGGCCGGGTCCGGCGTAGGGGCAGGGGGCCTCGACGCGGTCCTTGGAGGCGTCGATGATCCGTACCGCGTCCGCGCGCAGGAAGCGTGCGCCCTCCTCGCCCTCGGTCACCCGGGCCACGACCCGCTCGCCGGGCAGCGCGTGCCGTACGAACAGCACCTGGCCCTCGGCGGTACGGGCGATGCAGTGGCCGCCGTGGGCGACGGGGCCGATCTCGACCTCGTACTCCTGCCCCACCAGCGAGCCGCCCTGCTCCCGGCCCGCCCCCGAGCCGCCCGGCTCCGGTCCCACCTGCGAGTTCTTCGGTTCTGCCTGCATGGTGGGGTGACTCCAGATCGGGAAAGGCGTACGGCCGGACAACAGCCCACCAGTCTACGTGGGTGCCGTCCGGCCGTTCACCATCAGGTGCGGCGCCGAGCAGAAGCCGGTCAGCCCTTCGCGGCCGACTCCTTCGGCTCCTTCGGGCGCTCCTGGGCCGGGCCACGCCGCACCGCACCGGGCGCGTTCCACTCCTGGCGCCTGCGGGCGCGCTGCTTGGCCGCCTCGGAGGAAGCCAGCTGGTAGGGCACCGAGGTGACCATCACGCCCGGCGTGAACAGCAGCCGGCCCTTCAGGCGCAGCGCGCTCTGGTTGTGCAGCAGGTGCTCGTACCAGTGACCGACGACGTACTCGGGGATGATCACCGAGACGGCGTCGCGCGGGGACTCCTTGCGCAGGCTCTTCACGTACTCGATGACCGGGCGGGTGACCTCGCGGTAGGGCGAGTCGAGCACCTTCAGGGGTACGTCGATGCCGCGCCGCTCCCACTCCTCGCGCAGCGCCCGGGTCTCGGCCGGGTCCACGTTGACGGTGAGCCCCTCCAGGGTGTCCGAGCGCATCAGCTTGGCGTACGCCAGGGCGCGCAGGGTGGGACGGTGGATCTTGGAGATGAGGACCACGGAGTGGACGCGGGAGGGCCGGACGGTGTCGTCGCCCGGGTCGTCGGGGGCCGTGAGCTCCTCGGAGACCCGGTCGTAGTGCTTGCGGATCGCGGTCATCGTCGCGAAGAAGATGCACATGCCGAGCAGGGCCACCCAGGCACCGTGCGTGAACTTGGTGACGAGGACGACGACCAGCACCGTGCTGGTGAGGAAGGCCCCGAAGGTGTTGATGGCGCGGGAGCGGATCATGTGGCTCCGCTTCGCCGGGTCCCGCTCGGTGGCCAGGTGGCGGTTCCAGTGCTTGACCATGCCGACCTGGCTGAGGGTGAAGGACACGAACACGCCGACGATGTAGAGCTGGATCAGCCGGGTGGAGTCGGCGCCGTAGAGGACGGTCAGCAGGGCGGCGGCGCCCGCGAGCAGCACGATGCCGTTGGAGAAGGCGAGCCGGTCGCCGCGGGTGTGCAGCTGGCGGGGCAGGAAGCGGTCCTGGGCGAGGATCGAGCCGAGCACCGGGAAGCCGTTGTAGGCGGTGTTGGCGGCCAGGAAGAGGACCAGCGCCGTCGCCGCGGCCAGGATGAGGAACAGGAAGCTGCCCTTGCCGAAGACGGCCTCGGCGACCTGGGAGATCACCGGGTTCTGCACATAGTCCGGGCCGACCGGGACGCCGCCCCGCAGGAGGTTGGCGGCCGGGTTGTCGGACATGCGGACACCGGTCGTCATGGCCAGCGTGATGATGCCGCAGAACATCGTCACGGCCAGCAGGCCGATCATCGCCAGCGTGCTCGCCGCGTTCCTGGACTTCGGCTTGCGGAAGGCGGGGACGCCGTTGGAGATCGCCTCGACACCGGTGAGCGCGGCGCAGCCGGAGGAGAAGGCGCGCAGCAGCAGGAAGACGAGGGCGAATCCGGCGAGTCCCTGGTGTTCGGCCTTGATGTGGAAGTCGGCGGTCGGCGCCCGCATGGTGTCGCCGAGGACGAGTCCGCGGACGGCACCCCACACGATCATGATGAAGACGCCGGAGACGAACACGTACGTGGGGATGGCGAAGAGCGTGCCCGACTCCTTCACCCCGCGCAGGTTCATCAGCGTCAGCAGCACGATCACGGCGACCGCGCACAGCACCTTGTGCTGGACGACGAAGGGGACGGCGGAGCCGAGGTTCTCGATGCCGGAGGAGATGGAGACGGCGACGGTCAGCACGTAGTCGACCAGCAGCGCGCTGGCGACGGTCAGGCCCGCCTTGGGGCCGAGGTTGGTGGTCGCCACCTCGTAGTCGCCGCCGCCGCTCGGGTAGGCGTGCACGTTCTGCCGGTAGGAGGCGACCACGGTCAGCATCAGCACGGCCACCGCGACCGCTATCCAGGGGCTGAAGTGGTACGCCGACACGCCCGCGACGGACAGGACCAGCAGGACCTCGCCGGGCGCGTACGCCACGGAGGACAGCGAGTCGGAGGCGAAGACGGGGAGGGCGATGCGCTTCGGCAGGAGCGTCTCGCCCAGCCGGTCACTGCGCAGTGCGCGCCCGATCAGAATACGTTTGGGCACGTCGGTCAGTTTGGACACAACAGAGGATCGTAGGCCTTTACCCCCCGGGTCGTGCACCTGCCGTCCCGGATCTGCCTCCCGAGTGAATTCCGGACACGAAGATCCTGCGGATTCCGCAGGCGGGATGTGCGCCCTGCCTGGATGTCTGGACCCCGCTCCCCGCCGACCCCCGGAGGCCCCATGCCCACGACCGCGGAGCTGATCGGCGCCGCCGCCGCGTTGTCCGGCCTCGGATTCCTGACCCTGCCCAGCGTGCGCAGCGTCACTCGGCGCCGGCCCTTCGAGGCCGAGTGGGACGCCGTCCACGGCGGAGGCGTTAAGGATGCGGTAGGGGGGTGCCCGCCCCGAACCGGGCATGTGTAGCTTGTCCCTCTGTCTGAGACCCTGATGGGACTGAGCAGTCGCTATTGACATCGGAAGGACGGTCGTGCACATCGTCATCATGGGCTGCGGGAGAGTGGGCTCCGCTCTCGCCCAGACCCTGGAGCAACAGGGGCACACGGTCGCCGTGATCGACCAGGACCCCACCGCCTTCCGCCGGCTGGGCCCCGGGTTCGGTGGCCGCCGGGTGACCGGAATCGGCTTCGACCAGGACACCCTGCGCGAGGCGGGCATCGAGGAGGCCGGTGCCTTCGCGGCCGTCTCCAGCGGCGACAACTCGAACATCATCTCCGCGCGGGTGGCCCGCGAGATGTTCGGCGTGCAGAACGTCGCGGCCCGTATCTACGACCCCCGCCGCGCCGAGGTGTACCAGCGCCTGGGCATCCCGACCGTGGCCACGGTCCGCTGGACGGCCGACCAGATGCTCCGCCGACTGCTGCCCTCGGGCGCCGAGCCGCTGTGGCGCGACCCCACCGGCGGCGTCCAGCTCGCCGAGGTGCACGCCTCCCCGAAGTGGGTGGGCCACAAGATCAGCAGACTCCAGGAGGAGACGGGCGTCCGGGTGGCGTTCCTGACCCGCCTCGGCGAGTCGATCCTGCCGAGTTCGCAGACGGTGCTCCAGGAGGGCGACCTCGTGCACGTGATGATGCGGACGGACGACGTGGAGAAGGTCGAGGCGGCGTTCGCCGAGGGCCCGGAAGAGGAGAGCGGTCACTGATGAGGGTCGCCATTGCCGGTGCCGGGGCGGTCGGTCGCTCGATCGCGGGCGAGCTGCTGGAGAACGGCCACGAGGTCCTTCTCATCGACAAGGCGCCGACCGCCATCTCGGTCGAGCGCGTGCCGCAGGCCGAGTGGCTGCTGGCCGACGCCTGCGAGATCACCTCGCTGGACGAGGCGGCGCTTCAGCGCTGCAACGTGGTGATCGCCGCGACGGGCGACGACAAGGTGAACCTGGTCGTCTCCCTGCTGGCGAGGACGGAGTACGGCGTGCCGCGGGTGGTGGCCCGCGTGAACAACCCGAAGAACGAGTGGCTGTTCAACGAGGCCTGGGGCGTGGATGTGGCCGTGTCCACTCCGCGTCTGATGTCCGCGCTGGTCGAGGAGGCGGTGAGCGTCGGCGACCTGGTCCGGCTGCTGCGCTTCAGCCACGGCGACGCCAACCTCGTGGAACTGACCCTGCCGGAGGAGTCGGCACTGGCCGGCACCCAGGTCGGGGACGTCGAGTGGCCCGAGGACACCTCGCTGGTCACCATCATCCGCGGCACCCGGGTGCTCACCCCGTCCCGGGAGGACTCCCTGGAGGCGGGTGACGAGCTGCTGTTCGTGGCCGCGCAGGCCCGTGAGGAGCAGCTGGAGGACCTGCTGTCGGTGCGCCGGGACCGCTGACGCCCGGTACGAACGGCCCGAACGGGGCGGGGCGCCCGGTACGAGTACCGACGCACGCATACGGCGAGGGGCGCCCGGAGATCCGGGCGCCCCTCGCCGTTCGTACGGGCGGTGCTCAGGTCTGGCGGCGGTGACGGCCGGCGGCCGGTGCCTCGCCGTCCTCCTGCGCCAGGGCCGCCTTGCGCTCCTCCTCGGCCTTCTCCTCCGCCTCCATCTCCGCGAACACGTCGATGGGCGCGGGCGCCTTCGCGAGGAAGACCCAGGTCAGCCAGACCGCCAGCAGGAACGGCGGGATCTTCAGCGTGACCAGGACCCAGCCGAGCTGGGTGGTGTCGGCCCACCAGTACAGCGGGAAGAGGATCGCGCACTTGGCGAGCAGGATCAGGCCCCAGGCCCAGCTCGCCTTGGCGTAGGCCTTCTTGCGGCCCGGGTTCCGGGTGCGCCAGGAGAGGTTCTCCTTGAAGACCGGGCCGAGCATCAGGCCGATCAGCGGGACCCCGGCCAGCGTGGTCACGATGTACGCCACGGCCAGGCCCAGCGTGTAGAGCATGCCGGGCAGGTAGAAGTCCTTGGCGTTGCCGGTCATCATCGCGAAGACGACACCGAAGGCGACGCCGAAGACACCGCTGAAGGCGTGCTTGACGGTGTCCCGCCTCGCCAGCCGGACCACGACCAGCAGCAGCGACACGGCCAGTGCGGCGATCGCCGACCAGTGCAGGTCCTTGTTGATCGTGAAGATGGTGACGAAGAGGAGGCCGGGCAGCACCGTCTCGACCATGCCCCGCACCCCGCCGAACGCCTCGAACAGCGCGGCCTCCGTCGCCGCCCGGGCATCGTCGTCGGCAGTCGTGTCTTGGGTCGGCTTGTCGAGTGACGTCACCGGCTACTCCCGTCCGAGGGGTCGCAGTTCGTACTTGGGGTTGAACAGCACCCGGCGGCCCCGGCTCATCGAGATCCGGCCCGATGCGATCAGCTTGCGCCCCGGTTCTATCCCGACGATGGAGCGCCTGCCGAGCCACACCACGTCCAGCGCGGCCGTGCCGTCGAACAACTCGGCCTCCAGGGCCGGCACTCCGGCCCGTGGACGCAGGGTGACCGTGCGCAAGGTACCAGTAACCGTGACGATCTGCCGGTCGGTGCAGTCGCCGATCCGCGTACAGCCCGCGGTCTCGGCGTCCTCCCGCAGTTCCTCGGACTCCAGGTCCTCCTGCGACGAGGAAAGCCGGTCGAGCATGCGCCGGAACCTGCCCGCCGGCTTTTCGGAACGAGGAACAGCACTCATGTCTGAAGCGTACCGGGGTGCCTGGAGGGCGACGTAACCGCTCACTTCTCGAAGCGGTAGCCCATCCCCGGCTCGGTGACGAAGTGCTTGGGGTGCGAGGGGTCGGCCTCCAGCTTCCTGCGCAGCTGTGCCATGTACACGCGCAGATAGTTCGTCTCCGTGCCGTACGACGGCCCCCACACCTCCTGCAGGAGCTGCTTCTGGCTGACCAGCCGGCCGGTGTTGCGCACCAGCACCTCCAGCAGATGCCATTCGGTCGGGGTGAGCCGTACGTCCTTGCCGGACCGGTTGACCTTCTTCGCGGCCAGGTCGACGGTGAAGTCCTCGGTCTCCACCAGCACGCCGTCCTCGCCGCTCCCGACGGGCTCGGCGCGGCGGACGGCAGCCCGCAGCCGGGCCAGCAGCTCGTCCATGCCGAAGGGCTTGGTGACGTAGTCGTCGGCGCCCGCGTCCAGCGCCTGGACCTTCTCGTCGGAGGAGTGGCGGGCGGACAGCACCAGGATCGGCACCCGGGTCCAGCCGCGCAGGCCCCTGATCACCTCGACGCCGTCCATGTCGGGCAGGCCGAGGTCGAGGACGACCACGTCGGGGTGGCGGGAGGCGGCGAGGTCGAGGGCGGTCCGGCCGTCGGAGGCGGCGTCGACCTCGTACTTGCGTGCCTTGAGGTTGATCACGAGCGCACGCACGATCTGCGGCTCGTCGTCGACCACCAGCACCCGCGTCATGTGGTTTGCCTTTCTGGTTCGGCGAGTCGTGCGGAGACGCGAAGGCTCTCCGCGGCCCGCAGGGTGAGGACCATCGTCAGACCGCCGCCGGGCGTGTCCTCGGCCTCGAGCGTGCCGCTCATGGCCTCGGCGAAGCCGCGCGCCACGGCGAGGCCGAGGCCGACGCCTGCTCCGCGCGGGGCGTCGCCGTGCCGCTGGAACGGCTCGAAGATGCGGTCCTTGGCCTCGTCCGGGACGCCCGGTCCGCGGTCGACGACCCGGACCTCGACCCGGTCGGCCATGGCGCTGGCGGACACCAGCACCGGCTCGTCCGGCGGACTGTACTTCACGGCGTTCTCCACCAGGTTGGCGACCGCGCGCTCCAGCAGCCCGGGGTCGACGGCGACCATCGGCAGAGACTCCGGGATGTCCAGGTGCACGCTGTCCTCGGGCACCCCGCCCAGCGCCATCGGCACCACCTCGTCGAGGTCGATCTCGCGGATCAGCGGGGTGACGGTGCCGGTCTGGAGGCGGGACATGTCCAGCAGGTTGCCCACGAGGTGGTCGAGCCGGTCGGCGCCCTCCTCGATGCCCTGGAGCAGTTCGGCGCGGTCCTCCTCGGACCACTCGACGTCCTCGGACCTGAGCGAGGAGACGGCCGCCTTGATCCCGGCGAGCGGTGTGCGCAGATCGTGGCTGACGGCGGCGAGCAGCGCGGTGCGGATGCGGTTGCCCTCTGCGAGGGCGCGGGACCGGTCGGCCTCCTCCTGGAGGCGCCGGCGCTCCAGGACGACGGCGGCCTGGGCGGCGAAGGCGGCCAGCACCCGGCGGTCGGAGGCGGGCAGCACCCGTCCGGTCAGCGCCAGCGCCATGTGGTCGCCGACGGGCATGTCCACGTCGGCGTCCTCCGGGCGCTGGAGCGGTCCGCCCGTGCCCACGCGGCCGGCGCAGGTCCAGGGGTCCACGTCGCTCTGCCGTTCGAGCAGCGCCACCGACTCCATGCCGAAGGTCTCGCGGACCCGCTCCAGGAGCGCCTCCAGGCTGGTCTCGCCGCGCAGCACGCTGCCCGCGAGGAAGGACAGTATCTCCGCCTCGGCGCGCAGCCGGGCGGCCTGGTGGGTGCGGCGGGCCGCGAGGTCCACCACCGAGGCCACGGACACGGCGACGCCGACGAAGATCGCGATGGCGACGATGTTCTTGGGGTCGGCGATGGTCAGCCGGTGCAGGGGCGGGGTGTAGTAGTAGTTCAGCAGAAACGATCCGACGGCTGCCGAGGCGAGCGCCGGCAGCAGCCCGCCCAGCAGGGCCGCGGCCACCGTCAGGGCGAGGAACAGCAGCATGTCGTTGGCCAGGCCGATGTCCCCGGTGTTCAGCAGCAGCGCGAGGGCCACCGGTCCGGCGACCGCGACCGTCCAGCCCCAGACGATCCGGGCGCGGCCGAGCCGGGCGCCGCGGGCCACCGGCAGTCCCCGCCCCTTGGCGACCTGTCCGTGGGTGACGATGTGCACGTCGAGGTCGGGGCCCGACTCACGGGCCACCGTGGCGCCCACGCCCGGTCCGAAGACGTACTGCCAGGTCTTGCGGCGCGAGGAGCCCAGGACGATCTGGGTGGCGTTGACCCCGCGGGCGAAGTCGAGCAGCGCGGCGGGTATGTCGTCGCCGACGACATGGTGGAAGGTGCCGCCCAGGTCCTCCACGAGGGTGCGCTGGACGGTCAGTTCCTTCGGGGAGGCGGAGGACAGTCCGTCGCTGCGGGCGATGTAGACGGCCATGACCTCCCCTCCGGCGCCCTTCTCGGCCAACCGGGCCGCCCGGCGGATCAGCGTGCGCCCCTCGGGGCCGCCGGTCAGGCCGACCACGATCCGCTCGCGCGAGCCCCAGATCTTGGAGACCTGGTGCTCGCTGCGGTAGCGCTGGAGGTATTCGTCGACCCGGTCGGCCACCCACAGCAGGGCCAGTTCGCGCAGCGCGGTGAGGTTGCCGGGCCGGAAGTAGTTGGACAGGGCGGCGTCGACCTTGTCCGATTTGTAGATGTTGCCGTGCGCCATCCGGCGGCGCAGGGCCTCCGGCGACATGTCGACCAGTTCGATCTGGTCGGCCCGCCGCACCACCTCGTCCGGGACGGTCTCGCGCTGCCGGATACCCGTGATCGACTCGACGACGTCGCCGAGGGACTCCAGGTGCTGGATGTTGACCGTGGAGATGACGTCGACGCCGGCCGCGAGCAGTTCCTCCACGTCCTGCCAGCGCTTGGCGTTGCGGGAGCCGGGGATGTTGGTGTGGGCGAGTTCGTCCACCAGGGCGACGGCCGGGGCGCGGCGCAGCACGGCGTCGACGTCCATCTCGGTGAAGGTGGTCCCGCGGTACTCCAGTGCCTTGCGGGGGACCTGCTCCAGGCCGTGCAGCATCACCTCGGTGCGCAGCCGGTCATGGTGCTCGACGAACGCCACGACGCAGTCGGTGCCCCGCTCCACCCGGCGGTGTGCCTCGGACAGCATCGCGTACGTCTTGCCGACGCCCGGTGCCGCACCGAGGTAGATCCGAAGCTTGCCACGTCCCATGGCCCCATTGTCTTCCCCTCACGGCTGTGGATGCCGTGTGTATGCCGCGTCGACCCTACGGCCGATATTCGCGACATAAGGGGTCGTGCGGGGGCGGATGGCCGTCTTTGACGCAACCCTGACGTGCACGGCGTCACGGCTCACGACGTGTGGACGCCACAGCGTTACAGCGTCGCGGCGCCACGACGTCACGACGTCACGGCGTCACGGCGCGGCAGCGAGACAGCGTCAGGGCGTCACGACTCGACGATCTTGCCGTCGCGCAGTTCCAGAACCCGGTCGGCGAGGTCCAGGAGGGTCGCGTCGTGGGTCGCGACCAGTGCGGTGACCTGCTCGCTGCGGACGACCGCGCGCAGCAGCTCCATCACGGCGTGACCGGTCTCCGCGTCGAGCTGGCCGGTCGGCTCGTCGGCTATCAGGAGCGCCGGCTCGTTGGCGAGGGCGCGGGCGATGGCCACGCGCTGCTGCTGGCCGCCGGAGAGCTCACCGGGCCGCTGCCGGGCGTGGTCGGCGAGGCCGACCAGGGACAGCAGCAGCTCGACGCGCTCCTCCCGGGCGCGCGGATCGGCGCGGCGCAGCCGCATCGGCACGCCGACGTTCTCCGCGGCGGTGAGGATCGGGATGAGCCCGAAGGACTGGAAGACGAACCCGATGCGGTCCCGGCGCAGGGCGAGGAGGCCGTCCTCGCCGAGTTCGGACAGGTCGCGGCCGTCGACGTGGACCCGTCCCCGGTCCGGCTCGTCGAGCCCGCCGACGATGTTGAGCAGCGTCGTCTTGCCGGAGCCGGAGCGGCCCTTGAGGGCGACCAGTTCGCCCTGCGGCACCTCGAAGGAGACTCCGCGCAGGGCGTGCACGGCGGCCGCCGCCTGTCCGTAGGACTTGTGGACGTCCTCGACGCGCACCATGGTCTCGGTGATCACCTGGCTCATGTGCCCTCCCCGTTTTCCGTCCCCCGTGGACCGGGCGCCAGTATCACCAGCCGCGCCCGTCCCTTCAACATGCGATCACCAACCGAACGGACGGACGTTCGCGAAGGTTTCCGGCCGGGACCGCGGAGAAGGCCGCGCACAGCGGAGGGCCGCACCCCGTGAGGTACGGCCCTGAGTCCTGTCGGTGACCGCTCTCAGCGGACCTCGGTGATCTCCGGTCCGCGCTGGAGCTGGCCCATCCCGCCGGAGAAGCGGGACTGGCCCTCGTCCTGCTGGACGCCCTCGGGCACCATCTGCGCGTCGTTCGGCAGCTTCAGGACGATCGGGTCGCGGGGCGCCATCGGGCCCTCGCCGCGGACCACGACCGTGTCCCGGAAGATCTGCTCGAGCAGTCCGGCCGCCTGCGGCTGCACCGCGCCCTGCCCGGAGATCACCCCGCGCAGGAACCAGCGGGGACCGTCCACCCCGACGAACCGCACGACCTGGTAACCGCCCGTGCCGTCCGGCAGCTGCACCGGCACCTGCGCGCGCAGCTCCCAGCCCAGCGGCCCCTCGACCTCGTCGACGATGCCGCCCTGCTGGGTGATGCCGCTGCCGATCTCCTCGCGCACCTCGCCCCAGATGCCCTCGCGCTTGGGCGCGGCGAAGGCCTGCAACTGGATGGCGCTGTCCTGCAGGACGACGGTCGCCGCGACGATCGCGTCGCCCGCGACCTCGACCCGCAGTTCCATGCCCTCGATGCCGGGCACGAACATGCCGCCGAGGTCCACCCGGCCCTCGGCCGGCTCGCGCACCTCGGAGCCGTCCCAGGGCCCGTCGGGCCGCGGTTCGGGCTCGAGCCGCACACGCTCGCGCTCGCCCTCCACGTCCACGTCCGCCTCGGTGTCGACGCTGTCGACGACCTGCTCGGCCTCGCCGGCCGCGTCCTCGGCGGCACCCTTCTTCTTGCGACGTCCGAACACGTCACTGTCCTTCCCGGTCGGATACGACCGAAGCGTATCGATTCCCACCCGCCGGTCCGCCCACGGCGGCCCGGCCCTTCGTGCCGCTCGCGCCGTCCACGGCGGCGTGGCCGCCGGTGGACCCGAAGCCCCCCTCGGCCCGCGCCGAGCCGGGAAGCTCCGCCACCTCCTGGAAGCGGACCCTCTCGACCTGCTGGACGACCAGTTGGGCAATCCGGTCGAAGCGCTCGAACCGCACGGACTCGCGCGGGTCGAGATTCACCACGATCACCTTGATCTCCCCACGGTACCCGGCATCAACCGTCCCCGGGGCATTCACGAGGGCGACACCACAGCGGGCGGCGAGTCCGGATCGCGGGTGCACGAAGGCCGCGTACCCCTCCGGGAGCGCGACAGACACACCCGTGGGCAGTACGGCACGCTCCCCCGGGGCCAGTTCGCACGCCACGGTGGTGCGCAGATCGGCGCCCGCGTCGCCGGGGTGCTCGTACGCCGGAAGCGGTACGTCGGCGTCGACACGCCGGATCAGCACGTTCAGGGGCTCACGGCTCACGGGTTCACCTCGAAGGCGCGGACGCGCCGGACCTGGTCCGGGTCGTTCATGGCGGCCTGGATCTCCCGGTCGCGGCCGTGATCGACGAAGTGGTCGACCTTGACCTCGACGAACAGGGCCTCGGCGCGGACGGCGACCGGCCCGTCGGGGCCGCCGACGCGTCCGGTGGCCCTGGAGTAGATCTTCCGTCCGGCCACCGCGGTGACCTCGGCCTCCAGATGCAGGGTCGTGCCGACCGGTACCGGGCGCACGTAGTCCGTCTCCAGCCGACCGGTCACGGCGATCGTCCGCAGCAGCCAGCTCAGTGAGCCGAGGGCCTCGTCGAGGGCGGTCGCGAGGACCCCGCCGTGGGCGAGGCCGGGCGCGCCCTGGTGGGCCGGCTGCACGGTGAACTCGGCGGTGATGCGGACCCCCTCGCCGGCCCGCACCTGGAGGTGCAGCCCGTGCGGCTGCTCCCCGCCGCAGCCGAAACACGCCGCGTAGTGCGAGCCGAGGAGTTCGCCGGGCGCGGGGGCGTCGGGGTGCCGGACCGGATCAACGGCGTAGGGCGGGGGCTGAAGAGCTGCGGAACTACCACTCACAGGCGCAGACATTACCCGCGCGTCGGCGTGCGCCCGACACCGTGCCAAGCTGGGTTCATGCAGCTCTCCGCCCAACCGTACGAAGAACGCCTCACCGCGCCCCGTTCCTGGTGGCTGATCAGCCTTCTGCTGGGCATCTCCTGCGCCCTGATCCTGCTTCCCTTCGGCACCCTGCCGATGCTGGGCGGCCTGGTCGGCGGCACCGCTGCGGCGGCGGTCGTGGCGAGTTCCTACGGCTCGCCGCGCATCCGGGTCGTGGGCGGTCTGCTGATCGCGGGCGAGGCGAAGATCCCGGTCACGGCGCTCGGCGAGGCGGAGGTGCTGGACGCGGAGGAGGCACGCGCCTGGCGCACCCACAAGGCCGACACCCGCGCCTTCCTGCTGCTGCGCGCCTACATTCCCGGGGCGCTGCGGGTCATCGTCACCGACCCGGAGGACCCCACGCCCTACCTGTACCTGTCGACGCGGGAGCCGGAGCAGCTGGCCCAGGCGCTGAGCGCGGCGCGCGCGGCCGCGGAGCCCGGGACCGCGTAGCCGGGGGCGCCAAGGCCCCGTACAGGTGATCCTTATACAGGTGATCCAGGGCGGGCTCGTCAGCTCCCGGGTCCCCCGGAGCCGCCGGTGGTGTCGGGGCCTTCAACGCCGTCGGAGCCGTCGTCGGTGTCCTGGGGCGGCAGTGGACGCCCCGGTGTCTCCAGGGGCGGCAGCGGGGGCAGTTCGTCCCACGGGACCTGGATCTTGCGCAGGTCGGCGCGGATGCGGGCGGCGAGCCTCCTGGTCTCGCGCCGGTTCATGACGGCACCGGCCGCGGCGCCCACCATGAAGGGCGTCAGCTTGGGCAGGCCCCGCGCCGTCCGCTTCATGATCTGCCGGCGCAGCTGGTGCCTCATCCTGCCCCCGAGGGCGAGGTCGATCGTCGACGGATTCCGCACGTCGATCCGGCGCTCGTGCGACCAGACGGTCAGATACGCGGTACTGCGGGCCTTCAGATTTCCGGGGGGCCGCGCCCCGTACACCTCGTGGAGTTCCGCGATCAGCTTGAGTTCGATCGCCGCGACTCCGGTGACCTCCGCGGCCAGCTGGGTCGGCATCGCGGGCGGTACCGGCAGCATCGCCGCCGCCCCGACGCCCGCTCCGACCGTGGAGGAGGCGCCCGCCGCACCCGCCACCAGCTTGTCCGCGAGCTGTTCGGGCCCGAGGCCCGGGAACTGCCGGCGCAGCGTGGTGAGGTCCCGTACGGGGATCCGCGGGGCCATGTCGATGACGCGGTCGGTGAGGTACGAGAAGACCGCCCTGGCATGGCCGCCGCTCACGCGCGCGCCGTCTCTGGCCGCCTTTCCGGCCTGCCGGGCCCGGTGCCGGATCGCCGCGGCCTGCCGCCGGGCCACGGGCGCGGGTCCACCCGCCGGGACGGCGGGGTCACCGCGCCCGGAGACCGATGCGAGCGCGGGCGATCCCGCCGATCCGTTCGGGTCGGATGTACGGGATGGCCCTTGCTCGTCGTCACGCGCGCCGTGGGAGCCGTCGGACGGTCCCGAGTCCGCTCCCCCGCGGGGGATGCGGCGCTTCCAAGGAGGGGTCGAGCCGGTCACGGCCGACCCTGCCTCAGTCGCAGTCGCGGCAGATCGGCTGACCGTTCTTCTCCCGGGCCAGCTGGCTGCGGTGGTGCACCAGGAAGCAGCTCATGCAAGTGAACTCGTCCTGCTGCTTGGGCAGTACCCGGACGGCCAGTTCCTCGTTCGAGAGGTCTGCGCCGGGCAGCTCCAGGCCTTCGGCGGCCTCGAACTCGTCGACGTCCACAGCGGAGGTCGACTTGTCGTTCCGCCTGGCCTTCAGCTCTTCCAGGCTGTCCGAGTCGACGTCGTCGTCGGTCTTGCGTGGGGTGTCGTAATCGGTTGCCATGTCGCTCTCCCCCTCTGGGTGTATGCGGTGTCTCCAGCGCACGTAACGCGTGAGAGGCCGGACTTGTGCCCGACCTGAGGCGGAGATTTTGCCTCACATCAAGGTCTGTTACTCAATCGACACCCAACCGCACTCCTCAAGAGTGATCGGCTTGGATGGCGATCGGGACCGTACACGGTCCGGATGCCCCGCTCCAAAGCGGTCTCACCGTGTACTTCCCGTGATCATGCCCCCTGAAAACCGGGATTTTTCCGGCATTTCCAGGGTTCGCATGGCCACGGAGAGTAGGTGGCTGGAAAACCGCTCATGTGATCGATCACACACGGTGAGGCCGGGAACGGCCCCGGGAATTTCCGCGCAAAGCGAACATCCCCGCGTGTCGGCGCAATGATCTCAGATCGGCAGCGCCACTCGCATCACGAGCCCACCCCCCTCACGCGGCTGGGCCGAAATGTGCCCGCCGTGCGCCCTCGCCACGGAGCGGGCGATGGACAGGCCCAGGCCGACACCCTTGTCGCTGCCGGTGCGCTCGGTGCGCAGCCGCCTGAAGGGCTCGAAGAGGTTGTCGATCTCGTACGCCGGGACGACCGGTCCGGTGTTCGTGACGACGAGGATCGCCTGGCCGTGCTGGGCGTCCGTGACGACCTCCACCCACCCCTCCTCGGCCACGTTGTACCGCACCGCGTTCTGCACCAGGTTCAGGGCGATCCGCTCCAGCAGCACGCCGTTGCCCTGGACGACCGCCGGCTTGCGCTCGCCGCGGATCTCGACCCCCTTGGCCTCCGCCTCCCCGTGCACCTGGTCGATGGCCTGCGAGGCGACCTCGGCGAGGTCCACCGGCTTGCGCTCGACGATCTGGTTGTCGCTGCGGGCGAGCAGCAGCAGGCCCTCGACGAGCTGTTCGCTGCGCTCGTTGGTGGCCAGCAGGGTCTTGCCGAGCTGCTGGAGCTCCATCGGCGCGTGCGGGTCGGAGAGCTGCACCTCCAGGAGCGTGCGGTTGATCGCGAGCGGTGTGCGCAGCTCGTGCGAGGCGTTGCCGACGAAGCGCTGCTGGGCGGTGAAGGCCCGCTGCAGCCGCTCCAGCATGTCGTCGAAGGTGTCCGCGAGCTCCTTCAGCTCGTCGTCCGGGCCGTCCAGCTCGATCCGCCGGGACAGGTCGGAGCCGGCCACGGCGCGCGCGGTGCGGGTGATCCGGCCGAGCGGGGACAGCACGCGGCCGGCCATCGCGTAACCGAACGCGAAGGCGATCACGGCGAGGCCGAGCAGGGCGAGGAGCGAGCGGCTGAGCAGGCTGTCCAGGGCGGCCTGGCGCTGGTGGTCGATGCAGGCGCTGATCGCGGCGTTGAACTCCGACAGCGACAGGTTGCCGTTGTCGACGCCCGGACAGTCGGTGCTGGTGACCCTCAGGGCATTGAAGTCGACGATCTTGAACAGCGGTTGGTTGCCGGTACGCAGGCCTTGCGCGGCGAGCAGGTAGATGATCGACAGCAGCAGGATGCCGGCGATCAGGAACATGCCGCCGTACAGCAGCGTCAGCCGTATCCGGATGGTCGGACGCAGCCACGGGAAGGTCGGCTCCGGCCTTCTGGGGTCCCAGGTGGGTTTCGGGGGCGCCTGGGGCGGCGCCGGGGTCGCGGCCACGGCTGATCAGATCCGGTAGCCGGAGCCGGGCACGGTGACGATCACCGGGGGCTCGCCGAGCTTGCGTCGCAGCGTCATCACCGTGACACGCACGACGTTGGTGAACGGGTCGGTGTTCTCGTCCCAGGCCTTCTCCAGCAGCTGCTCCGCGGAGACCACGGCGCCCTCGCTGCGCATGAGGACCTCCAGGACCGCGAACTCCTTCGGCGCCAGCTGGACCTCCCTGCCGTCGCGGAAGACCTCGCGGCGGTTGGGGTCGAGCTTGATCCCGGCGCGCTCCAGGACGGGCGGCAGGGGCACGCTGGTGCGCCTGCCAAGAGCACGCACGCGTGCCGTCAGCTCGCTGAACGCGAAGGGCTTGGGCAGATAGTCGTCGGCGCCGATCTCCAGGCCCTCGACGCGGTCGCTGACGTCGCCGGAGGCGGTGAGCATCAGCACGCGCGTCGGCATGCCCAGTTCGACGATCTTGCGGCAGACGTCGTCGCCGTGCACCAGCGGGAGATCGCGGTCGAGGACGACCACGTCGTAGTCGTTGACGCCGATGCGCTCCAGGGCGGCCGCACCGTCGTACACGACGTCGACGGCCATGGCCTCCCGGCGCAGTCCGGTGGCCACCGCATCGGCGAGCAGCTGCTCGTCCTCGACGACGAGTACGCGCACGTCTTGTCCTTCCTGTGTCCACCCGCGTAGCGCCGCTCGGGGCGCACGCCGGCAGGGGTCCTCGTGAGTGTGTGCATCCATCCTGCCCTTTTGGGCCATAAGTCGGCGGTAAGCCGTGGAAGCGGCCGGTGGACGGGAGGCGAGCGGCGGGCGAAGGGGCCGCGAATCCCGGATTTTCTTGTCCGGTGGAGGTTTCCGCCGCGAGGAGTCGGGGGAGTACGGGTTTACACCCCGCGATCACGCTCTGCATGTGCCGCAGCACCATGCGGTACTCCGCGATCCGCTTTCGCAGAGTGGGTGTGGGTGTCCAGCGCCGTCGCCGCCCGGTCGGGCAGCGCCGGGCACCTGCTGAGACGTGATCGTCCCTTCCGAACGGCACACCCCCGTGCCACCGACCCACCGACCCAGGACGAGGGGGCGCAAGCATGGACGCATTCACCGCAGGACTTCTGCAGCGCATAAAGGCGACCGAGTCCGATCTGACGCGGGCCCGTGACGACGGCGACGACTTCCTCGTCGAGGTCGAGCTGGCCGAACTCGACGACCTGCGCCGCCTCGCCGCCGAACACGGTGTGGAGGTCGGCGTGTCCGGCGTCTGATCAGCCTGCACGCGCGAAGCGGGACCCCGGCGAATCCAGCGCCGGGGTCCCGCTGTGCGTGGTGCTCCTGCCGTGCCCTCAGTCGTGCCAGGCGCCGTGCTCCTCCAGGAGGCTCTGGAGGGGCTCGAAGACGCCCGGGGTGGCCGCGACCGTCAGCTCGCGGGACGGACGCTCTCCCGGGCGGCCACCCGTCACGACGCCCGACTCCCTGGCGATCAGGTCACCCGCGGCGAAGTCCCACGCGTTCAGACCGCGCTCGTAGTAGCCGTCCAGGCGGCCCATCGCCACGTCGCACAGGTCCACCGCGGCCGAGCCGCTGCGGCGGATGTCGCGCAGCAGCGGGATCAGCCGGCGGGCCACGTCGGCCTGGTGGGCGCGGACCTCGGCGACGTAGTTGAAGCCGGTGGCGACCAGGGCCTGGTCCAGGGGCGGCGCGGCGCGGCAGGCCAGCTTGCGCTCGCCGGCCCAGGCTCCGGTGGCCCAGGCCCCGCGGCCGCGCACGGCGTGGAACGACTCGCCGCGCATCGGGACGGCCACGACCCCGACGACCGCCTCGCCGTCCAGCTCGGCCGCGATGGAGACGGCCCAGGTCGGCAGTCCGTACAGGTAGTTCACGGTGCCGTCGAGCGGGTCGATCACCCAGCGGACGCCGCTCGTGCCCTCGACGGAGGCGCCCTCCTCGCCGAGGAAGCCGTCGTCGGGCCGCCGGTCGGCGATCAGGCCGGTGATCAGCTTCTCGGCGGCGATGTCCATCTCGGTGACGACGTCGATCGGGCTGGACTTGGTGGCGGCCACCGCCAGGTCCGCCGGGCGGCCGTCCTGCAGCAGTTCTCCGGCGCGTGCGGCCGCCTGGCGGGCGAGTTGCAGCAGTTCCGCGGGCAGGGTGTCGGTCACGGGGCTCCTCACGCGTAGGGGCTGTCGGCGCCCGCGGCGGCGGGCCGGGGCGTACGGGCCGGGCAGCAGCCCACCGGGCACAGGTTGTGGTCCGCCCCGAGCGAACCCAGGGCGCACGGCGTGACCTGCTGTCCGCGCTCGGTGGCGGCACGCTCCACGATCAGTTCGCGGATGGCGGCGGCGAACCGCGGGTCGGCGCCGACGGTGGCGGAGCGGCGCACCGGAAGGTCCAGTTCCGTGGCCTTGGCCGTGGCCTCGGTGTCGAGGTCGTACAGGACCTCCATGTGGTCGGAGACGAAGCCGATGGGCGCCATGACGACGGCCGGGGCCCCCGCGGCGTGCCGCTCCTCGAGGTGGTCGCAGATGTCGGGCTCCAGCCACGGGATGTGCGGGGCTCCGGAGCGCGACTGGTAGACGAGCTGCCAGGGGTGGTCGACGCCGGTGCGCTCGCGGACCGCGTCGGCGATCAGCCGCGCCACGTCCAGGTGCTGGCGGACGTACGCCCCGCCGTCCCCGTGGCCGGGGACCGGGCCGGAGGTGTCCGCGGCGGAGATCGGGATCGAGTGGGTGCAGAAGGCGATGTGCGCGCCGTCGCGGACGTCCTCCGGGAGGTCGGCGAGCGACTCCAGCACCCCGTCGATCACGGGCTGGAGGAAGCCCGGGTGGTTGAAGTAGTGCCGCAGCTTGTCGACCTTCGGCAGTTCCAGGCCCTCGGCCTCGAGCGCGGCGAGCGAGTCCGCCAGGTTCTCGCGGTACTGGCGGCAGCCGGAGTAGGAGGCGTAGGCGCTGGTGGCCAGGACCAGGGTGCGGCGGCGACCGTCGCGGACCATGTCCCGCAGGGTGTCCGTCAGGTACGGGGCCCAGTTGCGGTTGCCCCAGTAGACCGGCAGGTCGAGGCCGTGGTCGGCGAAGTCCTTGCGCAGGGCGTCGAGCAGGGCGCGGTTCTGGTCGTTGATCGGGCTGACCCCGCCGAACCGGAAGTAGTGTTCGCCCACTTCCTTCAGGCGCTCGGTGGGGATGCCGCGCCCGCGCGTCACGTTCTCCAGGAACGGGATCACGTCGTCCGGCCCCTCGGGGCCGCCGAACGAGAGCAGGAGCAGGGCGTCGTACGGGGTGGCGTCGAGCACGTCAGGCATGCCTCGATCCTGCCACCCCGCACCGACGGGCGGGATCCCGACCCGTAAGGGCTCCCGGCCCGTAAGGGCTCCCGGCCCGTGAGCGAGGTGCGCGGGAGCCCGTAGGGGGGTGGTGCGCAGGAGTCGTCCGGTCCGTAAGCTGTATCAGCTTCCTTCACGCCTTACCGGATCCGCGGAGACCCTGTGCCCAGCCCGTACCGTGCCCTGTTCGCCGCTCCAGGCTCCAAGGGTTTCTCCGCCGCGGGGTTCCTCGGCCGGATGCCGCTGTCGATGATGGGCATCGGCGTGGTCACGATGATCTCGCAGCTGACCGGGCGCTACGGGCTCGCGGGCGCGCTGTCGGCCACCATCGCGCTGGCCGCCGCCGTCCTGGGCCCGCAGATCTCCCGGCTGGTCGACCGGCACGGGCAGCGCCGGGTGCTGCGCCCCGCGACGCTCGTCGCGCTGACCGCCTCGGCGGTCCTGCTGTGCGCGGCGCACTTCCGGTGGCCGGACTGGGTGCTGTTCGTCTGCGCGGCCGGGATCGGCTCCGTGCCCAGTCTGGGCGCGATGGTCCGCGCGCGCTGGGCGGCCCTGTACCGGGGGACGCCGCAGCTGCACACCGCCTACTCGTTCGAGTCGGTGGTGGACGAGGCCTGCTTCATCTTCGGGCCGATCGTCTCCATCGGGCTGTCCACCGTCTGGTTCCCGGAGGCGGGACCGCTGCTGGCCGCCTGCTTCCTGGCGGCGGGCGTGTTCTGGCTGACCGCGCAGCGCGCGACCGAGCCCGCTCCGCACCCGCGCGAGCACGGCGGCGGCGGTTCGGCCCTGCGTGCGCGCGGGCTCCAGGTGCTGGTGTTGACGTTCGTGGCGACCGGGACGATCTTCGGGGCGATCGACGTGGTCACCGTCGCCTTCGCCGACCAGCAGGGACACAAGGGCGCCGCGAGCGTCGTGCTCGCCGTGTACGCGGCGGGCTCCTGCGCGGCGGGCGTCGTGTTCGGCCTGCTGCGCTTCGCGGGACCGCCCGCCCGGCGCTGGCTGCTGGGCATCTGCACGATGGCCGTGAGTATGATCCCCCTCCTACTGGTCGGAAACTTGCCGTTTCTGGCCGTGGCGCTGTTCGTTGCGGGCCTGTCCGTCGCTCCCACGATGATCACGACGATGGCCCTCGTCGAAGAGCACGTACCACGCTCGCACCTGACCGAGGGCATGACCTGGGTGAGCACCGGGCTCGCGGTCGGGGTGGCACTGGGCTCCTCGGTGGCCGGCTGGGTGATCGACGCGGCCGGGGCGCGGGCCGGGTACGGGGTTCCGGCGGTGTCCGGGGCCGTCGCGGTCGCGGTCGGTTTCCTCGGGTACCGCCGGCTCAGCAGGCCGGCTACGCGGCGGGGAGGCTTCGTTGAGCAGCACGACGAGCGCGAAGAACGGCACGTGGCGTAACTGGGGCGGCAATGTCGGCGCGCGCCCCGGGCGGGAGGTCACGCCGGCGACGGTGGAGGACGTCGCCGCCGCCGTACGGAGGGCCGCCGAGGACGGGCTGAGGGTGAAGGCCGTCGGCACCGGTCACTCCTTCACGAGCATCGCCGCGACGGACGGCGTCATGATCCGCCCCCAGTTGCTGACCGGCATACGCGAGATCGACCGCGAGGCCATGACGGTCACCGTCGAGGCCGGCACTCCGCTCAAGCGGCTCAACGCCGCTCTCGCGCGTGAGGGCCTCTCGCTCACCAACATGGGCGACATCATGGAGCAGACGGTGTCCGGGGCGACCAGCACCGGCACCCATGGCACGGGCCGCGAGTCGGCCTCGATCGCCGCCCAGATCAGGGGGCTGGAGCTGGTCACGGCGGACGGCTCGGTACTCCCCTGCTCCGCGCAGGAGAATCCGGACGTCTTCGCGGCCGCCCGTATCGGCCTGGGCGCGCTGGGGATCGTCACGGCCCTCACCTTCGCGGTGGAGCCGATCTTCCTGCTCACCGCCCGCGAGGAACCGATGAGCCTGGACCGGGTGCTCGCGGAGTTCGACCAACTCTGGGCGGAGAACGAGCACTTCGAGTTCTACTGGTTCCCGCACACCGGCAGTACCAACACCAAGCGCAACAACCGCAGCGCCGGACCGGAGCAGCCGGTGGGGCGGCTGGCGGGCTGGTTCGAGGACGAGTTCCTCTCCAACGGCTTCTTCCAGGTGGCCAACTGGGTCGGCCGCGCGGTGCCCGCCACCATCCCGTCGATCGCCGGGATCTCCAGCCGCGCGCTGTCCGCGCGGACGTACACCGACATCCCCTACAAGGTCTTCACCTCACCGCGCCGGGTGCGCTTCCTGGAGATGGAGTACGCGGTGCCGCGCGAGGCCCTGGCCGACGCCCTGCGCGAGCTGAAGGCGATGGTCGACCGCTCCGGACTGCGGGTGAGCTTCCCGGTGGAGGTGCGCACCGCGCCCGCCGACGACATCACCCTGTCCACCGCCTCGGGCCGGGACAGCGCGTACATCGCGGTCCACATGTTCCGGGGCACCCCCTACCAGCGGTACTTCACGGCCGCGGAGAACATCTTCACCGCGCACGAGGGCCGGCCGCACTGGGGCAAGATCCACACCAGGGACGCCGGCCAACTCACCGCGGCCTACCCGCGCTTCGGGGAGTTCACGGCGTTGCGGGACCGGCTGGATCCCCAGCGGCTGTTCCAGAACGACTACTTGCGGAGGGTGCTGGGGCCGTAGCGCTCGCGCCGGGTGCCGGGGCGGTAGTGCCGGCGTCGGACGGGTTGCCCGCCCCCGTGCCGTCGGTGCCCGCGCTCCCGGTGTCCCCGGTGCCGCCGCTGTTCCCGCCGTTCCCCGTGGCCTCGGGTGTGGGCGCCGGGCTCACCCCGGTGCCCCGGTCGGGGCTGCCGGAGGCGGCATCGCCCGGCCGTGCCCCTTCCCGGGTCCCGGTCCCGGGCGTCCGCGTAGGCGAGGAGGTGGGGGCCGGCCCGTCGGACGTCACGGACGGGGTGCGGTGGCCGGTCACGGCGTAGCCGACCGTCGTGCCCCTGCCGCCGCTGAAGCTGTCGCCCGACACCAGTTCGTAGGCGGTGATTCCGGCCATGGTGACCCCGAAGACGAGGGTGGCGGCGAGCACGGGCCGCTTCCAGCTCTTGATCCGGGCCCGGTAGACGGTCCCCTCGGTGAACTCGCCCACCGGCGGCGCGGTCCGCCCGGCGGGAGCGGTCGCCGGGGACGGTCCCGGTACCGGTCCCGGGGAGGCGGCCACCCCGCGCAGCTGTTCGCCGGTACGCCGGAGGAAGTGCTGGAAGACCGAGCCGCCGCAGGTGGCCAGGACGCTGACGACACCGGCCCCGAGGATCGTGCCGTAGACGCCGAAGTACGAGGCGAGCTTCGCGGCCACCACCGCCGCCACGGCGCTGCCCGCGACCTGAGCCACGCTCAGCTCGATCCGCCTCCTCTTCACCCCCTCCCCGGCACTCGGCTCACCACCACCATCGGACCTTTCGCTCATTACCGGACCTTGCCTGCCTCTGTCGGACACGGCCGCATCTTTCGTCTGCAGATCGGCCGACTGCACGAGAAAGGGACGTACAGACGAAACCGTTAGTTCCGTTTGCGGTGAATAAGTGAAGTTCGCCACGGGCGTGATCGAAAAAGCGGTCGAGGGCGGCCGAGTACCACCTCTGGCGAGAAGTTGGGCGGCGCGCCAATCCACGCACGTGGCCCGAATGGAGTACCGTTGTGATCCCTGGGCCCGGCCTCCCTTCGGGGTGTCCGGACCTTGCTGGACCGCCGGGAGGGGGCTGGTTGCACGGGGTGACGGAGTTGGTCACTTAGCGTTGTAAACAGGTAACCGTGCCATAACGGCGTTCCAGGGCCCGCGCCCGACACGCCGGGCAACTCGGCAAGGTTGTGGCAGGCTGCACCCGGGCAGGCCACACTCGACTAGCGGAAGCAGCGACGCACGTGACGTCGGCAGGCACCACCCGGGAGGTCCCCATGCCCGAACTGCGTGTCGTGGCCGTCTCCAATGACGGCACACGGCTGGTGCTGAAGGCTGCGGACAGCACGGAGTACACGCTTCCGATCGACGAACGGCTCCGCGCCGCCGTGCGCGGCGACCGTCCCCGCCTCGGCCAGATCGAGATCGAGGTGGAGAGCCATCTCCGCCCCCGCGACATCCAGGCCCGGATACGAGCGGGCGCGACCGCGGAAGAGGTCGCCCAGCTCGCCGGCATCCCCGTCGACCGGGTACGGCGCTTCGAGGGCCCCGTGCTCGCCGAGCGCGCCTTCATGGCCGAGCGCGCCCGCAAGACTCCCGTCCGCCGGCCCGGTGAGAACTCCGGTCCGCTGCTCGGCGAGACCGTCCAGGAGCGGCTGCTGCTGCGCGGCGCCGAGAAGGACACCGCCCAGTGGGACTCCTGGCGCCGCGACGACGGCACCTGGGAGGTCCTGCTGGTCTACCGGGTCGCGGGCGAACCGCACTCGGCGAGCTGGACCTACGACCCGCCGCGGCGCCTGGTGCAGGCCGTCGACGACGAGGCCCGCGCGCTGATCGGGGAGTCCGACGACCTCGGCGCCCCGGAACCCAGCTTTCCGTTCGTGCCGCGCATCGCGCGTCTGCCGCGCGAGCGTTCCTTCGACCGGGACCGCGACCGTCCGGCGCTGCCGGGCCAGGCGCCCGAGCCCGCCGAGGAGAGCGTGGGCGAGCGCGACACGCTGACCAGCCTGCTGGAGGCGGTGCCGAGCTTCCGCGGCGACCTGGTGGTGCCCGAGCGCGCGCCGGAACCCGTGGAGGAGCCCGAGGAGGACCTGGTGGCCGAGGAGCCCCCGGCCCCCGCGGCCTCGGCCGGGTCCGCCTACGCGGACGTCCTCATGCCGCGCTCCGTCACCAGCCACCGCGATCGCCTCACCGGCGCCACCGACCGCCAGGCCGAGGCGGACGGGGTCCGGCCCGGCCGCCGGGCCGCCGTGCCGAGCTGGGACGAGATCGTGTTCGGCACGCGCCGCAAGAAGCAGGAGTAGCAAGGCCGTACGAGGTTGAAGGGCCGCGCCCGCCGGGTGCGGCCCTTCTTCGTGCACGTTCCTTGTGGCCGTACCGGCTGACCGGCCGTCACCCCCTGTGCGGGACTGCTGGCTGACGCCCGGTCACTGAGGATCGGGCCCCACCGCGACCGGCCGGGACGGGTCCGAGGACCACTCCGACCACGAGCCGACGTACAGGGCAGCCGGGATCCCGGCGACGGCCAGCGCCAGCACCTCATGCGCGGCGGAGACGCCGGAGCCGCAGTAGACGCCGACCTCGCGTCCGTCGTCCGCGCCCAACGCCGCGAACCGTGCCCTGAGTTCCGCGGCCGGCAGGAACCTCCCGTCCGGACCCGCGTTCTCCGTGGTCGGCGCGGACACCGCGCCCGGGATGTGGCCGCCCACCGGGTCGATCGGCTCCACTTCGCCCCGGTACCGCTCCCCCGCGCGCGCGTCGAACAGCACTCCGGACCGCGCCAGCGCCGCGGCCCCGTCGGCGTCGAGTAGCGGCAGCGCGCCGGGCTTCGGTACGAAGTCGCCCTCGGCCGGTTCGGTCACGGCGGTCTCCAGGGAGCCCTCCCAGGCCGCGAGGCCGCCGTCCAGGACCCGCACGTCGGGATGCCCGGTCCAGCGCAGCAGCCACCACGCGCGGGCCGCCGCCCAGCCCTGCCCGCCGTCGTAGACGACGACCGGCCGGTCCGCGGCCACCCCGGCACGGCGCATCGCGGAGCCGAACACCTCCATGTCCGGCAGGGGATGGCGGCCGTTTCCGCCCGGCGCCGAGGCCAGTTCGCGGTCCAGGTCGGCGAAGACGGCGCCGGGGATGTGCCCGGCCGCGTGGGCGGCGCGCCCGTCGAAGGGCGCCGCGCCGGCCGCCGTGGCCAGGCTGAGCTGCCAGCGGACGTCGAGCAGCACCGGCGGCCGGGGCTCCGCGAGGGCGCTCGCGAGATCGGATGCGGAGATGATGGCGTTCATGGCCACCATCCTTGCGCACGGGGTGGCCACAGCGTCCAGGTCGGGCTACTCTGCTCGGCCGGACAGGTCCGATCACGATGCGTACGGGATCGGCCACATGCTGTACAGCCGATCGACATCCATCGGTAAGCGCGGCGAAACGGGCGGGACACCGCACACCGGGCACCCTCCGGACGGGACCCGGCCTCGCGGGCGCTTCGGGGCGCGCCCGCGCCCGGCACGGATGGCGGAGCGTCGGCTCGGGGTCCGGAGAACGGAATCGAGGCGGCCGTCGCAGGGGCCGAGGGGAAGGTGACGATGACCGAGGCACCGGAGCCTGGCGTCCCGAACGGCCGGGCGCCCGCACGGCACAGGCCCGGCACACCGTGCCGGGTGAGCCTGATGGTGCACGGGATGGCCGCCGCCCAGGCCTTCTACGCGGAGCTCTTCGGCTGGGAGTTCCAGCCCGGCCCCAGCCGGCTCGGCCCCTGCGTGCGGGCCCTGCTGAACGGCCGCGAGGTGGGCGGCATCGGACAACTGCCGCCCGGCCGGCAGCTGCCCGTGGCGTGGACGCCGTATCTCGCCTCCGCCGACGTGGACCTGACGGCGGAAACGGTACGGCTGTGCGGCGGCACGATCGGGGTGGGTCCACTGGACACGGGCGGCGCCGGGCGGCTGGTGATCGGCTCGGATCCGTCGGGCGCGGTATTCGGCCTGTTGCAGTCCCGGGCGCACCCGGGCGCGGAGGTCGCCGGGCTGCCCGGCACACCGGTGTGGCACGAGCTGCTGACCTACGAGACCGCGGGCGTCGCCGGCTTCTACACCAGGCTGTTCGGCTACGAGCGGAAGCCGAACGGCTCCGCCGGTGTCGACCGGGTGACCCTGCGCCTCGACGGCCGTCCGGTCGCCGGAGTGCACGGGGTCGGCCGGGCCCTGCCCCGCGACCGGGGTCCGCACTGGACGACGTACTTCGAGGTCGCCGACACCGGCGAGGCGGCCGACCGCCTCGTCGCCCTGGGCGGCCGGGTCCTCACCCCCGCGCGGGACACCGCCCACGGCCGCGTGGCCACCGTGACGGATCCCGAGGGGGCCCGGTTCGCCCTGATCCAGAGTTCGCGTTGATTCCGGCAAGCCGTGTTGACGGCAGGTGTCGCTCAGAAGAGTGATATCGGCAGGACATCCGGTGACAGCGCCGCGGCGCGGGCCTCGGCAGCGGCCATACGGCGGCGGTGCCGCGATGCGCGCTTCCGTCCGGACTCGGTTCACGCTTCGTCGCGGTGGGTGAGGTGGCCGTCGGAGAGGCGCCAGTAGCGCTGGTGAGGGGTCAGTTGCCAGATCTCGTCGGCAGCGATGGCCTGCGTGATCCAATCGTGCTGGGGCCGAGGCAGTTCCCGGAGAGCGTGGTAACGGCAGCGCGGGGGCGGTCGTAAGTCTCGATGGCAGCTGGGAGAACGACGACAGGGCGTCCGGGCGGGGTGTCGTTGTCGCGTTCGGGCAGACCATGAAGACGCTGCGGGTGCGAGAGGCTCTCACCGCCGCCCGTTATGGGATTATCCGATCTCAGGCTCTCAGTCCGCGAGAGTCGCTGGAGTTCATCGAAGGGTTGCTGGGAGAGCTATGAACAACGCCGAGTCCTCGACCATCGTCTCCGGCCTCGCCTGGTTCAAGAGCAGCTACAGCGGAGCCGAGGGCGGCGATTGTGTAGAGGTCGCACCCAGGACGACAGTTGTGCACGTCCATGACTCCAAGGCCGCCGCCGGACCCATCCTTGCGGTCTCGCGTGAAGCGTGGGCGGGGTTTGTCGGGCCGGCCTCGTCGGAGCGGCGCGTTTGACGCTCTGACGCAGGTGTAGGTGCTCGGTCAGTCGGCGGTCACAGGCAGCACGTCCGGGGACAGCGCCGCCGCGCGGGCGGAGGCGGCCGTCATGCGGCGGCGGTGGTGCCGGCGGCACAGCACCTCGTAGCCGATCTCGTCCGCGGACCGGGTCACGTCGCCGACGACGACCTGGGCGCCCTCGACCACCATGACGCCGCCCACCGTGCGGGCGTTGTGGGTGGCGCGGGCGCCGCACCAGCACAGGGCCTCGACCTGGAGGACCTCGACGCGGTCGGCCAGTTCGACCAGGCGCTGGGAGCCGGGGAACAGCTTGGAGCGGAAGTCCGTCGTGATGCCGAAGGCGAAGACGTCCATCTCCAGGTCGTCGACCACGCGGGCGAGTTGGTCGATCTGCTCGGGCGCGAGGAACTGCGCCTCGTCCGCGATCACGTAGTCCGCGCGCCGGCCCTGCGAGAGGTGGTCGACGAGGTAGGCGTACAGGTCCACGTCGTCCTCGACCTCCACCGCGTCCGTCACCAGGCCGAGGCGCGAGGACAGCTTGCCGTGCCCGGCCCGGTCGTCACGGGTGAAGATCATGCCCGTCAGTCCGCGCGCGGAGCGATTGTGCTCGATCTGGAGAGCCAGTGTCGACTTCCCGCAGTCCATGGTTCCGGAGAAGAACACCAGCTCGGGCATGAGCAGTTGGGCACCTTTCGGCGAGTGAGGAGGACGGTGGTGTACAGCGAGCAGGGCGGGAAGGGGCCTCAGGAGCGTACTTCCAGCAGGGGGACCAGCTGCTCGGCAGGGGTCATCGAACCGTGGTTGCCGACCATCAACGACTCCTTCGGCTCCTGCTCGGAGGCGACGAGCAGGACGTCGTCGCGGGCGGCGGCGACCACGTCGCCGATCCGGGCGTACACCCGGTCGTCGACGCGCGGCCCGAACCAGCCCGCCGCGAGGGCCTCCTCCCGGGAGGCGACCCAGAACTGCTCGCCGAGCACCTCGCGCCAGCAGGTAAGCACGTCGTCCTCGGCGCCCGGCACCGCGTACACGTGCCGCGCGCGTCCCTCGCCGCCGAGCAGGGCGACGCCGGCGCGCAGCTCCCAGTCCTCGTCGAAGTCGATGCGGTGCTGCTCGTCGAACGGGACGTCGACCATGCCGTGGTCGGCGGTGACGTAGAGCGCGCTGTGCGGCGGGAGCTGCTCGGCCAGGCGCTGGACGAGCCGGTCGACGTGCATCAGCTGTCCGCGCCAGGTGTCGGAGTCGACGCCGTAGCGGTGGCCGGCGCCGTCGAGTTCGGAGTAGTACGTGTAGACGAGGGCCCGGTCGGCGGCGGCGAGCTGCTCGGCCGCGACGTCCATGCGCTCCTCGCCGGTCAGCCGCCCCACGAACGTGCCGCCGCTGAGGGCGACCTTGGTCAGCGGGGTGTTCTGGAAGGCCGGGGAGGACACCTGGGCGGCGTGCACGCCCGCCTGCTGGGCGAGCTGGAAGACCGTGGGGTGGGGCTGCCAGGCGCGCGGATCGCTGTACGGCTGCCAGCGCAGCTGGTTCATCAGCGCGCCGGTGGCCGGGTTGCGCACGGTGTAGCCGGGCAGGCCGTGCGCGCCCGGGGGCAGGCCGGTGCCGACGGAGGCGAGCGAGGTCGCCGTGGTCGCCGGGTACCCGGCGGTGATCGGGCGGCCGGTGCCGCCGCGCGAGCTGCCGAGCAGGGAGGTCAGGTAGGGCGCGTCCGCGGGGTGCGCCTTCAGCTGCTCCCAGCCGAGGCCGTCGATCAGGAAGACGCACGCGCGGTCGGCGGGGGCCAGCTCGCCGATCGCGGCCGTCATCCGGGGTACGCCCATGCCGGCGGCCAGTGTGGGCAGCAGGTCGGCGAGCGAGCCGGTTCCGTACTCGGGGACGGGTGCGGACTCGACGGCCAGCGGCTCCGGGTGGCCCCAGGCGGTGGCGTCGTCGGGGGAGAAGGGGCGGGTCATCAGCGGGTCGGGTCCGCGGTGGCCTCGGAGATGGACTGCGCGAACGCGAGGGCCTGCCGCACCGTCTCGGGGCCGTCGCCGGCCTCGCTGACGCGCAGGCTGAGGTCGTCCGCCGTCGAGTTGCCGGTGTAGCCGTGGTCGGCCTCGCAGTTGGGGTCGCCGCAGGCGGCGGGCTCCAGGTCGATCCGGGACACGGCGCCCCAGCCGATGGTCAGCACGACCTCCCGCGGCAGCGTGCCCGGCGTGTACTGCTCCGGGTTGGCGACCACGCGGCTGACCACGACCGACGAGATCCGGTCGAGCTTCACCGACTCCGTGGACGTGGTGGCGTACGGCGTCGGGGAGGTGCTGTCGGCGGCCTGCTCGTCGGTGTGGCTGACGATGAAGCGGTTGCCGGTGAGGACGAGCACCGTCACGTGCCGCCGCACCTCGTTCTGGTCGAACGTGGTCTCCTGGTGGACCAGGTACGACCGGATGGGCTCACCGCCCACGGCGGCCTCCACCGCCTCGGCCACGAGAGCCGGGTAGTAACCGCTGCGTTCGATCGCCGAACGCAGCCCCTGGGTCGTCGTACTGGTCTTGGCCATGCCGTCCATCCTACGGGGGCGCGCCGACTGCGAGGCACCGCTCCGGGCCAGTCAAGGGCAACCCGGTCCTTTCGAACAGCAGGGCCGTCACGCAGGTGCCGCACCGGGCGGGGACATGCGGGGGCCTGCCGGCCACGCGGCCGGCAGGCCCGCGTCGAGAGTGATACGAACGCCTTTCAGCAGGGCGGCCGAGCGGCAGCCGAACCTCCCGGGCGCAGGCTGCGGTCAGCGACCCCGTCCAGAAGCCGGCGTCGCTGCACGACGTCGGTGGCCAGTTCCACCCCCACGTGTGCCAGGGCCGTCGCCCCGTCGATGACGGCCCGGTCGGCACCTCGGCTCTTGCCGTACCCGGCGAACTCGGCCGTGTGCTGTTTCGCGCCCCCGGTGTCGTATCCGATGGTCGGGTGGATCGTCGGCACCAGGTGGGAGATGTTCCCCATGTCGGTCGAGGCCATCAGTTCACCGTGCCGCGGCACCGGTGTGCGGCCCAGCTCCCTGACCGCCCGCACGTAGGACTCCGTCATGAAAGCGTCCTGTCGCAGATCGGCGAAATCGTGGCCGTGTGGGACGATTTCGAGTTCCGCGCCCGTGGCGAGGGCGCCTGCCTCGAAGCAGGACCCGACCCGGCGCCGGGCGTACGCGAGCTGCTCCGACGTGGGAGCCCGCAGCTCGTAGCGGGCCCGGGCGAGTGCCGGAATCACGTTCACGGCCTGCCCGGCCTCGGAGACGACGCCGTGCACCAGGGTGCCGGGCGGGAGTTGCTGGCGCAGCAGGCCGATCGCCGTGTGCGCGAGCGTCATCGCGTCGAGCGCGTTGACTCCCTCCCAGGGGGCCAGAGCCGCGTGGGAGGGCCTCCCCCGGTAGGTGACGTCCCAGGCGCCGACGGCCAGCGACGAGGCACCGACGGTGTCCTGCGCCGCCGCGTGCACCATCATGGCCGCCGCCACGTCGTCGAACACTCCGGCCTCGAGGAGCAGCACCTTGCCGCCGATGTCTTCCTCCGCCGGCGTGCCGACGAGCTTCACCGTGATGCCGAGCTGATCCGCGACGGCCGCGAGGCCGAGCGCGGCGCCGACCGCGGCGGCCCCGTTCACGTTGTGACCGCAGGCGTGTCCGATGCCCGGCAGCGCGTCGTACTCCGCGCACAGGGCCACGACCAGGTCGCCGGTTCCGTGGGTGGCGACCACCGCGGTGGGCAGGTCGGCGGCACCCTGGGTGACGGTGAAGCCGGCTTCGGCGAGGAGGCCGGCGACCTTGGCGGCCGACTTGTGCTCCCGCAGAGCCGTCTCCGGCTCGTCGTGCAGGCTGTGACTCAGGGCGACGAGGCGTTCCCGCCGGCCGCGGACAGCTTCGGCGGCCCCGGCCAGCGCCTGTTCCCGTACCTCGTGCCGGTGCGCTCCCTGCTGCGCTCGCGTCATGCCGGCTCTCCGCTCTGTGCCAGGGGCTGACCCACTCGCCCGATCCCGGTGGCGGGCACACCACGGAAGGCCAGGCCCAGCACCGCGCCCAGCAGGGCGACACCGGCGCACACCCCCCAGGACCACACGTAGCCCGTGAGCGCGATGTGGCCGCCGGCCAGTTGGTGGCCGGCGAACAGCGCGCCGATCACGGCCGCTCCGATGGCCGCGCCCAGGGAGAGTGCCAGCTCATTGAGGCCGACGGAGAGCGCGGTCTCGGCCTCGGCGACGACCTCCGCCGCCAGGGTGCGCGTGATCGACTCGAACATGCCGGTGGCCAGACCGACGACAAGAGCGCCGACGAGGTACTGGGACAGGGAACCGTGGAAGACGATCATGGAGAGGAAGCCCGCCGCACCGATGACGCCCACCGCGCCGAGCACCGCGCGGTCGCCGACACGCCGTGCCAGTCGCGGGGTCGCCGTGGACCCGAAGCATCCGGCGACGACCATGGCGAGGGAGACGAACGCGATGGCCTGGGATCCCAGGCCCATGCCGTAACCCGTCCCGTCCGGATCGGTCCCGAGGAACACGGCGTTCGCGCCCAGGAACCCGATGGTGCCGAAGGCGGCGCAGAAGGTGTGGGCGCTGACCACCGCCAGGCGCGGATCGCGCAGGAGCCGCACGTTGACCAGAGGATGCGTGGACCGTCGCTCGACCAACACCCAGACCACCAGCAGGAGTACCGCGAGGACGGCGGTGACCAGGGATTCGGACGACATCCAGCCCCAGGTCTCGCCCTGGGCCAGCACGAGGACGAGTGCCACCAGGCCCAGGGTGAGCAGCGTCGCCGCCCGGAAGTTGAAGTCCCCGCCGCGCGGAGCGGTGCTGTCCGGCAGGACCAGGGCGGCGGTCACCGCGAGTGCGCCGAGGGGCACGGCCGTCCACAGGCCGGCGACGGCGTGTCCCTCGCTGAGCGCGCCCGCGACGAGGCCGCCGAGGCCGATCGAGATGAGCAACGCGCCGACCAGGACCGACATTCCGACCCGTCCGTGCTCCGGTGCGCGGGACCGCAGAATTCCCGCGAGCAGCGGAAAGAAGCCGACGACGGCTCCTTGCAGGGCCATGCCGACGGCGAGGGTCACGGTCGTCGGCCACACCGCTATCAGCAGGGAACCGCCGGCCACCATGCCCACACAGACGCGCAGGAGCCTGCGGTGCCCGTGGATGTCTCCCAGTCGCGACAGCAGTGGCGTCATCACCGCGAACGCGACCTGGGACAGAAGGTAGAGGTTGTTCTGACCGACGCTGCCGATGCCGACGTGATGGCCGACTTTCGGCAGGAGCGGGGTCAGATACCCCTGCACCACGCCACTGCACACCACGATCACCGTCATGGTCGCGAGCAGTCCGCGGCCGGAGTCGATGCCTCTGGTCACCGTTGTCTCACCTCTTCTGGTGGCTGGAACCCGACGTGGGCGCTACTGTGCGGGCGCCGGTCGAACCGACCCGGAACTTCGTGGAAATCGTGCGAGGAGGACGTGCCCGATGCTGGAAACGAGCATTCCGAGCGAGCTGGACCTCGCTCTCGTTCATGCACTGCAGTTGCAGCCCCGGGCGTCCTGGTCGGAACTGGCACCCCTGTTGGGGGTGACCGCGAGCACGCTCGCGCGGCGTTGGGAGCGGCTGACCGCGGAGGGGCTCGCCTGGGTGTACGCGGCGCCGGGCCGTGTGTTCTCCCGCACCCTTTGCACCGCGTTCGTACTGCTGCGCTGCCGTCCAGGCGCACGGCAACAGCTCGCCGAACAGGTGTCCGCTTTCGAGGAGGTCGTCACCGTCGAACTCACCGCACCCGGCACCGCGGATCTCCTGCTGGACGTCCTGGTCCCGGACCTGGCCTCGCTGACACACTCCCTCACGGAGCGCCTGGCCGGGCTCCCCGAGGTGACCGCCGTGGAGTGCCTCTTCGCCACCTCGCTCTACACGGAGGGCAGCCGTTGGCGGCTGCACTCCCTCGACACCGCGCAACTGAGCGCCCTCGGCCTTCCCGGTGCCGGTGTCCGCGAGGCGGGTTCCTCCGTCGAACCAGACCGCATCGACCGTGCTCTCCTCGATGCCCTGGTCAGCGACGGACGTCTGGGACTCGCCGCGCTCGCCGAGCGCGCCGGCACCAGCGCCGCGACAGTTCGCCGCAGGGTGCACCGCCTCACCGACTCCGGGGTGATCCTCTTCCGCTGCGACATGGCCCCGCACCTGACGGGACTGCCCGTGTCCGTCACCTTCCGCGGCCAGGCTCCCGCCCGTGACCTGAACACCCTTCACCGAACGCTGGCCACGCTGCCCGAGTGCCGTCTGGTCGCCGCCGTCACCGGTTCCACGAACATCCTCGCCACGTTCTGGCTGCGCGACATCGGCGACATCCAGCGCCGCGAAGCGGCGATGTGCGCCCGGCTTCCCTCCCTCACGGTCGTCGACCGGATCGTCGGACTGCGGACGGTCAAGCGGATGGGGCACCTGCTCGACGGGGACGGACGACGCACGGGAACGAAGCCCATACGGCCCTGGTAGGGCGCGCACCGGTTCCGAGCCCGGAGGGGCCCTGGTGGCCGATTCAGTACACCGGGAGCGTGCGCGGGCCGAGGTCGTCGCGGGCGGGCGGGGGTGCCAGGCGCACGGTGGCGTCGAGGACGCTCAGCCCGCGCGGGGCGACGACGACCGGCTCCAGGGTGACGGCGACGACCTCCGGGTGGTCGTGGACCAGCCGTGACACGCGCAGCAGCAGCTCCTGCAACGCGGGGGCGTCGACCGGGGCCGAGCCGCGCCAGCCGAAGAGCAGGGGTGCCGTGCGGATGGAGCGGATCAGGGAGGTGGCCTCGCGGTCGGTGACCGGGATCAGCCGGTGCGCCATGTCGCCGAGCAGCTGGGAGGCGACCCCGGCGAGCCCGAAGGAGAGCACCGCGCCGGCCGCCGGGTCGATGACCGCGCGCACGACGGTGTCGACCCCTCGGGGTGCCATCGCCTGCACCACCGGCCGCAGCTCCTCGGGCTTGCCGAAAAGGTCGGTCAACTCGGCGTAGGCCCGGCGGAGTTGATCCTCGTCGGTGAGGTCGAGGCGTACGCCGCCGAGGTCGGCGCGGTGCCGCAGGTGCGGGGCGGTGGCCTTCAGGGCGACGGGGTAGCCAAGGGCGCGGGCGGCCTCCGCGGCGGCGTCGGGGGTGGGCGCGGGCAGGGCCCGGCGCACGTGGATGCCGTACCGGCCCAGCAGCTCGCAGGTCTCCTCCGTACCGAGCGTGAGGCCCTGCCCGCGCTCGAGCAGTCCGCCGATGAAGGCGGCGGCACCCTTCTCGTCGATGTCCTCGTACTCCGGCACCTTCCCCGGCTCCACGGCCTCCCGTCGCCACTGGCCGTACCGGACCGCCTCGGCAAGGGCCCGCACCGCACGCTCGGCAGCGGGATAGGCGGTGATCAGCCGCGGCCCGGTGGGGGCCGGCCCGAGCCCGGCACCGCCCGCTGTCACACCCGCCGGACCTGCGTCCCCGGCCGCGGCCCTGTCGGGCACGGCAGGGGACGGCCACCGGGAGCCGGGGCGGAGCTGCGAGCCCGTGGCGGAAGCCTGGCCCGGACCTCGCCGAGGTCCTGACGTGCATGCCTTTGGACCTGTGCCGGTCTCGGGATTCGGGGCTGCCAGGGATGCCCGGCCCTCCTGGTGCCCCGGACCCGCCGCGGATGCCGAGGCAGGCCGGGGCGTCGTGGGAGGCGGCAGGAGGGGGGTCGCTCCCGGGTGGGGGCCCGGGCCGGGTGGCGGGGCCGTGCTGGTGGCGGCGGAGAGGGCTTCCGCCAGGCCGCCGAACTCGACGTGCACGACCAGGACCGGCTTGCCGGGGACCTCCTGCGCGGCCGAGCGCAGCGCCTCGGCCAGGGCCGAGTCCTCGGCGGCCCCCTCCCCCAGCGCCGGTATCAGGGTGACGACCACCGCGTCGGCGGTCTCGTCGGCGAGCGCCCGGGACAGCGCGACCCGGAAGTCCTCCGCCGACGCCGCCGTCGTCAGGTCCCGCGGCGGCTGGGGGCGCAGCCCCTCCGCGAGGCAGCGGTCGTAGGTCAGCACTCCCAGCGACTCGGAGTTGCCGAGGATCGCCACCCGCGGGCCCGGCGGCAGCGGCTGCCGGGCGAGCAGCAGGCCGGTGTCGACCAGTTCGGTGATGGTGTCCACCCGGATCACGCCGGCCTGCCGCAGCAGCGCGGACACCGTCGCGTGCGGCAGCCGCGTCGCCCGCACCGCGTGCCCCTGCGGGGCGGAGCCCGCGCCCTGCACCACGACCAGCGGCTTCACCGCCGCCGTACGCCGGGCCAGGCGGGTGAACTTGCGCGGGTTGCCGATGGACTCCAGGTACATCAGGGCGACGTCGGTGTCGGGGTCGTCGTACCAGAACTGCATGACGTCGTTGCCGGAGACGTCCGCCCTGTTGCCGGCCGACACGAAGGTCGACACGCCCGTGACCCCGGTGACCCCGCCGCCGCGCCGGTGCAGCCGGGACAGCAGCGCGATCCCGATGGCCCCGGACTGGGCGAACAGCCCGATACGGCCGGGCCGGGGCAGCTCGGGGGCGAGGGAGGCGTTCAGCCGGACGTCCGGCGAGGTGTTGATGATCCCGAAGGTGTTGGGCCCGATGATCCGCATGCCGTACGTGCGCGCCTGCCGCACGAGGGCGCGCTGCCGCTCGCGTCCCTCGGGGCCGCTCTCCGCGTAGCCCGCGGAGATCACGACGAGCCCCTGCACCCCGTGCTCGCCGCACTCGGTGACGGCGTCCGGGACGCGCTCGGCCGGCACGGCGACGACGGCGAGGTCCACGGGCCCGTCGATGTCCCGCACCGAGCGGTGGGCGGGCACCCCGTCGATCTCCCGGCAGTCCTCGCCGAAGGCCCGGTTCACGGCGTGGAGCCGGCCCGTGAACCCGGCGTCGTGGATGTTGTCGAGGATGCTGCGGCCCACGCCGCCGCGCGTGCGGCCCACGCCGATGACGGCGACCGAGCCGGGCACCAGGAGCCGCCGTACCGACCGCCCCTCGGCCCGCTGCTCCCGTGCGCGCTGCACGGCCAGCGAGCGGTCGGTCGGCTCGATGTCGAACTCCAGGTGTACGACGCCGTCCTCGAAGCTGCGCTTCTGGACGTACCCGGCGTCCGTGAACACCTTGATCATCTTGGTGTTGGCCGGAAGCACCTCGGCGGTGAAGCGCCGGATGCCGCGCTCGCGGGCGACGGCCGCGATGTGCTCCAGGAGCGCGGAGGCGACCCCGCGTCCCTGGTGGGCGTCCTGCACCAGGAAGGCGACCTCGGCCTCGTCGGAGGGCGCCGAGGCGGGCATGCCGTCCGCGCCGATGCGGTCGTAGCGTACGGTGGCGATGAACTCGCCGCCGACCGTGGCCGCGAGTCCCACCCGGTCCACGAAGTCGTGGTGCGTGAAGCGGTGGACGTCCTTCGCGGACAGGCGCGGGTAGGGCGCGAAGAAGCGGTAATACTTGGACTCGTCCGACACCTGTTCGTAGAAGCTGACCAGACGGCCGGCGTCATCGGCGGTGATGGGGCGGATCCGTGCGGTGCCGCCGTCGCGCAGCACCACGTCGGCCTCCCAGTGGGCGGGGTACTCGTGCCGGTCCGGCGAGGTCTGCATGGGCCCCAGCGTACGGCTCGCGTCCGACAGCGGCGCGAGGCAGTCTGTGGAGGACACACGTCGGACCGAGGCCGCGGTCCGACGCCACTCGGGGCGGCGCGCACCCCCGCTCCGGGCTCGCTTCACGTGTGGAAAACTGGTCTAGACAACCCTGATCACCCGAAGGGCAGCAACACATGGCTGAGCGCCGCGTCAACGTCGGCTGGGCCGAGGGCCTCCACGCCCGCCCCGCCTCCATCTTCGTCCGGGCCGCCACGGCCTCAGGCATCCCCGTGACGATCGCCAAGGCCGACGGGACGCCCGTCAACGCGGCCTCCATGCTGGCCGTGCTCGGCCTCGGCGCCGAGGGCGGCGAGGAGGTCGTCCTGGCCTCCGACGCCGACGGCGCGGACGCCGCGCTGGACCGGCTGGCCAAGCTGGTCGCCGAGGGGCTCGGGGAGCTTCCCGAGACCGTCTGACCGGCAGGACCGCTCCTGCGCCGAAGCCGTGCCGCCCGGACGGGGTGGCACGGCTTCGGCGTGCCCGGCGTGCCCCCGGAACACCGGAACACCGGAACACCGGAAGGGAACACGGCGGGGAACACCGGAAGCCCCGGCTCGGGAGCCGGGGCTTCGGGAGTGTCGCGTGACGCGCCGGGCGGTGTGCCGGCGCGGGAGGTCAGATGTTGAGGCCGTGCCGGCGGAGGTAGGCCACGGGGTCGACGTCGGAGCCGTAGTCCGGGGACGTACGAGCCTCGAAGTGCAGGTGCGGTCCGGTCACGTTGCCGGTCGCGCCGGACAGGCCGATCTGCTGGCCCGGGACGACCTGCTGGCCCACCGAGACCCCGATGGACGACAGGTGCCCGTACTGGGTGTACATGCCGTCGGCCATCCTGATCACGACCTGGTTGCCGTACGCCCCGCCCCAGCCGGTCTCGACGACGGTGCCGATGCCGACCGCGTGGACGGTGGTGCCGCTCGCGGCGTGGAAGTCGATGCCGGTGTGGGTGCCGGAGGACCACAGGGAGCCGCCGGTGCGGTAGCCGGTCGATATGTAGGAGCCGAGGATCGGCGTCACGAAGGCGTTGAGACGCTTGCGCTCGGCCTCGCGGGCGGCGCGCGCCTTGGCCTCGCGCTCCTTCGCGGCCCGCTCCGCGGCCTTCTTGCGCGCGGCCTCCTCGGCCTGCTTGCGCGCGGCGGCCCTGTGCTGGGCGAGGGCCTGGGCGTCGATCTTCTCGGCGACGCTGTCGCCGATGGTGACGACCGGAGTGAGGCCGGTGTCCTCGGCGGCGGGATCCTCCGCGGCGAGGGCCGGGGCGGCGAGGGTGCCGATGACGCCGGTGGTGGCCAGGGCCGCGACGCCCGCCGCGCGAGCGGTGGTGCGGTGCATCCGGCTCGGCCGGCGGTGCTTCCCGGCGGCGCGGGTGAACGCCATGGAGACGTGGGTCCTTTCCTTCCCTCTCGCCTACCGGGTTAGCTGACGGGTTCGGAGCAGGAAGGTCTCCTACGGCCCCCTCGCGGCGCGCGCGGGTGTCCGATTCACCCCAGGGACGGTGGGTCCCCGGCTCCCCTGGCTCGCGCCGTACGGGGACTCGGCGATGGCTGTCCGGTGCCGCGGACGCGGCGCACTGCCCGACGAACAGACGGACCGACGCTAAACGGGGCCGCTTTCAATTCCCAAACGGATCAGATGTTTTGTAGCGCATACCACAGGGCAGACAGGCAACCTCCCCCTCAATTCGGACATCGTGGGGCCCTGGTGGCGTTTCGCACCAGGGCCCCACGTGCGCGTGTGCCGTTCGCCGCGCGTGCGGCGGCGAGGGGGGTACCTCTACTCGGCCGCGACGACGATGACCCGGCCGACGCCCAGGGCCTCGACGGGCTCCTTGATCTGCGCCGCGTCACCGACGAGGACCGTCACCAGCCGGTCCACCGGGAACGCGTTGACGACGGCCGCGGTCGCCTCCACCGTGCCGGTCGCGGCGAGCTGTTGATAGAGCGTCGCCTGGTAGTCGTCGGGCAGGTGCTGCTCGACCTGGTCGGCGAGCGTGCCCGCCACGGCGGCGGCCGTCTCGTACTTCAGCGGCGCCACGCCGACGAGGTTCTGCACGGCGACGTCCCGCTCGGCGTCGGTGAGGCCCTCGGCGGCGAGCTTGCGCAGCACCGTGAACAGGTCGTCCAGGGCCGGGCCGGTGTTCGGGGTGTCGACCGAGCCGCTGATGGCGAGCATCGCGGCGCCCGACCCGTCGGGGGCCGACCGCAGCACCTGGCCGAACGCCCGCACCCCGTAGGTGTAGCCCTTCTCCTCGCGCAGGACGCGGTCCAGGCGGGAGGTGAGGGTGCCGCCGAGACAGTAGGTGCCGAGCACCTGGGCGGGCCACACGCGGTCGTGCCGGTCCGGGCCGATCCGGCCGATGAGCAGCTGTGTCTGCACGGCGCCGGGCCGGTCCACGATGACCACGCGGCCGGTGTCGTCGGCGGTCACCGGCGGCACGGGCCGCGGCTTGGCGGGCGAGCCGGTCCAGGCGCCCAAGGTCCGGCCCAGCAGCTCGTCGAGGTCGACGCCGGTGAGGTCGCCGACGACCACAGCGGTGGCCGTCGCCGGACGCACGTGCCGGTCGTAGAACGAGCGGACGGCCGCCGAGTCGATCGCGCCGACCGTGTCCTCGGTGCCCTGGCGCGGACGGGACATGCGCGAGCCGGCCGGGAAGAGCTCCTTGGACAGCTCCTTGGCGGCGCGGCGGGCCGGGTTGGCCAGCTCGTGCGGGATCTCGTCGAGCCGGTTGCGCACCAGGCGCTCGACCTCGGATTCGGCGAACGCGGGCGCCCTGAGGGCGTCGGACAGCAGGCCGAGCCCCTTGGCCAGGCGGGAGGCCGGGACCTCCAGGCTCAGCCGTACGCCGGGGTGGTCGGCGTGCGAGTCGAGGGTGGCGCCCGCGCGCTCCAGCTCGGCGGCGAACTCCTCGGCGGAGTGCTTGTCGGTGCCCTCGGAGAAGGCCCGCGCCATGATCGTGGCGACGCCGTCCAGGTCGGCCGGCTCCGCGTCCAGGGGCGCGTCCAGCAGCACCTCGACGGCGACGACCTGCTGGCCGGGGCGGTGACAGCGCAGCACCGTCAGGCCGTTGTCCAGCGTCCCGCGCTCGGGCGCGGGGAACGCCCACGGCTTGGCCGCGCCGGCCCGGGGCTGGGGGTGGAACTCCATCGTGGCGAGCTCGGTCACTTCGCCGCCTCCTCGGTCTCGTCGGTGGCCGCGGCGTCCGCGCCCTGGGCGTCGTCCTGCGCGTCGGCGGCGGTCGGCTCGTAGACGAGCACCGCGCGGTTGTCGGGGCGCAGGCGGGACTTGGCGGCCTCCTGGACCTCCTCGGGCGTCACCTCCAGGACCCGCTTGACGGCGGTCAGGGCGAGCTGCGGGTCCCCGAACAGGACGGCGTAGCGGCACAGTTCGTCGGCGCGGCCGGCGACCGTGCCGAGGCGGTCCAGCCACTCGCGCTCCAGTTGGGCCTGGGCGCGCTCCATCTCCTCGGCCGTGGGGCCCTGTTCGGCGAACCGGGCGAGCTCCTCGTCGATGGCCGACTCGATGACGGGAACCTCGACGTCGCCGGAGGTCTTCACGTCCAGCCAGCCCAAGGAGGGCGCGCCGGCCAGCCGCAGCAGTCCGAAGCCGGCCGCGACGGCCGTACGGTCGCGGCGCACCAGCCGGTTGTAGAGCCGGGAGGACTCGCCGCCGCCGAGGATGGTGAGCGCCAGGTCGGCCGCGTCGCACGCGCGCGTGCCGTCGTGCGGGAGCCGGTAGGCGGCCATCAGGGCGCGGGCCGGGACCTCCTCCTCGACGACCTCGCGCAACTGCTCGCCCATGACCTCCGGCAGGGAGCCGTCGCGGGGCTCGGGCTTGCCGTCGTGGGACGTGATGGAGCCGAAGTACTTCTCGATCCAGGCGAGCGTCTGCTGCGGGTCGATGTCACCGACGACCGACAGAACGGCGTTGTTGGGCGCGTAGTACGTGCGGAAGAACGAGCGCGCGTCCTCCAGGGTGGCCGCGTCCAGGTCCGCCATCGACCCGATCGGCGTGTGGTGGTACGGGTGGCCCTCCGGGTAGGCGAGGGCGGTCAGCCGCTCGAAGGCGGTGCCGTAGGGGACGTTGTCGTAGCGCTGGCGGCGCTCGTTCTTGACGACGTCCCGCTGGTTCTCCATGGACTCGTCGTCCAGCGCCGCGAGCAGGGAGCCCATGCGGTCGGCCTCCAGCCAGAGGGCGAGCTCCAGCTGGTGGGCGGGCATGGTCTCGAAGTAGTTGGTGCGCTCGAAGCTGGTGGTGCCGTTGAGCGAGCCGCCCGCGCCCTGCACCAGCTCGAAGTGGCCGTTGCCCTTGACCTGGGCGGAGCCCTGGAACATCAGGTGCTCGAAAAGGTGAGCCAGGCCGGTACGTCCCTTGACCTCGTGGCGCGAGCCGACGTCGTACCAGAGGCACACCGCCGCGACCGGGGTCAGGTGGTCCTCGGAGAGCACCACGCGCAGGCCGTTGGCCAGGCGGTGCTCGGTCGCTGTCAGGCCGCCGGAGTCTGCCTCGGCTGCGGCCGTGTGACCCATGGGCATGTACGTCCCTTCGATCGCGGTGGCGGTCTGCGAACCGCCCTTTTCCTGCCGGTCCTGCCACTGTATGCAAGCGTGCGGACCCCTGGCGAAGTTCCCACGACCCGTACGCCGAGAGCGAGACAAAGCCACGCGCCACGGCGGCGGGGCGGGAAGGGACGCGAAGGGGCTTCACACGCGCCACAGAAGCACCACCGCCCTCAAGGGCCACGGGATGGAAAAGGCGCGGCAGCCGACGGCGGGAGACGCCCCGGAGGCGGGACGGGATCACGGAACGGCCCTGTGGGGACGGGGCGTGGTCCGCGTTGTCGGTCGCGCGGTCCACAATGGTCCGCGTCAGATCCCGTCACGCTTCAGCAAGGAGCCGGCAGCGATGGCCCGCCGCAGCACGAAGACCCCGCCGCCCGACGACGCGTACGAGGAGAGGATCCTCGACATCGACGTCGTCGACGAGATGCAGGGCTCCTTCCTCGAGTACGCGTACTCGGTCATCTACTCCCGCGCCCTGCCGGACGCCCGGGACGGACTCAAGCCGGTGCACCGCCGCATCGTCTACCAGATGAACGAGATGGGGATTCGCCCCGACCGCGGCTACGTGAAGTGCGCGCGCGTCGTCGGCGAGGTCATGGGCAAGCTGCACCCGCACGGCGACGCGTCGATCTACGACGCCCTGGTGCGTCTGACCCAGCCCTTCTCGATGCGTGTCCCGCTCGTCGACGGCCACGGCAACTTCGGCTCGCTGGGCAACGACGACCCGCCGGCCGCCATGCGGTACACCGAGTGCCGGATGGCCGAGGCCACGGGTCTGATGACGGAGTCCATCGACGAGGACACCGTCGACTTCGCCCCCAACTACGACGGCCAGGAGCAGGAGCCGGTGGCCCTGCCGGCCGCCTTCCCGAACCTGCTGGTGAACGGCTCCTCGGGCATCGCCGTCGGCATGGCCACGAACATGCCCCCGCACAACCTCAACGAGGTCATCGCGGCCGCCCGCCACCTGATCCGCCACCCCAACGCCGACCTGGACGCCCTGATGCGGCACGTCCCGGGCCCGGACCTGCCGACCGGCGGCCGGATCGTCGGCCTGTCCGGGATCAGGGACGCCTACGAGACCGGCCGCGGCACCTTCAAGATCCGCGCGACGGTCTCGGTGGAGACCGTGACGGCGCGCCGCAAGGGGCTGGTCGTCACCGAGCTGCCCTTCTCCGTGGGCCCGGAGAAGGTCATCGCCAAGATCAAGGACCTGGTCGGTTCGAAGAAGGTCCAGGGGATCGCCGACGTCAAGGACCTCACCGACCGCGAGCACGGACTGCGCCTGGTCATCGAGATCAAGAACGGCTTCGTGCCGGAGGCCGTCCTGGAGCAGCTCTACAAGCTGACGCCGATGGAGGAGTCCTTCGGCATCAACAACGTCGCCCTGGTCGACGGCCAGCCGCTCACGCTCGGCCTGAAGGAGCTGCTGGAGGTCTACCTCGACCACCGCTTCGAGGTCGTACGGCGCCGCAGCGAGTACCGCCGGCGCAAGCGGCGCGACCGGCTGCACCTGGTGGAGGGCCTGCTCACCGCGCTGGTGGACATCGACGAGGTCATCCGTCTGATCCGCTCCAGCGAGAACTCCGCGCAGGCCAAGGAGCGCCTGATGCGGCGCTTCTCGCTGAGCGAGGTCCAGACCCAGTACATCCTGGACACCCCGCTGCGCCGTCTGACCAAGTACGACCGCATCGAGCTGGAGGCGGAGAAGGACAAGCTCGTCGCGGAGATCGAGGAGCTGACCCGGATCCTGGAGTCCGACGCGGAGCTGCGCAAGCTGGTCTCGGCCGAACTGGCCGCGGTCGCCAAGAAGTTCGGCACTCCGCGGCGCACGATGCTGCTGGAGGCGAGCGACTCCCCGGCCGCCGTGGTGCCGTTGCAGGTGGCGGACGACCCGTGCCGCGTCCTGCTGTCCTCGACCGGCCTGATGGCCCGCACGGCGAACGGCGACCCGTTCGCGCGCGGGGACGGCAAGCGGCAGAAGCACGACGTGATCGTCTCGGCGGTCCCGGCGACCGCCCGGGGCGAGGTGGGCGTGGTGACGTCGGCGGGCCGCCTGCTCCGCGTGAACGTCGTCGACCTGCCGCAGTTGCCGGAGACGACGTCGGCGCCGAACCTCGCCGGCGGCGCGCCGCTGGCGGAGTTCGTCACCCTGGAGGACGACGAGACCGTGGTCTGCCTGACCACGCTGGACGAGTCGTCGCCGGGCCTGGCGCTCGGCACCGAACAGGGTGTCGTCAAGCGGGTCGTCCCCGACTACCCCTCCAACAAGGAGGAGTTGGAGGTCGTCACGCTCAAGGAGGGTGACCGGATCGTGGGCGCGGTCGAGCTGCGCACCGGTGAGGAGGACCTGGTCTTCATCACGGACGACGCCCAGCTCCTGCGCTACCAGGCCTCCCAGGTCCGCCCGCAGGGCCGCGCGGCCGGCGGTATGGCCGGCATCAAGCTCACCGAGGGCGCCAAGGTCATCTCGTTCACGGCCGTCGATCCGGCCGCTGACGCGATCGTCTTCACCGTGGCCGGCTCGCGCGGCACGCTGGACGACTCCGTGCAGACGACGGGCAAGGTCACGCCGTTCGACCAGTACCCGCGCAAGGGCCGCGCCACCGGCGGCGTGCGCTGCCAGCGGTTCCTGAAGGGCGAGGACTGCCTGGCCTTCGCCTGGGCGGGTCCCACCCCGGTCCTGGCCGCCCAGAAGAACGGCAGCCCGGCCGAACTCCCGGAGGTCGACCCGCGCCGCGACGGCTCGGGCGTGTCGCTGCCGAAGACGGTGGCGGTGGTCGCCGGGCCCGTCTAGGCCGACACTTCCGCGGGGTCCGGTCCCGGGTCCGCCAGGCTCGGGTCCGCCGGGTCCGGAAGGTCCGGGTCCTCGGGGTCGTGCCCCTCGGGGTCCCGTACGTAGCGCAGGACGCCCCACATGCCGTGCTCGTCGGCGTGTGGGGCGTCCTGCTTGCACGCCTCCAGTTCCTTGCCGAGGGCTCCCGCGTCGATGCCGGAACCGATGAGCACGAGCTGGGTGAGGCGGGGCTCGCCGTCCGGCCAGGGCTCGGGGTAGAAGCGCAGGAAGCGCCCGACGGCGTGCACGGCGTAGCGGTTGCGCGCATCGTACGGGCCGAAGCCGACGTATCCCTTGATCCGGTAGAGCCCGTCGGGGCGGCTGTCCAGGAACCGCATCAGCCGACGGGGGGCGAGCGGCACGTCGGAGACGAAGGAGAGGCTGTCGTAGCCGGCGTGCAGATGCCCGGCGTGGTGGTCGTGGGCGTCCTCCGCGTCGGGCATGTGCAGGTCGTCGAAGGAGAGCTGCCCGACCCGCTCCTCGCTCGGCCGGCAGTCGAAGAGGAACTCGGGGTCCACCCTGCCGTACGAGGCCGGGACGACGGCGGCCCCGTCGACCAGGGACCGTACGATTCCGAGCACCTTCTCGCCGTCCGCGGCCCGGTCGGTCTTGTTGACCACGACGAGGTCGGCGAGCGCCAGATGCCGGTCGATCTCGGGATGCCTCGCGCGGGTGTCGCCGAACTCGGCGGCGTCGACGACCTCGACGAGCCCGCCGTAGACGACCCTGGGGTTCTCGCTCGCCAGCACCATGCGGACGAGTTCCTGGGGCTCGGCGAGTCCGCTGGCCTCGATGACGACGACGTCGATACCGGCGGCCGGGCTCGTCAACCGGTCGAGGTACACGTCGAGTTCACTGGCGTCGACCGCGCAGCACAGGCACCCGTTGCCGAGGGAGACGGTGGAGTCCCCGAGGGCTCCCGCGACCGCCATGGCGTCGATCTCGACGGCCCCGAAGTCGTTGACGATCGCGCCGATGCGGCTGCCGCCGCCGCGGTGCAGCAGATGGTTGAGGAGCGTGGTCTTCCCCGAGCCGAGGAATCCGGCGAGCACCACGACCGGGATCTGCGCCGCGCTGCGACTCGGACTCGGGTTCCGGCTCGGCTGACTCACCGTTCGACCTCTCTCACGCCGACGCGTGCACCGGCTCACGGCCCGGCGCACGCACGAGGATGGAATGCCGACCAAGGATACGAGCCGTGCGCATCACGACTGCCGGATCCGCCGTTGCGGCGACTTCCGGAGGAGATCACCCCGGCGGCCTGAAGTGGATCCGGCGCGAGTCAGGTTAGGCTCACCTGTGTGAGTACGTGCTCGACCGCCTCCCGGCAGCTCGACGAGCCGATGGCCGCCACCGCGGCCACGGCGACGACATGGCTGCTGCTTGAACAGCCCGGTCCCTGGGGTGCCAAGGCACTCACTTCGAGCCACCTGGACCCCGCGCTCGGGCGTGCGCTGGAGCGCGCGGCGCGGGGCACCGGCGTCCGGATCGCGCTCATCCGCCGTCCGGGGCGGCACGCCGACCGCCGCACCCAGTCCGTACGGCATGTGTACGCGGCACACACTGTCCCGGGAAACGTATGGCTGCGCAGCGCCATGACCGCCGACCCGGAGCGCCTGCTGGGCATCGACTTCGCCGCCCTGGGCAGGGGTGACCACCACACCTTCGACGCCGCGCTCCAGGGCGGGCCCCACACAGGCGATCCGCTCGCACTGGTGTGCACCAACGGCAAGCGGGACCAGTGCTGCGCCCTGCTCGGCCGCCCCCTCGCGGCCGAACTCGCCGCCTCCGGGGTTCAGGGCGTCTGGGAGGTCACGCACCTGGGCGGTCACCGCTTCTCGCCGACGCTGCTCGTGCTGCCGTTCGGATACGCCTATGGCCGGGCCGAGGCCCACGCCGTCAAGGAGGTCCTGCACGGTGTGGGCGAGGGCCGGGTGGTCCTCGACGGCTGCCGGGGCCGCACGGCCTGGGAACGGCCGGGACAGGCCGCGGAACTGGCGGTGAGGGAGACGGCGGGAGAGTACCGGCCGGACGCGCTGAGCGTCGTGCGCACCGACGACGTGCCCACCGACGGCCCGGCGCCGTGCTGGGAGGTCACCGTCGCCCATGCCGACGGACGCCGCTGGCACGTGACCGTGAGCCAGGAGGCCGCTCTGCCGCCGCACCCGGAGAGCTGCGGTGCGTCGCTGCTGGGCGGGCCGACGCGCATGGAGGTGGTCGCCGTCCGCGAACTGGCGACCGCGCGGCTGACGGCTGACGGCTGACGGCTGAACGGCTGAACGGCTGAACGGCTGAACGGCTGACCGTCCGGGGGCCGGCCACTGAGGCGCACGGCAGGAGATCCGCGCCACACCCCGGGAGCAGCACCCGCGCCCCGACGTACTGTCATGGTCATGAGCGTCTCTCCTCCCGCGCGCCGCCGGCGGCTGGGCCTGCCACGACGCGTCTTCTCGCAGGTGTTGTTGATGCAGCTGGCGATCGCCGCGGGAGTCGCCGTGCTCGCGACCGGCCTGTTCCTCGCGCCGCTGGGCCACCAACTGGACGAGCAGGCGATGCGCCGGGCGCTCGCCATCGCCGAGACCACCGCCGAGAACCAGCAGATCGCACGGGACCTCCAGCACACCGCCCCGAGCGTCGACGGTCCCGTGCAGCGGGAGGCGGAACGGATCCGGAAGGCGACCGGCGCCGAGTACGTCGTGGTGATGGACACGCGGGGCACGCGCTGGTCGCACACGGATCCGGAGGAGGTCGGCCAGCACGTGTCGACGTCTCCCAAGACGGCCCTGGCCGGCCGGAAGGTCATGGAGATCGACACCGGCACGCTGGGGCGCTCGGCACGCGGCAAGGTGCCCCTGTACGACGCGGACCACCGCATCGTGGGGGCGGTGTCGGTCGGCATCGCCTACGACAGCGTGCGGGCCAAGCTGATCGACGCCATCCCTGGTCTGTTCGCCTACGCCGGCGGCGCCCTGGCCGCGGGCGCGCTGGCCGCGTGGCTGATCTCCCGGCGGGTCCAGCGGCAGACGAGGGACCTGGCCTTCTCGGACATCGCGGCGCTGCTCGCCGAGCGCGAGGCCATGCTGCACGGCATCCGGGAAGGGGTCGTGGCCCTGGACCGCGTCGGGCGGATCCGGCTGCTCAACGACGAGGCACAGCGGCTGCTCGGCCTCGGCGACGAGGCGGTCGGCCGGTCGCTCGACGAGGCGCTCGGGGAGGGCCGTACGACCGACGTCCTGGCCGGGCGGGTGACGGGCACGGACCTGCTCACCGTGCGCGGGCAGCGTGTCCTGGTCGCCAACCGGATGCCGACCGACGACGGGGGTGCCGTCGCCACCCTGCGCGACCGCACCGAACTGGAGGAGCTGGGCCGGGAGCTGGACTCGACACGCGGCCTGATCGACGCCCTGCGCGCCCAGGACCACGAGCACGCCAACCGCATGCACACGCTGCTCGGGCTGCTGGAGCTGGAGATGTACGACGACGCCGTGGAGTTCGTCGGAGAGGTGGTCGGCGACCACCGGGCCACCGCCGAGCAGGTCACCGAGAAGATCCAGGACCCGCTGCTCGCCGCCCTGCTGGTCGGTAAGGCGACCGTCGCGGCCGAGCGCGGGGTCGCGCTGTGGCTGTCGGACCTCACGCACCTGCCGGACCGGGTCGTCGACCCAAGGGGGCTGGTGACGATCGTCGGCAACCTGGTCGACAACGCGCTCGACGCCGTCGCGGCGACCCCCCACGCGCGCGTGGAGGTCGAACTGCGCGCGGAGACACGTACCGCCGTGCTCCGGGTGCGCGACACCGGGCCCGGGGTCCCGGCGGGCCGGCGCGACCTGATCTTCACGGAGGGGTGGTCCACCAAGCAGCCGCCGGCGCACGGCAGGCGCGGTATCGGCCTGTCCCTGGTGCGCAGGCTCGCCGAGCGGCAGGGCGGAACCGTCGCGGTGGGCGAGGCGCACGGCGGCGGCGCGGAGTTCACGGTCGTACTGCCCGAGGCGCTCGCCGAGCCGGAGCCGGCGCTGGAACCCGCCCTCGGCCACGTCCTCGGCCCCGCCGCCGGGACCGCCGCCGGGACCGGCGAGGATGAGGGGGAGCGGTGATCGAGGTCCTGATCGTGGACGACGACCTCCGGGTCGCGCAGGTCAACGCCGCCTATGTGGAGAAGGTGCCGGGCTTCCGCGTCGCCGGTGAGGCGCACAGCGCGGCCGAGGCACTGCGCCGGCTCGAGACGCTGCCGCGGCTCGACCTGGTCCTCATGGACCACTACCTGCCCGACGACACGGGACTGTCGGTCGTACGGGAGATGCGCGGTCGCGGCCTGCGGACCGACGTGATCATGGTGACGGCTGCCCGGGACGTGTCGACCGTGCAGGCGGCGATGCGGCACGGTGCGCTGCAGTACCTGATCAAGCCCTTCACCTTCGCCGGGCTGCGGTCCAGGCTGGAGGCGTACGCGGCGCTGCGCCGTGTCCTGGACGGTGGCGGCGAGGCCGAACAGGCCGAGGTCGACCGGCTCTTCGGGGCCCTGTCGGCGGCGCCGGAACCCGGTCTGCCCAAGGGGCACTCCCCCGCCACCACCGAACTCGTCCGCCGGACCCTGATACGGGCCGACGGGCCCCTGTCGGCCCAGGAGGTCGCCGAGCGGACCGGGGTGAGCCGGCAGACCGCCCAGCGCTGCCTGAAGTTCCTGGAGCGCACCGGACGGGCCCGGCTGACGCTGAAGTACGGCGGCGCGGGCCGCCCGGAACACCGTTACGTGTGGGCGGCCCGCGACTGAGGCCACGGCTCGGGGGGAGGGGAAGAGGCCGTGCCCCCCTTGCATACGGATGTCAGCCCGCGGCCTTCTCAACGAACTCGGTGGTGAACGTCTTGCTGAGGTCCACGTTGCCGTTCTTGATTTCGGGCTTGAACGCCTCGAGCACCTTCTCCACGGTCTCCGGGCCGTTCGCCGGCATGACGCCGTCCTTGGTGAACATCGGCAGCGTGCTCTTGATCGCCTCCGCGTAGAGCGTCTTGTTGCCCTGGGAGTAGTCGGCGGGCATCTTGGCGGCGATCTCGTCGGCGCTGTGGGTGGACATCCACTTGAGCGTCTTGACGAACGCGTTGGCCAGCTTCTGGACGGTCTCCTTGTGGCTGTTGACCCAGTCCGTCTGCATGTACAGGCTGGACGACGGGTACGGACCGCCTAGCGCCTCCTGCGACCCCTCGGGCGTCCGCATGTCGATCAGGACCTTGCCCGCCTTCTTGTCCAGGATCGTCGCGACGGTCGGATCGGTCGTCATGCCGGCGTCGATGGAGCCCTTCTCAAGCGCGGAGATGAAGGTCGGGCCTGCGCCGACGGCGACCGGCGTGAACTCGCTGATCTTCACCCCGTTCTTGACCGCCAGGTACTTGGTGAGGAAGTCGGTGGAGGAGCCGAGGCCGGTGACGCCGAGCTTCTTGCCCTTGAAGTCCTTCGGTGAAGTGATCTTGCTCGCCGCCTTGTTGGAGACGACCTCCACCTCGCCGGGCGCGTGCGAGAACTGCACCACGGATTCGACACTCTTGCCCTTGACCTGCAGGTCCAGGGTGTGGTCGTAGAAGCCGACGGCGCCCTGGACCTGGCCGGAGACGAGCGCGGTCTCGGCCTGGACACCGGCGGGCTCGCTCAGCAGCTCGACGTCCAGGCCCTCGTCGGCGAAGTAGCCGAGGCGCTGGGTGAGCATCGCGGGCAGGTAGATGACCTTGTCCAGGCCACCCACCATGATCTTGACGTGCTCGCCCTTGCCGCCGCCTCCACCCTTGCCGGAGTCGGTGGTGGAGCTGGCCTGATCGTTGGCGCAGGCGGTGAGGGAGGACAGGGCGAGCAGGCCGGCGGCGGCCGACGCAGCGAATCTGGCGGTCTTGCGCATGAAGGTTCACGTCCTTGTGAGAGGCGGTGCGAGAAGAGGAAAGGCTTCGGCGGAGGGCCGGTACGGCAGTGGGCCGTCAGTCTCCGGAGTCCGTCGGCTTCCAGCGGAAGATGCGGCGCTCGGCGAAGGTGAGCAGCCCCTCGGCGACGAGCGCCACCGCGGCGAGGATGACCATCGCGGCGTACACACCGGCCGCGTTGAAGGTGCCCTGGGACTGCGCGACGAGCAGGCCGATGCCCTTGGTGGCGCCGATGTACTCGCCGACGATCGCGCCGATGAGGGCGAAGCCGAAGCTGACGTGCAGGCTGGTGAAGATCCACGAGGTCGCGGACGGGATGACCACCTGGAGCGTCACCCTACGGTCGCTCGCGCCAAGGATCCGGGCGTTGGCCACCAGGTTGCGGTCGACCTCACGGGCGCCCTGGAAGGCGTTGAAGAACACCGGGAAGAAGACCAGGACCACGGCCGAGGCGACCTTGGAGACCGGTCCGAGGCCGAACCAGATCACGAAGATCGGGGCGAGGACGATCCTCGGGATGGAGTTGAGGACCTTGATGTAGGGGCCGAGGACGTCGGCGAGGAACGTGATGCGGCCCAGTGCGATACCGAGGATCACACCGGCCACCACACCGAACACCCAGCCGAGCAGCGCCTCGTAGAGCGTGTACCAGATCTGCTCGCCGAGTGAGCCGAGCGAGGTGCCGTGCATGATCCAGGTCCAGATCTGGTCCCAGATCTTCGAGGGCATCGAGAAGTTGAACGGATCGATGACCTCGGCCCGGGACAGTGCCTCCCACAGGCCGAGCACGGCCACCAGCACCAGGACGCGGGCGGAGCCGACGGCCACCTTGCGTTTGCGGGCGGCGCGGGCCCTGGAGTGCGCGCGGTCCGGGGTCTTGACCGTTTCGGCGACCGGAGTGCTGAGAACCTCAGGCGACATGGGCGGCACCTCTTTCACGGGTGATGCGGACCTCTTCGCCGAGCGACTCCCAGATCTCGCGGTAGATGTCGATGAACTCCGGCTGCAGGCGCACCTGCTCGACCTTGCGCGGCCGCGGCAGGCCGATGTCGAAGACCTGCTTCACGGTCGCGGGGCCGGCGGTCATGACGACGACCTTGTCGGCCAGGGCGATGGCCTCCTCCAGGTCGTGGGTGACGAAGACGACCGAGGCGCCCGTGCCCTCCCACAGCTCCAGGAGCTCGTCCGACATCAGCGCCCGGGTCTGCACGTCGAGCGCCGAGAAGGGCTCGTCCATCAGCAGGATCTCGGGGTCGTTGACGAAGGTGGAGGCGAGGGCGACACGCTTGCGCTGGCCGCCGGAGAGCTGGTGCGGGTAGCGGTCCTCGAAGGCGGCGAGTCCGACCCTGGCCAGCCAGGCGCGGGCCTTCTCCTTCGCCTCGGCCTTCGGCACGCCGCGGAATCGCGGCCCGGCCATCACGTTGGACAGCACCGAGCGCCAGGGGAAGGTGGCGTCCTGCTGGAAGACGAAGCCGACCTTGCCGCCGACGCCGTGCACCGGCTCACCGGCCACCAGCACGTCACCCTCGGTGGGCTCCTCCAGCCCGCTGACCAGGGTCAGGGTGGTCGACTTGCCGCAGCCGGTGGGGCCGACCACGGCCACGAACTCGCCGCGGCGCACCGTGAGGTCGAGGTCCCTGACGGCCGTGTGCAGGCCCCCTGACGGGGTCCTGAACGTCTTGCTGGCGCCCCGCAGTTCGATGGCGGGGCTGGTGTCTGTGCTCATGACCCGGGACGGTAGATGTGGCCCCGGCCACAGCAGCAGTCTTCTGAGCGCAAGCCGTTCTTTTGCTCGCAAGCACCTGTTGTGCTCGTTTTGCGCGCGCTACAACAACGGAGCCGAACAACGGCTCAAAGCCCATGTGGCCTTGAGGGAAAGAGGCCCGATGATTGACGTCCTGGTGGTCGACGACGACTACCGTGTCGCTGAGATAAACGCCAAGTACGTGGGAAAGGTTCCCGGCTTCCGGGTCACCGCCCGCGCGCACAGTGCCGCACAGGCCCTGACCACCGTGCAGCGCGGAGGCATCGCCCTGGTCCTGCTCGATCACTACCTGCCCGACCGCACGGGTCTGGAACTCGTCCACCGCATGCGGGAACAGGGCATCGGTACCGACGTCATCATGATCACGGCAGCCGGGGACGTGGCGACCGTCCAGCAGGCGATGCGCCTGGGCGCGCTGCACTACCTGGTCAAACCGTTCACCTTCGCCGCGCTGCGCACCCGCCTGGAGTCCTACGCCGCCCTGCGCCGCACCGTCGACCGCGTCGGCGGACACGGCGTCACCGGGCAGGAGCAGGTGGACCGGATCTTCGGCGCCCTGCGCACCGCGCCCGCGCCCCCGTCCCCGGGGCTGCCCAGCGGCCACTCGGAACCGACGACGGACCTCATCTGCGGTGTGCTGCACCACGCCGACCAGCCCCTGTCCGCCCACGAGGTGGCCGCCCGCACCGGCCTGAGCCGCTCCACCGCCCAGCGCTACCTGCGCCACCTGGAACAGGCCGGACGCCTGCGCCTGTCCCTGAAGTACGGCGACACGGGTCGGCCGGAGCACCGCTACGCCTGGGTGGCGCCCTAGTGCTTCGACCGGAAAGGTTCACCGGCCCGCGGCGTCCGGCACGGCACTCCCCCAGCCTTCGGCCGGGGGTACCCCCACGCCGCGTTGTCGCATCACCCGAGTACATCCAGTACGCAGGCGACGCTCCGCCTCGCCATGCTTCCCCACAGCCTGAACGGCGCGGGAGGTACCCCCAGCACCGGACGCCGCGAGCTTCCCGGCAAACCTTTCCAGTCACAGCCCTAGCCCGGCCCCGGGCCGCACGGCAGTACGCCGCCGTGCGTCGTTACACGGCCCCCGCGCCCGTCAGCGACCGCACCTCCGTCTCGGCGTGCTTGGCCTCGTCCGGCGCCTCGGTGGAGGTGACGGTGCCCAGCCAGCCGGCGAGGAATCCCAGCGGTACGGAGACGATGCCGGGGTTCTCCAGCGGGAAGAGCTGGAAGTCGACGCCCGGGAACAGCGCGTCGGGGCTGCCGGAGACCACCGGGGAGAGCACGACGAGCCCGAGCGCGGGAATCAGCCCGCCGTACACGGCCCACACCGCGCCGCGGGTCGTGAAGCCGCGCCAGAACAGCGAGTAGAGCAGCACCGGCAGGTTCGCCGAGGCGGCGACGGCGAACGCGAGGCCCACCAGGAAGGCCACGTTGAGGTTGCGGGCGAGCAGGCCGAGGGCGATCGCGACCACGCCGATGCCGACCGCGGCGACGCGCGCCACGGCCACCTCGCCGCGCTGCCGGGCACCGCGGCGCCGCAGCGACGCGTACAGGTCGTGGGCCACCGACGCCGAGGAGGCGAGCGTGATCCCGGCGACCACCGCGAGGATCGTGGCGAAGGCGACCGCGGCCACCACCGCGAACAGGACCGTCCCCGCCGCGGAGTCGGCGCCGCCGCCGAGGTCGAGGGCCAGCAGCGGGACCGCCGTGTTCCCGGCCGCGTTGGACCCGCGCAGGGCGTCCGGTCCCACGATCGCGGCCGCACCGAAGCCGAGGACGATCGCCATCAGGTAGAAGCCGCCGATCAGCCCGATGGACCAGATCACCGAGCGCCGGGCGGCCCGCGCCGTCGGCACGGTGTAGAAGCGGGACAGGATGTGCGGCAGCCCCGCCGTGCCGAGCACCAGCGCCAGTCCGAGACTGATGAAGTCCAGGCGCGCGGTCAGGTCCCCGCCGTACTTCAGTCCGGGCACCAGGAAGGCGTCCCCGTGGCCGCTGCGCTCGGCCGCGGTGAGCAGCAGCCGGTCGATGTCGCCGTGGAACCTGACCAGGACGAGCACGGTCAGCACGACGGTGCCGCCCAGCATCAGGACCGCCTTGACGATCTGGATCCAGGTGGTGGCCCGCATCCCTCCCAACGACACGTAGATCACCATCAGCGCGCCGACGCCGATGACGGTCCAGGCCTGCACCCCTGCGCCGGTCCTGCCCAGGAGCAGCGCCACCAGGCTGCCCGCGCCCACCATCTGCGCCACCAGATACAGAACGGACACGGTGACCGAGGAGGTTCCCGCCGCGATCCGCGCCGGCCGCTCGCTCATCCGTGCCGCGACCACGTCGGCGAGCGTGAACCGCCCGCAGTTGCGGACCAGTTCGGCGACGAGGAAGAGCACGACCAGCCAGGCCACGAAGAAGCCCACCACGTACAGCACCCCGTCGTAGCCGAACAGGGCGATCAGTCCGGGGACTCCGAGGAAGGAGGCGGCCGACGCGTAGTCGCCCGCGACGGCAAAACCGTTCTCCATGGGTGAGAACAGCCGCCCGCCCGCGTAGAACTCCTCCGCCGATCCGTGCCGGTTGCGGCTCACCCAGGTGGTGATCCCCAGGGTGACCGCCACGAACACACTGAACAGCACCAGTGCCAGCGTCTGGTGGTTGCCCGTCACGAGTCACCACCGAGTGCGCCACGCGTCAGCTCCTGGGTGTCCCAGCGCAGTTCGAGCGCCGCCCGGTCCCTGCGCAGCCGTGCGTGCCGGGCGTAGGCCCAGGCGAGCAGGAAGGTGCTGAGGAACTGCCCGAGGCCCGCCAGCATCCCCACGTTCACCGCGCCGGCCACCGGCCGCGCCATGAACCCCGGCGCGGTCGTGGCGGTCACGACGTAGCTCACGTACCAGACGAGGAAGAGGGCGACCGCCGGCGTCACGAACCGCCGGTAGCGGCTGCGCACTTCCTGGAAGGCCGCGCTGCGCTGCACCTCGAGGTAGGCCTCGGCCGCCGTACCGTCCCCCGGCCCGGTCCGCTCCTCCCGGCGAGCCACCGGTACCGGTGCGGTGGGGGCTCCCGTGCCGTTGTCGTCACCCCAGCCGGAGGCCAGCGCGTCGTACCACGGGTCGCGGTACCTGATGTCCTCGGGCTGCGGGTCCTGGCCTTCGTCGGTTTCGGGTCCGTTCCCGGGACCGTCACCGCCGGCACGGAAGCGGTCGTTGCTTGACTGCATGCCCAAGGATGGACAGAACCGGAAGTTCCCTGACTTCTCTTCCCCCCGCTCTTCACCCCATCAGGTGACTCATCCCCGTCGGTGGCCGCGCCGGCACCGACACGTCGGCGCGGGCCTCCCCCGAAGGGAAGACCCGCGCCGGAAGGGACCGGTGCCCTAGGCGTCGATGCGCGAGCGGTCCAGGGTCGCGGCCGAGCTGGCGATGAACTCCTTGCGGGGTGCCACGTCGTTGCCCATCAGGAGGTCGAAGACCTGCTCGGCGGCCTCCAGGTCGGAGAGGTTGATCCGGCGCAGGGTGCGGTGGCGCGGATCCATGGTGGTCTCCGCGAGCTGGTCGGCGTCCATCTCACCGAGGCCCTTGTAGCGCTGGATCGAGTCCTTGTACCGCACGCCCTTGCTCTCGAACTCGAGCAGCTTGTCGCGCAGTTCGCGGTCCGAGTAGGTGTAGACGTACTTGTCCTGGCCCCTCTTCGGCTGGATCAGCTCGATGCGGTGCAGCGGCGGCACCGCGGCGAACACCCGGCCCGCCTCCACCATGGGGCGCATGTAGCGGTGGAACAGCGTCAGCAACAGGGTCCGGATGTGGGAGCCGTCCACGTCGGCGTCGGTCATCATGATGATCTTGCCGTAGCGGGCCGTGTCCAGGTCGAAGGTACGGCCCGAGCCGGCTCCTATCACCTGGATGATCGCGCCGCACTCGGCGTTCTTCAGCATGTCCGTGACGGAGGACTTCTGCACGTTGAGGATCTTGCCGCGGATCGGCAGCAGCGCCTGGAACTCGGAGGTCCGCGCCAGCTTCGCGGTACCGAGCGCGGAGTCGCCCTCGACGATGAACAGCTCGCTGCGGTCGACGTCGTCACTGCGGCAGTCGGCGAGCTTGGCCGGCAGCGACGAGGACTCCAGGGCCGTCTTCCGGCGCTGCGCGTCCTTGTGCTGGCGGGCGGCGATCCGCGTGCGGGCCGCGGCGACGGCCTTCTCCAGCACCACGCGCGCCTGTTGTGCGGCGTCGCGCTTGGTGGAGGTCAGGAACGCCTTGAGCTCCTTGGTGATGACGTTGTTGACGATGCGGCGGGCCGCCGAGGTGCCGAGGACCTCCTTGGTCTGGCCCTCGAACTGGGGCTCGGCCAGGCGGACCGTGACGACCGCGGTGAGGCCCTCCAGGGCGTCGTCCTTGACGATGTCGTCCTCGGCGACGCGCAGCATCTTCTTGGCGCGCAGCACCTCGTTCATGGTCTTGGCGACGGCCTGCTCGAAGCCGGCCACGTGCGTGCCGCCCTTGGGAGTGGCGATGATGTTGACGAAGGACCGCAGCGTCGTGTCGTAGCCGGTCCCCCAGCGCATGGCGACGTCGACGCCGAGCTCGCGGGTGACCTCGGTGGGCGTCATCTGGCCGTGGTCGTCGAGGACCGGGACCGTCTCCTTGAAGGTCCCGTGCCCGCTGAAGCGGAGGACGTCGCAGACCGCCCTGTCGCTCGCCAGGTACTCGCAGAACTCGCTGATGCCGCCGTCGTAGCGGAAGGATTCCTCGCCCTTGCTGCCGCCGTCGCCGAGGCCGTACTCGTCACGGACGACGATGGTCAGCCCGGGCACCAGGAACGCCGTCTGGCGGGCGCGCTGGTGCAGGTTCTCCAGGGACAGCTTGGCGTCCTTGAGGAAGATCTGGCGGTCGGCCCAGTAGCGCACACGGGTGCCGCTGCGGGTCTTGGGGATCTTCTTGGCCTTGCGCAGCCCGCTCCCGGCCTCGAACCTGCCGTCGGGTCCGCCCGCCGTGAACGCGCCGGGCACACCGCGCCGGAAGCTGATGGCGTGGGTGTGGCCGCCGCGGTCCACCTCCACGTCCAGCCGGGCGGACAGGGCGTTGACCACGGAGGCGCCGACGCCGTGCAGACCGCCGGAGGCGGCATAGGAGCCGCCGCCGAACTTGCCGCCCGCGTGCAGCTTGGTCATCACGACCTCGACGCCGGACAGACCCGTCTTGGGCTCGACGTCGACCGGGATGCCGCGGCCGTTGTCCCGCACCTCCACCGAGCCGTCGTCGTGCAGGACGACCTCGATGTGGTCGCAGTAGCCGCCGAGGGCCTCGTCGACGGAGTTGTCGATGATCTCCCACAGGCAGTGCATCAGACCGCGGCTGTCGGTCGACCCGATGTACATGCCGGGGCGCTTGCGCACGGCTTCGAGTCCCTCGAGGACGAGCAGGTGCCGAGCGGTGTAGTTGGAACCGTCGCGGTCTGCTCCTGCCAGCAGCGCTGTGGACGGCACGGACGTCTCGGCGGTCACGCGGTTCGCTCCTCGCTGAATTTCAGATGGGGCCCTGATGGGTAAGGGCACGGCTCGGGTAGCCGCTCAGAGAGTACCGAGGCCTGGTAGAGCCCTTGTAACGCAACCCTCGGCAGAAACACAGACTAGTAGAGAGTCGCATACACGTTCGATCCTTCAGCCGAGTGAAGCACATATCACGTTCCCTTCGAGGCATGAACCATTTAGGCTCCGGGCACGTCCTCATGAAACAACCGGCAACCCGGCCGGGGAGGACCGACCATGACCGACAGCGCGAACCCGTACGACACATAGACACGCAATACGGCACATTCGCCGCCAAACCGGCAGCAGCCGACCGCCCCGAAGAAGAATCTTCGAGGAAAAGCCACGATCGGGAACGTTTGGGGCTGGTTGGATGTTGACCCTGGTACGACAGCTCGTCGAGCTAGAGAAGAGGCGACGTGACTACTGTTCTGACCCCCGCGAGCCCACTGACGGCCGCTGATCGCTGCGACCGCTGCGGCGCCCAGGCATACCTGCGCGTCGTCCTGCTGAGCGGCGGAGAACTGCTCTTCTGCGCCCACCACGGTCGCAAGTTCGAGCCAGAACTCAAGAAGATCGCCGCCGAGATACAGGACGAGACCGAGCGCCTGACCTCCGTTCCGGCGAACGCCTCCGAAGAAGAGCGCTGACATCCCGCCCGACGAGCCTCCGGCGCAGGCCGGCGAACGGGCGGTCGCTCCTGGCACCCAGGAGCGACCGCCCGTCCTCGTGACCCGTGACGCCGGTCAGGACTTGCCTGGCGACAGGTGGGGCGCCTTCGAGCCGGCCCGGCTCAGCGCCCGGACCACCTCGGACACACGCGTGTAGACGCCGGGGCTCCCGGCGCGCCCGCAGCCGCTGCCCCAGGACACAAGCCCGATCAGCCGCCCTTGTGCGACCAGCGGGCCCCCGCTGTCCCCCTGACACGCGTCCCGGCCCCCGGCGGTCTCCCCCGCGCACAGCATGCTCTGAGGCAGGTATTTGCCCTCGCTGGTGCCCGGATAGGCCTTCTTGCACTCGGCGTCGGGCAGGACGTGGAGAGACGCGCCATGCAGGCTGTGGGCATAGGCGGCGGTACCCGTGGTGTCCCCCCATCCGTAGACCGTGGCGCTCGTGCCCGGCGAGTACGCCGGGTCGCCCGCACCCGCCATGGGGATGACCGCACTCTGTGGCAACGGCTCGGCAAGAGTGAGCACGGCGAAGTCACCGGCATTGGTGGTGGAGTCGTAACGCGGATTGACCCAGGTGCCGCGCACGGAGACCTCCTTGCCCTGATCGGAGAGCAGATCCGTACGTCCCGTGATCACCTTCAGATCCGGCGTCGGTGGCGCGCCCACGGCCTCACTGGACAGACAGTGGGCCGCCGTGAGCACCGCGGTGCGGCCGATGGCCACGCCCCCGCAGAACTGCCCCGCACGGGTGCCTCCGAACCGGTCACGACTGGAGAGCGCCACGGTCCACGGGCTCTGCGACACATCGACGGGGAATCCGCCGACGACAACGCTGTCGGCGGCGACGGGCGCCGCCGCGGCCAGCGGTATCGCGCCTTCGGCGGCCGCCAGGACCAGCGGCCCGATCAGGGCACGGGCAATACGGCGTCGCATGGATGCTCCTCACTCTCAGGCGATCACGGAACACCCAGAGTCATGCACAGTGGCGCGACGCGCAGCACGAGGGCCCGGCCCCCCGCAGGGGGCCGGGCCCTCGGTGTCATATGCCTGGACTAGTCGAGGTAGTCGCGCAGCACCTGCGAACGCGACGGGTGGCGCAGCTTCGACATGGTCTTGGACTCGATCTGACGGATCCGCTCACGCGTGACGCCGTAGACCTTGCCGATCTCGTCGAGGGTCTTCGGCTGACCGTCGGTGAGACCGAAGCGCATGGAGACGACGCCCGCCTCACGCTCGGACAGGGTGTCGAGGACCGAGTGCAACTGCTCCTGGAGCAGCGTGAAGCTGACCGCGTCGGCCGGCACGACCGCCTCGGAGTCCTCGATGAGGTCGCCGAACTCGCTGTCGCCGTCCTCGCCCAGCGGGGTGTGCAGCGAGATGGGCTCGCGGCCGTACTTCTGGACCTCGATGACCTTCTCCGGGGTCATGTCGAGCTCCTTGGCCAGCTCCTCCGGGGTGGGCTCGCGGCCCAGGTCCTGGAGCATCTGGCGCTGCACGCGCGCGAGCTTGTTGATGACCTCGACCATGTGCACCGGGATACGGATGGTGCGGGCCTGGTCGGCCATCGCGCGGGTGATCGCCTGACGGATCCACCAGGTGGCGTACGTGGAGAACTTGTAGCCCTTGGTGTAGTCGAACTTCTCCACCGCGCGGATCAGACCGAGGTTGCCCTCCTGGATGAGGTCCAGGAAGAGCATGCCGCGGCCGGTGTAGCGCTTGGCCAGGGAGACCACCAGACGGAGGTTGGCCTCCAGGAGGTGGTTCTTGGCGCGGCGGCCGTCCTCGGCGATGATCTCCAGCTCGCGCTTGAGCTTGGGGGCGAGCTTGTCGGAGTTCGCCAGCTTGTCCTCGGCGAAGAGGCCCGCCTCGATGCGCTTGGCGAGCTCCACCTCCTGCTCGGCGTTGAGCAGGGGGACCTTGCCGATCTGCTTGAGGTAGTCCTTCACCGGGTCGGCGGTGGCGCCGGCCGCGGCGACCTGCTGGGCGGGAGCGTCGTCCTCGTCCTCGTCGGAGAGCACGAAGCCGGCGCTCTCGGCGCCCTCGGGCTCCTCCGCCGCGCCCTTGACCTCCTCGAGCGCCTCGTCCTCGATGAGCTCGACGTCGTCCTTCTTGGCGGCGGTGGTCTTCTTGGCCGCCGTCTTCTTGGCGGCCGTCGTCTTCTTGGCCGCCGTCTTCTTGGCGGCCGTCGTCTTCTTGGCCGCCGTCTTCTTCGCGGCGGCCTCTTCCTCGACGGACGCGCCGGCGGCGGGCGCCGCCGGAGCGGCGGTGGCGGTGGCCTTCCTGGTGGTCACCGTCTTCGCCGCGACCGTCTTGGTGGCGGTGCGCTTGGCCGGACTCTTCGCTGCGACGCTCTTTCGGGTGCGCTTGTTGGGCTCCGCGGCACTGACCATCAGCGTCACACCCTCTTCCTCGAGGATCTGGTTGAGGCTGCGCAGTACGTTCTTCCACTGAGTGGCCGGAATCTGGTCAGCTTCGAAGGCCCGACGCACATCGTCGCCGGCGATCTGCCCCTCAGCCTTTCCCCGCTCAATGAGCGCCATGACAGAGACGGACTCGGCGATCTCCGGCGGGAGCGTACGGGATGTGCTGGCCGACACGAACAACCTCTCGGAACGTTGGAAAACGGCTTCCGGCCCCGTCCATCGCGGACAGGAGCCGACCACCGGCCTGGGGATTGGGCCGACGGCGCGGTTGGGGGCCGGGAAGTTGCACAGCGCCGTGTACGGCGTCCGTATTCCCTCCGCGGCTGTCACCTCTTAGGTCATCGCGTTGTACCCAGGAGTGTTACGCCCAATCTGCGTGGCCCCAGTCACACCCCGTAAGTGCGTAAAAACGGCCAGACGTGGGCAGATGGAGTGGGGTGGTTGCCACGAACACGACCCCACCGGCGGCTCGCCCCGGTCCCTTGTGGCCCCCGCCGGATCGCGGAGGGATGCGCACCCGCGGTCGGCCGGCGAACCGCCCCTCACGGGGCCCCGCCGGAGGACGGCAGGGCCCCAGCCGTGCCGCCCACGCAGGGACCGACGCTCGAGCGGTTCAGTGCTCGCGCGGCGCGGGGACCACCCGCTCGACCTCCGGGTGCACCGTGAGCAGTTGGCGCATGGCGCCCTCCGCCGCGGTGCCGTCGCCGCTCGCGATCGCGTCGACGATCCGGGCGTGCTGCGCCAGGGAGGCCTCGTTCGGCCGGTCGCAGCCCGTGACGGGGCCGCCGGACACCTGGAGGGCGGCCGAGACGATCCCGGAGAGGTGCTCCAGCATCCGGTTGCCCGCGATCTGGATGAGCAGCGAGTGGAACTCGGCGTCCGCGCGGGAGAAGGTGAGCGCGTCGCCCTGTCCCAGGGCGTGCCCCATGATCTCGACCATGTCGGACAGGCGCTGCTGGATGTCCTCGCGCCCGTGCCCGGCGGCGAGGCGCGCGGCGAGCGGCTCGATCGTCCAGCGCAGCTCGCTGAGCTCGCGGCGCTGGTCGTCGCGCTGCGGCCCGAAAGCCCGCCACTCGATGATGTCCGGGTCGAGGAGATTCCAGTCGCTGACCGGCCGCACCCGCGTGCCGACGTTCGGGCGGGCGCTGACCAGGCCCTTGGCCTCCAGGACCCGGAGCGACTCGCGGACGACGGTACGGGAGACCTCGAAGCGCTGGCCGATCTCCTCGGGCACCAGTGGACGGTCGGCGCCCAGGTCCCCGGAGACGATCATCTGACCCAGCTGCTGGACGAGTTGGCCGTGCAGTCCGCGGCCACGACTGCCCGCGGTGCGCCGGCCCACACGTCCCAGTTCCGGGTCGGCGCCCTCCCAGGTTGGGCTCGCGACGCGGTCGGGAGCGGGCGCCTCGGAGTAGGGGTAACGGTCGAGTCCGCCCGGGCCGGTGAGACCAGAGTCTGTGGAGCGGGCGGCGGTCATCATGGTGTGCGCAAGGGTACTCACGGATCCTTTGTCGGCGCCGTCTCCAACTCCCTTGAGGTCTTTGGTGAAAAGCACACGAAAGGGTGATCGCTCACTTCGCCCCAATTGACGCCTTATCGGAAAGAAATGGGCTCTCCCTGGGAAGTTGCGTGCAGAGCCCGACCGAAAGGGAGCGAACCCCTGTCATCGGGTCCGGCTCCGCAGGGCTGTCAGCAGGTACGCGCACAACAGCGCGACGAGCGTCAACGCCAGAGCACCGCCCACGGGTTGGGCGATCATCCGCGCCACGGCGGCCAGGTAGCGGTCACCGCCGAAGGGCCACTGGAGCAGGAAGAGCCGGCGCAGCCGGGCGGGCAGACCGGCGGCGTTCCACGCCTTCCCTCCCATCGCCCACTGCACCAGGGGTACGACGAGCACCGGTACGGAGAGCACGGCCGCGAGCCCTCCCGTGGTGGATCGGAACACCCCTCCGGCCAGCACGCCGGCCCAGGCGCATCCCACCACGAGGCTGATCCAACTCACGCTCAGCCAGAGCCAGTCGCCAGGAACCTGGGTGAGTTCCTGCCCGTACACGGCATAGAGCACTTCGGCGTTGCAGCCGACCGTGAGGAAGGCGAGCAGCAGCGCGGTCGCGGTGGCCACGATCAGCTTCGCGGTGAGCAGCCCGAGCCGGCGCGGGACGGTGCCCCGGTCCGCCGCCAGCGCAGGGTGGCGGAACTCGTCGCCGAAGGCGAGCGCGCCGAGCAGCCCGGCGCCGAGCGCCGCCGGCGGCAGGGGCAGTTGCTCCGGCCATGCCGCCAGCAGCCGGGGCTGGGGGGCGTGGCCCATCCGCCCCATGACCAGGGCCGTGACGGCGGAGCAGACGAGGACGGCGGCACCGACGAGGAAGCCGGTGCGCACACCGGCGGCTCGACGCAGCTCGTACCGCAGGGGGCGCAGGGGGCTGGGGCCGGGGCGCACGGAGATCGGGGGCGGGAGAGCGGACGAGGCATCGAGCGCGGCGGCCTCGGCGGGGCGAGGGGTCGGGATCGAGGGCTGCGCGGGTGCGGGATGTCCGGTCACGGGGCGCGCGGCCGCGGGATGCCCGTTCGCGGGGCGCGCGGCCGCGGGATGGCCGGTCGCAGGCTGCCCGGCCGCTGGGTGCGCGTTCGTGGGGTGGCCGTTCGGAGGCTGCCCGTTCGCGGAGTGGTCGGCCGCGGGGTGCGTGGCCGCCCGCTGCTCGGCGGGGGGTTGATCGGGTCGCGGGGTTGTCGCGGCGGCTCCGTCCAGGGCTTCCGCAGGTGCGGACGATTCCCGGGAGGGCGAGGAGGTGCGGGCGGCGCCAGGGGCGGTGGCGGTGGTCGTGCCCGTGGCGGCCCTGGCCTCGGAGTCGGCGGTCGAGTCGCGGGGTTCGGGGGCGGTGGCGGTGGCGGGGCCGAGGGCTTCGGAGCCGCTGGTCGAGTCGCGGGTTTCGAAGCCGACAGTGGAGTCGAGGGGCAGGGAAGCGGCGGCAGGGGTCCTGTCCTCGGGACTGGCGGCCGGTCCCGGCGGCTGGGAACCATGGGTGTGGGCCGCACCGCCGGGGTGGGTGGTGGCCCCCGAGGCACCGGCACCGGTGAGGGCGACCGGGTCGTCGGGGTGAGTGGTGATCTCCGGGCCATCGGAACCGGTCGTGAGATCCGGGCCGTCGGGACGAGCGACGGACGCCCCTTCGCCTGGGCCGGCCGCCGGAACTCGGCTTCCCGTGTGAGTCGCGGGGGAAGCCACCTTCGCCCGCGGCTCCAGGGGTACGCCGAGGGCGTGTGCGGTGCCTGACGCATTGTCGGGACGGGGAGTGACCGACGGCGTCTCGCTCGTGCCGACGAGCGGCTCCCCCGAGTGCGTGGTGACGGACGGTTCCTCCAAGCTCCGGCTGACGGAGCCGCCGTCTCCGGCCGAAGGGGCGTACGCGCTGTCTTCACCTCCCGCGAGCCGTGTCCCCTCGGAGCGCGAGACGGCTGCGGCGCTCGCCGCGAGAGCGGCCGCGGACGGCTGCCTCTTCCCCGCGGCCGGTACGACAGCGGACGGCTGCTGCCCGTCGGGGGGCGTCGTCACCGTGACCTCGGCCCGGGGCCCCTCGGCCGGCTCCGCGGCCGAAGGCGCTGAACCCGAACCGGCGCCCATGTCACCCACCTCGTCGGCGAGTTGGTGGATGAGGATGCCGTGACGGAACGCGGCCTCGCCGACATCGGCACACGTACTGCCGTAGACGAACAGACGGTTGCCACTCTCGCGTACGACCTCGACGGAGCGGCGGGCGGTACGGGCCTCCTTGGCCAGGAGGGCTCCGAGGCGGGAGGCGTGCGGGCTGCGCACGGCGACTCGGGGGCGCAGCCGGTGGCGGGCGAAGTCCGCGGCCTCCTGATCCGCGACGAGCCTGCCACGTTCGAGCGTGACGACACGGTCGGCGGCGCGGGCCGCCTCCTTGGGGTCGGCCGTGGTGAACAGGACCGTACCGCCCTGGTTCACGTGCGCCCGCAGCACGTCGTGCAGCCAACGACTTTCCCGCGCCGACAGTCCATCGGTGGGGGCGTCGAGCACCAGCGTGTGCGGGTCGCCCAGCAGGACACAGGCCAGGCCCAGCCGGCGGTCCACCCCTCGGGACAGAGTGCCCAGGCGCTCCTCTCGGAAGCTGACGAGCCCAACGGCCTCGAGGACTTGGTCGGCGCGTCGTGCCGGAAGACCGGCCGCGGCACAGAGCATGCGCAGATGGCCACGGACCGCGCGTGCGGGGTGTCCTGGGACGCCGCCCAGGAGAACGCCGACCTCGCGCGAGGGATGGGCGATGCGGTGCAGGGGGTGACCCCTGAAGTAGGTGATGCCACAGCCCTGTTGGAGCTCGAGCATGAGCCTGAGCGTCGTCGTCTTGCCCGAGCCCGCCGTTCCGAGGAGCGCGGTGACACGGCCCGCGTGCGCTTCGAAGGAAACGTCCTCGACGGAGGGCGGAAGGCCCTTACGGGAATCGCTGGTCAGTCCGAACGCCTGGATCACCCGCAGCAAGATAGCGCGTCATGTCTGGATTTTCCGGGTATCAGACCTCGCATTCGCCATCCGCTGGCGTTACTCGGCTCCCTTCTCCCATGGGGCAACAGGATCGGTTCAGCGGGCCCGGCGTCCGACTTGGGGAACGCGCCGACTCACGACGGCGACGGGCGGACGCGGGTCAGACCTCCGGGCGCAGCATCGGCGGGTTGAGCAGGGTGGCTCCCCCGGCCCGGAAGAGCTGGGCCGGCCGGCCGCCCTGGCGGGTGGTCGTCCCTCCGGTCGGCACGAGGAAGCCCGGGGTGCCCGTCACCTTGCGGTGGAAGTTGCGCGGGTCGAGGGCCACGCCCCACACCCCCTCGTAGACACGGCGCAGTTCACCGACGGTGAACTCGGCCGGACAGAACGCGGTCGCCAGCGAGGAGTACTCGATCTTCGAGCGGGCCCGTTCCACTCCGTCCGCGAGGATCTGGGCGTGATCGAAGGCCAGCGGCGCCACCGGCTCTCCGTCACGGCCGTAGCCGCCCTGTTGCAGCAGTTCCTCCACGGGCGCCCAACGGGCGTGTTCGGCGTCGCCGCCCGCCCGAGGCGCGGGCAGGTCGGGAGCCAGGGCGAGGTGAGCGACGCTGACGACCCTCATCCGCGGGTCACGCTTGGGGTCGCCGTAGGTCGCGAGCTGCTCCAGGTGCGCGCCATTGTCCTGGACCGGGGCGAACGGGTCGTGCACGCACAGCCCGGTCTCCTCCGCCAGCTCCCGCGCCGCCGCCTGCGCCAGATCCTCATCGGCCCGCACGAAGCCCCCGGGAAGCGCCCACCGGCCCTGGAACGGCGGCTCACCTCTGCGTACCGCCAGCGCGCACAGGGAATGACGGCGCACGGTCAGCACGACCAGGTCCACGGTGACGGCGAAAGGCGGAAAGGCTGACGGGTCGTAGGGCATGCCGCGATCATAGTCGTCTGCCTGACGATAAACACTCCCTTCGCCGGTCGCATCGATGGCTGATCCACATCGGTCCTCCGCTCCCCCGCGAGCCCCACGGGCGTTCCTTCACGGGCGCTTCTCGGCAGCGCCGCTCCCCCGGTCGGCACCCGGCTTGTCGGCGCCTCGGCGACGTGAACCACCCCGTCCCGAAGTGCGCGTACGCGGACGACCCGGCGCCCTGGAGGGACCCGGGCATGCGCCGTCGGTCCGCGAGGTCGCGGGGCGCGACCCGGCCGGGGCGGGTCCGTCCACGCGCGTCCGGCGACAACTGCGGGACGCCGGGTCCGGCGCCGTCGGGGCAGCGTCTCCATCGGTTCCGATCGCCTCGTGCGACACCGTCGCGACCACGTCGGCCCCTGCGGCCGCTTCGCCCCGGGCGGCCGCTTCGCCCTGCGGCGTCGCGGCCCCGGCCGTTGCCGCTGCCGCTGCCGCACCGGCGTCCGCGGTTTTCGACCGTGCGCGTCCCTGTCGCTCGGCGCGCAGGCAGCGCCGGACCGACTCGGGGTCGAGTCCCTCGTTGCAGGCCTGGTGCAGGAGGCGGGCGAAGAGGTAGTCGGGGTCCGCGCCCAGTGCCATGGCCAGGGCCTCCCGGGCCTCCAGTTGGTCCCCGGCCGACCAGGCCACCCAGCCGGCGAGGGTCAGGGGAGCCGCGGCGTGCTCTCCGTACGGGCCGACACAACGGCGGGCGAGCGCTCGCCACAGCCGCAGCGCCGGATCGGCCTCGCCTCCCTCCATCCACTCGGCAGCGCGGTCCCGTGTCGTACGGTCCTGGAGGCCCAGGATCAGCGATGCCGCTTCGTCGTGGTCGAGCAGTTGGTCGTCACGGAGGTCCGCACGGGCGTCACCGGGCAGGAAGGGCACCTCGGCGAACCGGGTCATGACGCGCTCGGCGAGCTTCAGGGTCTCCTCGGCCACCGACGCGCGCTCGGCCTCGTCGAGGATCCTGGGCACCAGGGACAGCCCGGCGGCGTCCAGGGCGATCTCCTGTTCCAGGGCCGCGGCGGTCTCCCAGGGCAGCAGCCTGGCCCGCAGCTCCTTCAGGCTGCCTCTGACCTGGATGCCCGCGTACGCCGCCGCGGCGGCCAGCACGGAGGTGCCGGGCAGCCCCATGGGCAGTCCGTCGTCGGGGCAGCATCCCTCGGTCGGGCAGCAGTACGACCAGAAGCGCCCGTCGGAGATGCACAGCGCCTCGATCACGGGGACGTCGAGGTGGCCGCATTCCGTACGCAGTTTCTGGGCCAGCGGCTCCAGCCGCCGCACGACGTCTCGGCCCGACTCGCCCGCCGCCGGCTCCTGGCAGAGGAAGGCCACCATCCGCTCGGGCTTGGCTCCTCTGCGCTCGCTGACGGTGATCAGGCCGTGGGCCAGCTGACGGGCGGCGAAGGGCCAGTCGTCCTTGCCGGTGGGAATGCCGAGCCGTGCACGGCCACCGAACCGGCCGCGCCCGCCCCGGTCGTTCAGCGCGACCAGGACGATGCTGTCCTCGGGGCGGTACCCGAGGAGATACGGCAGGGCGTCGGCGAGCTCGGCCGGGGTGCGGAGGGTGACCTGGTGTTCGGGGGCGGATCCGTCGTACGCGATGTCACCGTTTTCGAAGGATCCGGTCGTTTCGCTGTGATTCGTCATGTGCCGACGATCTCGCGGATCGCAGAAGTCCGCTTGGGCCTGTGGACAACTCTGGACGGGGACACGTCAACCGCGGCCCGCGTTCCAGCTCCGGCTCCGGTTCCGGCTTCGGCTCCCGCTCCGGCCCGATGCCCGCCCACCTCAGGTCTTTCCCGGTTGTCAGTGCCGTCCTGTTGTATGGGACGCATGGAGCACACGAGCAACGCGGACCTCAGGAAGGCGGCCGACGCGGTCCTCGCCCGTCTGGTCGGCGACGGCACGGGCACGGCCCGACTGCGCGAGGACCAGTGGAAGGCGATCGAGGCCCTGGTCGCGGACCGTCGCCGGGCCCTGGTCGTGCAGCGCACCGGCTGGGGCAAGTCCGCGGTCTATTTCGTGGCCACCTCCCTGCTCCGGGCCCGCCGAAGCGGCCCCACCGTGATCGTCTCCCCGCTGCTCGCCCTCATGCGCAACCAGGTCGAGGCCGCGGCCCGTGCCGGCATCCACGCCCGGACGATCAACTCGGCGAACACCGAGGAATGGGACACCGTTCAGGGCGAGATCGCCGAAGGGGCGGTCGACGTCCTGCTGGTCAGCCCCGAGCGGCTCAACAACCCGGACTTCCGCGACCAGGTCCTGCCCAAGCTCGCCGCGGCGACAGGACTGCTCGTGGTGGACGAGGCGCACTGCATCTCCGACTGGGGCCACGACTTCCGCCCGGACTACCGGCGGCTGCGCACCATGCTCACCGAGCTCCCGCCCGGTGTCCCCGTCCTCGCCACCACCGCCACCGCCAACGCGCGCGTGATCGCGGACGTCGCGGAACAGCTGGGGACAGGCGACGCCTTCGACACCCTGGTGCTGCGTGGTCCGCTGGACCGGGAGAGCCTCAGCCTGAACGTGCTGCGGCTGCCGGACGCCGCGCACCGGATGGCCTGGCTCGCCGACCACATAGGAGAGCTGCCGGGCTCCGGAATCGTCTACACGCTCACGGTCGCCGCGGCCGAGGAGGTCACCGCCTTCCTGCGGCAGCGCGGCCACACGGTCGCGTCCTACACGGGCAAGACGGAGAACGCCGACCGGCAGCAGGCCGAGGAGGACCTGCTCGCGAACAAGGTCAAGGCCCTGGTCGCCACCTCGGCGCTGGGCATGGGCTTCGACAAGCCCGACCTCGGCTTCGTCGTGCACCTGGGGTCGCCGTCCTCCCCCATCGCCTACTACCAGCAGGTGGGCCGTGCGGGCCGTGGCGTGGAGCACGCCGAAGTGCTCCTGCTTCCCGGGAAGGAGGACGAGGCGATCTGGGAGTACTTCGCGTCGCTCGCCTTCCCTTCCGAGGAACTGGTGCGCCGCACCCTCGACGTGCTCGCCCGCGCTGAGGGGCCGCTGTCGCTGCCCGCTCTGGAGCCCCTGGTCGAGCTGCGCCGTTCCCGGCTCGAGGCGATGCTCAAAGTGCTGGACGTGGACGGAGCGGTCAAGCGGGTCAAGGGCGGCTGGACCGCGACCGGCCAACCGTGGACGTACGACGCGCAACGATACGAGTGGGTCGCGCGGCAGCGGGAGGCCGAGCAGCAGGCGATGCGCGACTACGCGGCGGAGACGGGCTGCCGTATGGAGTTCCTGCAGCGCCGGCTCGACGACAACAGCGCCAGGCCCTGCGGTCGCTGCGACAACTGCGCGGGCGCCCGTTTCACCGCGGACACCTCCACCGCGGCGCTGGACGCCGCGCGCGTGGACCTCGGCCGGGCCGGTGTGGAGGTGCAGCCCCGACGTATGTGGCCGACGGGCCTGCAGGCGGTCGGCGTCGATCTCAGGGGACGCATCCCGGCAGGTGAACAGGCCGCTGAGGGGCGAGGTCTGGGACGCCTCTCGGACATCGGCTGGGGCAACCGGCTGCGGCCGATGCTCGCGTCCCAGACACCCGACGCTTCCCTGCCGGAGGACGTGGCGCGCGCGGTGGTGGGCGTACTGGCCGACTGGGCGAAAGGACCCGGCGGCTGGGCCCCGGGCGCGGCGGAGGCGCGGCCGCGCCCGGTCGGCGTCGTCACCATGCCCTCTCGCACCCGGCCCCGGCTGATCCACTCCCTGGGCGCGTACATCTCGGAGGTCGGCCGCCTGCCGCTGCTGGGTGGCGTGGAGTACACGCCGGACGCACGGCGGGTGCCGCGGAGCAACAGCGCCCAGCGTCTGAAGGCCCTGGACGGGGCGCTGACCGTACCGCCCGCCCTGGCCTCCGCCCTGGCCGACAATCCCGGCCCCGTGCTGCTCGTGGACGACTTCACCGAGACCGGCTGGACCCTCGCGATCGCCGCCCGCCTGCTCAGAAGGTCCGGCACGCAGGCGGTGATGCCACTGGTCCTGGCGGTGCAGGGCTGATGGCACACGTCTGCGGCCCACGCGCACGACGCGGGCGGTCCCAGGAGTCGCGGGACGAGCGCCGGGTAGGGATATACGCCGTGGGTCGCCCGATAACGGCCGGTGCCCTCAATTGCTCGTTGCCGCATCCCAGTTCGACAGGAAGAATTGAAGTCCGCTCCCCGCACGGCTCAGCCGTTGGCCGGTAGGGCTCTCCTGCGGTGTGCGCTCCCCCGAATCCGATCCCGCCCGCTGTGTGGGCGCGTAGCCGAAGGGAGGAACGTGACCTTCGGATTCGCTCCGTCCTCGGCGGCATCGTTGTCGACGTCCGCCACCTCCGTCCACCGTGTGCTCGAACCCTCGGAGTGGGCGGCCGCGGGCATCCCTCTGCTGCGCAATCCGCGTGAGGTCGTCAGCGGACTGCACGCCCGGCACCACCCCAGGCCCGCCACCGCCGTGGTCGCGGTCCTGGACCTGGACGAGCGGCTGCGGGCGAGCGCCTCCTTCGCCCGCCGCTCGGCGCCCGCCGACGGCTGGATGTTCCGCAACGCGCTGCTGGCCCAACTGCGCCAGGTCATCCCGCACGACCTGCGGCGCCGTACCCCGGTGCGCACCGCCGTACTGCTCTACTGCCGTGACGGGGACACGCGTTGGACCGAGGAGGACGGGGCGTGGATGTGGGGACTGCGTGACGCCTGCACGCTGCACGGGCTGCGCTGCGGGGCGTATATCACGCTGACCCGGGACGGCTGGCAGGTCCTCGGCGAGGGCCGAGGGGGCCGGCGGCCGCACGCGTACTCGGCACCCGAGCCCTTCGGCACCGCCGAGGCTCCGTCCCCGCTTCCGCGCACCGGCGGCGCCGCCTCCGAGGTGCTGCGCCGCGCGGCGGCCCGCTGACGGACGGCACTCCCCGTCGTCCGCTCATGCCGGACGGCCGACCGGGGTGCGCACGCCGAAGGCCCCGCCGCCGGTCTTACGGCGCCGCAGGCACGACGTCACCTTTCTTCGGCCCCCGGACGAGCGCAGGACCGTCGGACGGACTCAAGGTCGCACGGACTCGAGGCCGTACGGGCCCAGGACCGCCGGACGGGCCGGACGCGGCTCAGACAGCCGCGCCCAGCACCGAGTTGATCTGCTGCGGGTCACCGCAGACGACCAGCAGCGCGTCGGCCTTGGCGTGCGCCAGGGACAGAGCCGTGGCACCAGCGGCCTCGGGGCCGCCGTTGACCGCGACCACGACCACGGGGCGGGACGTGGCACGCGAGGCCACGGCGGCGTCCGCGTAGAACACGTCGTCGCGCGCGTCGTGCTGCGCCCAGTAGGACGCCTCACCGAAGGACAGTTCGTGCGCGGCCCACGGATGCGACCCACCGGTGGTGATCACCAGCACGTCGCCGGGGGTACGGCCCGACTCCAGGAGCAGGTCGACCGCTTCCTCGGCGGCGTCGAGCGCGCCGTCGGCGGAAGCCGGAACGAGTTGGATCTGAGGGGTCGCCGAGGCGGCGGGGGCGGTCGGCCGCGCCGGTGCGGGCTTGGCCGGGACCGATTCCCGCGACGTGCGCTGCGCCGGCGGCGCGGGCCGTGCGGGACCTGGACGACCGGGGCGCGGCGGAGCCGCGGGACGGGGGCCGGGAACGGGGCGGGGGGTCGGCGCGGTGCGGCCGGCGGACGGCGTGGCGCGGGGACCCTGGGCACTCTCGTGAATCTGAGGCTCCTCGGGAATGAGAGGCATGGGCTGATATTTATCAAACGTTGGTGCGGCTCGCGTGGGCGGGTGGCACATCGGGCCGAGCGGAACGATCAGAAGTCGAAGCCGAGCTGACCTTCGACCTCCGGAACGCCTCCGTCTGCCCAGACACGGACCTTCTTGAGGTGCCGCCACCGGGGCAGCGCATCAAGATACGCCCACGACAACCGGTGGTACGGGGTGGGTCCCCGCTCCTCCAGCGCGGCCTTGTGCACGGGCGACGGATATCCGGCATTGGCCGCAAAGCCGAAGTCTGCATGCTCGATACCCAGTTCGGCCATCATTTTGTCGCGGTGGACCTTGGCGATCACCGAAGCGGCCGCGACGGCCACGCACGACTGGTCGCCCTTGATGACCGTACGGACCCTCCAGGGGGCGCCGAGGTAGTCGTGCTTCCCGTCGAGGATGACCGCGTCCGGGGGGATGGGCAGTCCCTCCAGGGCGCGCACGGCCGCGAGCCGCAGTGCCGCCGTCATCCCCAGGTTGTCGATCTCCTCCGGAGAGGAGCTTCCGAGGGCGTACGCGGTCACCCACGTCTGCAGTACCGCCGCGAGTTCGGTGCGTCGCTTGACGGTCAGCAGTTTCGAGTCGGTGAGCCCGACGGGCGGCCGGCGCAGTCCGGTGACCGCCGCGCAGACGGTGACGGGGCCGGCCCAAGCGCCGCGCCCCACCTCGTCGACACCGGCAATGACCTTCGCTCCGGTCGTGGCCCTGAGAGAGCGCTCGACGGTGTGAGTGGGTGGTTCGTACGGCATGGCGCCCTTAGCGTACGCTGCCCGGATCCCGCTGCGACACCCCGGTTTCCCTGGAGAACCGCGACGTCCCGCACCCGGATTGCCAGGGGTTGGTCGGGGGCGGCGGCGGAACCATCGACCGACCGGTCACCCCTTCGCGATCACGGCCCCTTCGTTCGCTCATGCACATCCCGGTGCGGGTGCGTCATCGCAGTCCGGACGACTTCGCGCACAAGGCTGTTCGCCGCGTCGGACCTCGCTTCACCCACCTGCATTCCCGGGATTACGACGTCCAGAAGAAGCCTGATCGTCGACTCGACCGCCCCGTCGGAGGTCGCGTTTGGAACCACTCCGCCCACGTCGGGTCGCATTCGTGAATCGATGCGCGAAGCTCGAAGCCGGGACGCTCCAAGCGCTCGCCCCCTGCGCCGACAACGACCCGCAAGCCGGAGGTCACACGGACATCGGGACCCAGTCGGGCAGCGCCTCCGTGCGCCGCACCCACTCGGCGGGCGGCGCCCCGGTCTTCCCCGAGGCGAGCACGCCGCCCACGATGGCGCAGGTGGTGTCCACGTCGCCGCCGGCCCGGGCGGTCGTCCAGAACGCGTCCTCGAAGTCGGCAAGACACCTGGCGGCGGACCAGAGCGCGAAGGGCACCGTGTCGTGCGCCGTCGTGCGCCGTCCGCTGCCGAGGACCGCGGCGACGGTGGCCACATCGCCGTAGTCGAGCATGTCGCGGGCACGCCGCAGGCCGGCACCGACGGCGCTCCTGGCCGGTACGAGGTCGATGACGCCACCGAGCAGTGCCTCCGCGCTCGGCGGTCCGCCGGGTGCGGCGGCCAGCGCGGCGGCCGCTGCCACGGCCATGGCACCCACGACGGCCTCACGATGCTGGTGGGTGGGGTAGGCGGAGATCTCGGCCTGGTGGGTGGCCTGCTCCGGGTCGTCCGCGTACCAGGCACCCAGGGGCGCCGTGCGCATCGCGGCGCCGCTCCCCCACGATCCGTGCCCCTTGAACAGCGCGGGCGCCAGCGTGCGCCAGTCGCCGCCCTCACTGATCCGCCGCAGCAGACCGGCCGTCCCCGCGCCGTACCCGCGCTCCGGTGCGTGGCGCCGGGCGAAGGACTCGGCCAGGGCGTCCTGGTCGACACGATGATGGGCGGCCAGGACGGTGACGACGGAGCAGGCCATCTCGGTGTCATCCGTCCACTGCCACGGGCCGGACGGCAGCTCGCGGCGCCTGAGCAGCGGGTAGTTCACCGGAGCGAAGAACTGCGAGCCCAGCGCGTCCCCCACCGCGAGCCCGCGCATGCTGGCCAGGGCGCGCTCCAGGCGCACGCCCGGAGAAGAGTCAGGGGTCATCGCTCAGCCGCTCCATCCAGTGATCCCGTATGATCCCGGCTCACGCCACTGCTCGAACGGACGATCGAGCGTGTACCTGCCGTCGTCCCCGAGAACGAGCATCCGCATCTCGGCGTTCCCCGGGTTCGAAAGGCTCTCGAACTCGGCGACGGTCCAGTGGAACCAGCGCATGCAGAAGAGCCGCATGGCGAGGCCGTGGGTCACCAGGAGGACGTTGGGCGGGTGGCCGGGGTCCTCGAAGCTGCGGAAGAGGCTCTCCAGGAAGCCGCCGACCCGGTCGTAGACGTCGGCTCCGGACTCGCCCTGGGCGAAGCGGTAGAAGAAGTGCCCGTAGGTGTCCCGGTAGGTCTTCTGGAGGCGCACGTCGTCGCACTCCTGCCAGTTCCCCCAGTCCTGCTCGCGCAGTCGCGGCTCTTCGCGCACGCGTATGAGATCGGGGTCCAGCTGGAAGGAGTGGAGGGTCTCGTGGGTACGCCGGTAGGGGGAGACGTAGACGCTCACGCGTTCGCGTCCGAACAGGTCCCGCAGTTCCTTGCCGGTCACCTCGGCCTGTCGCCGGCCCCGCTCGGTGAGCGCCAGCGCGTGGTCGGGTTCGCGCTCGTACACGGTGTCATCGACGTTGCCCGTTGACTCGCCGTGCCGGACAAGGATGATGCGCCGTGGTCGTGCCATGCCAGAACAGTAGATCGGGTCGGCGCCGATCGAGGACTCCAGCGGGCCCGGTACGGCGCAGATCACACAAATCGTGCGGCCCGCGCCACACAAGCCTGTGGGCGACCGTCCGCCGTCAAACCGTCCAGGCGCTCTCGAGTTCCACGATGTCGCCCGTGAGCGACGCTACGTCGGCCTCCGTCTGGGCGCGCAGCGCCAGGCGCTCCACGCGCTCCGTACGGTACTTGCCGTGCTCGGCGGAGGACTGCCACATGGACAGCACGAGGAACTCGTTGCCGGGAGCCTCACCGAACAGGCCGCGCACCATGCCGGGCGAGCCGGCCATCGCCGGGTTCCAGACCTTCTCCTGCATCAGCGTGAAGTGCTCGGTGCGCTCCTCGTGGACCCGGCAGAGGGCGACCCGCAGCAGGTCCGCGTCCGCGAAGCGGGGTTCGAAGCCCGTCTTCACGTCGAACCGGTAGTCGAACAGGCGGACCTGGGCGTCCTTGAAGGTGCCGGCCTGTGCCGCCGCCAGCCGGTCGTGGGAGCGGGCCATGAAGGAGTCGTAGAAGGCACGGCTCTCCCAGAAGGCGAAGAGGTGCGCGACACCCGGCCGTCCCCGGCTCCACCCGCCCCCCTGTCCCCGAAACCCCGGCTCCCCCAGAAGCCCCGCCCACTTCCGCTGCCCCCGCTCGAAGCCCGGGCGGTCCACCACGGTGCAGCGAATCCACTTGACCAGCACCGCGCCATCGTAAGGCCCTGCGACGTGGCGTTGGTCACTCCTGTGGGGACAGCGCCCGCGCAAGCGCCCCCGCGCGCGTGGCACGATGGACAACAAGCGCCCATGGAACGGAAGTTGAGGCAGAGGGGCGCACAGGTCGGGCAAGGGGGAGTCAGATGAGCGGACTCAGCAAGGGGATCGGCAAGGTCGAGGTCGCGGTCAAGTGGGATCCCAGTCCCGCGGGGCAGCCACCCACTGATCTGGATCTGGTCGCCGCGGCCTACAGGGCCGGCGACCCGCATGGTGATCCGGCCTATGTGGTGCATTTCAACAGCCGTTCCCCCGACGGAACCATCTATCTCAACCGGGACAGCAGGGACGGCCAGGGCTTCGGGTGGGACGAGGTCATGATGCTCGAACTCGACCGGCTCGGCGACGGGTACGCGCGCGTGGTGGTCGGCGTCGTCATCCAGCAGCGTCCGGCGCACCGCACCTTCGCCGGCGTGCTCGGTCCGGGTATGCGCGTCCGTGAGGGGTACACCGTCCTCGCCGAGGACGACTTCGGCGGTGTGCTCGGAGCGACGGCGGCCACTGTCGCGGAGTTCGCGCGGAACGAGTCGGGCACCTGGGAGTTCCACCCCGGCGTCCTCGGCTTCGAGGACGACCCGGAGACCTTCACCCGCGCCATGGGCCGAGCGCACCCGTCGTAGCCACAACGCGTAAGGGGCGCGGCCCGTGGCCGACGCCCCTTACTTCACGGCGTTACCGTCAGATCAGCTGCAACCGCTGGTCGAGCCGCAGCCCTCGCAGATGTAGCAGGAGCCGGCCCGCTGCATCTTCGTACCGCAGGAGAAGCACAGCGGGGCGTCGGCCTGGATGCCCAGCTGCATCTCCACCAGCTCGGCGCTGGTGTGCGCCTGCTTGGGGGCGGGCTTGGCCGCCTCGACCTCGGCCTTCGGCGTGGCGACCGCCTTCAGGTCGGTCTGCCGGGGCGCCGACTGAGCCAGGCCCTCGACGTCGAGCTCGTCGTCCGTCGGCTCGTAGGAGCCGGTCTCGAGGTGGCGCTGACGCTCCTCGGCGGAGTGGATGCCGAGCGCGGAGCGCGTCTCGAAGGGCAGGAAGTCCAGCGCCAGGCGGCGGAAGATGTAGTCGACGATCGACTGCGCCATCCGCACGTCCGGGTCGTCGGTCATACCGGCCGGCTCGAAGCGCATGTTGGTGAACTTCGAGACGTACGTCTCCAGCGGTACACCGTACTGAAGGCCCACCGACACGGCGATCGAGAAGGCGTCCATCATTCCCGCGAGAGTCGAGCCCTGCTTGGACATCTTCAGGAAGACCTCGCCGAGACCGTCGTCCGGGTAGGAATTGGCGGTCATGTAGCCCTCGGCGCCGCCGACCGTGAAGGAGGTGGTGATGCCGGGCCGGCCCTTGGGGAGGCGCTTGCGGACCGGGCGGTACTCGACGACCTTCTCGACCGCGCTGCGGATCGTGCCCTCGGCCTTCTCGGTGATCTCGGCCTTCTCGTCCTCCTTCTTCTTGGCGGAGAGCGGCTGGCCGACCTTGCAGTTGTCGCGGTAGATGGCGAGCGCCTTGACGCCCAGCTTCCACGCCTCGAAGTAGATCTCCTCGACCTCTTCGACGGTCGCCGACTCCGGCATGTTGACCGTCTTGGAGATGGCGCCGGAGATCCACGGCTGGATCGCGGCCATCATGCGGACGTGGCCCATCGGGGAGATGGCGCGCTCGCCCATGGCGCAGTCGAACACCTCGTAGTGCTCGTGCTTGAGGCCGGGGGCGTCGATCACGTTGCCGTTCTCGGCGATGTGGGCGACGACCGCCTCGATCTGCTCCTCCTGGTAGCCCAGGCGGCGCAGGGCCTGCGGGACGGTGCCGTTGACGATCTGCATCGAGCCGCCGCCGACCAGCTTCTTGAACTTGACCAGCGCGAGGTCGGGCTCGACGCCCGTGGTGTCGCAGGACATGGCCAGGCCGATGGTGCCGGTGGGCGCGAGGACGGACGCCTGGGAGTTGCGGAAGCCGTTCTTCTCGCCGAGCCGCAGCACGTCCTGCCAGGCCTCCGTGGCGGCGGCCCAGACCGGCGTGTCCAGGTCGTCCATGCGGACGGCCGTGGTGTTGGCGTCGGCGTGCTGCTTCATCACCCGCAGGTGCGGCTGGGCGTTGCGGGCGTAGCCGTCGTACGGGCCGACGACCGCGGCGAGCTCGGCCGAGCGCTTGTAGGCGGTACCGGTCATCAGGGAGGTGATGGCACCGGCGAGGGCACGACCGCCGTCGGAGTCGTAGGCGTGGCCCGTCGCCATCAGCAGCGCGCCGAGGTTGGCGTAGCCGATGCCGAGCTGGCGGAACGCGCGCGTGTTCTCGCCGATCTTCTGAGTCGGGAAGTCCGCGAAGCAGATGGAGATGTCCATCGCCGTGATGACCAGCTCGACGACCTGGGCGAAGCGCTCGACCTGGAAGGACTGGTTGCCCTTGCCGTCGTCCTTGAGGAACTTCATCAGGTTCAGCGAGGCGAGGTTGCAGGACGTGTTGTCCAGGTGCATGTACTCGCTGCAGGGGTTCGAGCCGTTGATACGGCCGGACTCCGGGCAGGTGTGCCAGTGGTTGATCGTGTCGTCGTACTGGATGCCCGGGTCGGCGCAGGCCCAGGCGGCCTCGGCCATCTTCCGGAACAGGTCCTTGGCGTCGACCTGCTCGATGACCTCGCCGGTCATCCGCGCGCGCAGGCCGAACGTCCCGCCCTGCTCGACCGCCTTCATGAACGTGTCGTTCACACGGACCGAGTTGTTGGCGTTCTGGTACTGGACGGAGGTGATGTCATCGCCACCGAGGTCCATGTCGAAGCCCGCGTCGCGCAGGGCGCGGATCTTCTCCTCCTCCTTGACCTTGGTCTGGATGAAGTCCTCGATGTCGGGGTGGTCGACGTCGAGGATGACCATCTTGGCCGCACGGCGGGTGGCGCCGCCGGACTTGATGGTGCCGGCGGAGGCGTCGGCACCGCGCATGAAGGAGACGGGCCCGGAGGCGTTGCCGCCGGAGGAGAGCAGCTCCTTGGAGGAGCGGATGCGGGAGAGGTTCAGGCCGGCGCCCGAGCCACCCTTGAAGATCATGCCCTCTTCCTTGTACCAGTCGAGGATCGACTCCATGGAGTCGTCGACGGACAGGATGAAGCAGGCGGAGACCTGCTGGGGCTGCTTGGTGCCGACGTTGAACCAGACGGGGCTGTTGAAGCTGAAGATCTGGTGCAGGAGGGCGTAGGCCAGCTCGTGCTCGAAGATCTCGGCGTCGGCGGGCGAGGCGAAGTACTTGTTGTCCTCGCCGGCCTTCCGGTATGTCTTCACGATGCGGTCGATCAGCTGCTTGAGGCTGGTCTCGCGCTGCGGGGTGCCTACGGCACCGCGGAAGTACTTGCTGGTGACGATGTTGACCGCGTTCACCGACCAGAAGTCGGGGAACTCGACGCCACGCTGCTCGAAGTTCACCGAGCCGTCGCGCCAGTTGGTCATGACGACGTCACGGCGCTCCCAGGCCACCTCGTCGTAAGGGTGCACGCCGGGGGTGGTGTGGATGCGCTCGATACGCAGCCCCTTGCTGGCCTTGGCGCCCTTGGCTCGGGAACCTCGTGCCGGACCGCTCGCCGTCTCTGTCATGCCGCCTCCCTGTACGGGCGTAAACGCCCTGAAGTGCCCCTATGTTCCGGAGCACGGTGTTCTGTCTGGTGCCGCGGGCACCCTCGCTGCCGCCCGCGACAGGTCTTCCTCACCGCCGCTGAGCCGGGTCCGGACATGCCGTCCGGACCGGCCCGCTGCTCAGTCGGCGGTGCCTGCGGGCAGGGGGACCTCAGCCGTCCCGCCGCGCCCGCGGCCGTCTTCCTGGCACCCCTCACAAGCGCCGTCGCCGTCCTGCGCGGCGGGGTGTCCCGTTCCTTCCCTGAGTTCCGCGATGGCGGACTCGAAGTCCTCCAGCGAGTCGAACGCCCGGTAGACGGACGCGAACCGCAGATAGGCGACGAGGTCGAGCTCCTTCAGCGGGCCGAGTATGGCGAGCCCCACGTCATGAGCGGCCACCTCGGCGCTCCCGCTGGCGCGCACCGCCTCCTCGACCCGCTGGCCCAGCTGGGCGAGCGCGTCCTCGGTCACGGGCCGCCCCTGGCATGCCTTGCGCACGCCGTTGATGACCTTGATCCGGCTGAAGGACTCGGTGACTCCGGACCGCTTGACCACCATGAGCGAGCACGTCTCCACTGTCGTGAACCGACGGGAGCAGTCAGGGCACTGGCGGCGCCTGCGGATGGACGTGCCGTCGTCCGTCGTACGACTGTCGACCACGCGGCTGTCGGGGTGCCTGCAGAAGGGGCAGTGCATGGACCCCAACCCTCCTCACAGCAGACTCAATGGCCTCACCAGACCCACGGGCCCCGCGAAGCAGCCACAAGCATAGGCGATGAACGGCGGCCCGAAGACCGGGGGGAACACAATCTGTGGGCCGCTATAGCTATCCAACCACTACATGTGGGGATTGACTCCATACGGGCAGGCGATGCGCGCGTGTCGCGCGGATATGGCCGCGCGGCGTGCGCCGAAGCCGCCACGGGCGACACACCGGCGGCGCCCGCGCCCGCCGGGGAGCTTACGGAGATACCGTGAGCGCCGCACGGAGGACGCGTGGCACTCCCGGGCAGACGGGAGGCGGCACCCGGCTGACGGGACACCGGATGGCAGACTGGGGCGGCAACCCACGAGGTCGCCGTCCCGGCGGTGAAGAGTACAACAATGAACCCTTTTGCCAGCCGGGCACCGCGTTGCCTATACACCCAGAAACGCAAACAAGTCCGGCTGTCGGCGTTTTTTCACTCGAACGTGTGTTTGGCGCAACCTTTCGAAAGCAACTACCGTTGTGCCGGAGGGAGACCATCGAGAGGGGCCGACGTGACCACCACCGCAGACAGTGCCACCATCACTGCCCAGGACCGCTCCCAGGGCCGACTCGAGCCGGTGCATGCGATGAACGAAGCCACGAATCCCGAGGGGCACAAGCGCTCCCTGCCGGGCCGACCTCCGGGCATCCGGGCCGACAGCTCGGGCCTCACCGACCGTCAGCGCCGGGTGATCGAGGTCATCAGGGACTCCGTGCAGCGGCGCGGCTACCCGCCGTCCATGCGGGAGATCGGGCAGGCGGTCGGCCTCTCCAGCACCTCCTCGGTCGCACACCAGCTGATGGCGCTCGAGCGCAAGGGTTTCCTGCGACGTGATCCGCACCGTCCGCGCGCTTACGAGGTCCGCGGCTCGGACCAGGCCTCCGCGTTGCAGCCGACGGACACGGTGGGCAAGCCTGCCGCCTCCTACGTCCCTCTGGTCGGCCGGATCGCGGCCGGTGGCCCCATCCTCGCCGAGGAGTCGGTCGAGGACGTCTTCCCCCTCCCCCGGCAACTGGTCGGTGACGGAGAGCTGTTCGTCCTCAAGGTCGTCGGTGACTCGATGATCGAGGCCGCGATCTGCGACGGCGACTGGGTCACCGTCCGCCGCCAGCAGGTCGCCGAGAACGGCGACATCGTGGCCGCAATGATCGACGGCGAGGCCACCGTCAAGCGCTTCAAGCGCGAGGACGGGCACGTCTGGCTCCTCCCGCACAACGCGGCGTACGAGCCGATCCCGGGCGACGACGCGACCATCCTCGGCAAGGTGGTGGCGGTGCTGCGGCGCGTGTGAGAACCGCGCCGGGTGGGCTCGCCCACCTGCCCCTTGATCGGGCCCCGGGACCCCTGCGCCGGTTCCGGGGCTCCGTGCTGCGCCTCGCCCCCGTGCTGAACGGCCCGGGTCACGGCGCTTTCGGTGCGGGCGTACTACGCCGGTGTCCTCGGCATGACGGAGGTCCCCAAGCCGCCGGCTCTGGCCGCGCGCGGCGGCTGCTGGTTCCAGGCCGGGGCC
>NZ_JBSGBZ010000033.1:0-88935 GCF_053601495.1 Streptomyces sp. NPDC004721
TCCCCGCTTCCACAACACCGTGCCCGATGTCCGCCTCCGATGAGAAGGCGCCAGCCGGAGGAGCAAGGCATCCTCGCCTACTGCCCGCTGACGCCGGCGTGTCCGCGCTGGACGTGCTGAAGGTGGCTGCCGGGGTGGGGGATGGGGGCCCGGTGGATGGCGAGGAGAGCGACGTCGTCGCCGAAGCGTCCGCCGGTGTGGGCGAGCAGGTCGCGTTCGATGCTGTGGAGCAGTGCCTCTGGAGGGTGGTCGGTCCACTGGGCTGCGCGTTCCGCGAGCGGGTAGAAGACGCCGTTGTGGTCACGGGCTTCGATGACACCGTCGGTGTACAGGAGCAGCGTGTCCCCTGGGCCGAAGGGCAGGACATCGACAGCGTGGTTGTCGGGATCCGCGACGCCGACGCCGAGTGGGGGCGCGGGGTGGAGGCGGGGAACAGTGACGGTGTTGTCCGGGCCCAGCAGCAGGGGTGCCGGGTGGCCGCAGCTGGTCATGCGGACCAGGGGCTCGGCGTCGGCGATCTCGACCAGAAGAGCGGTCACGAAGCGTTCTCCCACCTCGTCCTCCGGTTCGAGGTCGGGAAGGTAGCGGGTCATGCTCCGTTCCAGGGCAGCGGCCAGGTCGGGCAGGGAGGTGTGCTGGTGGGCGGCCTCGCGGAAGGCGCCGAGCAGGAGGGCGGCCTCGCCCAGGGCGGGCAGGCCCTTGCCCCGCACGTCGCCGATCATCACGCGGGCCGCGCTGCCGATGCGGACGGCGGCATACAGGTCGCCGCCTATCTCGGCCTCCTCCTCGGAAGCCAGATAAACACAGGCGAGCCGCAGCGGGCCGAGCCGGCTCGGCAGCGGCCACATCACCACCTGCTGGGCGGCCTTGGCGACCGATCGGACCCTGGCCATCTGGCGTGCGTGCCGGTCGCGCACCGCACACAGGACCACGATCAACGAGGTGATCACCGCGATAGCGATCACCTCCACCACGACGTTCCGCGAAGACAGCGTTCCGGTGCGCCAGCCGCTGATCGCCTCGCCCGCCATGGCCAGGACGCCGATACCGGCCGTCATCCAGGGGCCCGCGAACCACGCGGTGAGCGTGGGCGCGACCACCAGCAGGGGGCCGAGAACGATATTTGGCCCAGTCGCGATGTCCGCGGCAGTGATCACAACAATGAGCACAACAGGGATCAGTAGCAGCAGGTGGCTCGGCTGCCACGGCTGCCACGGCTGCCCAAGACCCACACGTCCCTGCCCGGAGCCCACGCCTTCCACACTGCACCGCTACGGATCGCCCCGCGACCGCAGGAGACCGGCGTTCGCCTGAGCGACAGGCCGCGGTGCCTTTCCCCCAGGCGCTCAGGCTGCGGCTTCGCCGGGGTCCTCGTCCTCATCCTCGTCATCCGAGGAGCCGCCCCGCTCGTAACCCGCAACGGGAACAACGCGCCCGTCAGCAAGGGTCCTCGTATGCTCGACTACCTGGTGCTTGACGGGGGTTTTCCGTCGCTCGTCCACGGCCGCGGGGTCGGCGACCGACCCGATGTCCTCGGCCTCCTCGGTGGCGTTCTGTTCCATGGCCTTCCTGGCGACCACGACAACGACGGCCAGGGCCACGCCGCCCAGGGCGGTGCCGGCGGCGAGGATCTTCCCCTTGTGCTTCCCGTACAGGTTCTTCGTCTTCTCGACGAAGGAGGTGGGCTCGCCGTCCTCGGGCGTGGAGTCATTCACGCACACACATCTACCGGACCCATCCCTCACCTGTCAGGCAATCACCCGACATCGCCCGATCATGTTCAGTGGCTTGCCGCTATGACCGATGACATTGTTCTGCGCCTGGACCGCACCAGCGCCGAGGACCTGTACGAGGTGCTCTGGTTAGTGGGCGAGCACCTTGCTGCCGGCGCGCCCATCCCGGCGCTGCCTCACGAAGCCAATGAGCGGCTGGGCCGAGTGATCAGCGCCCTGGGTCGCTCGCTGGGCAAGGACGCCCCCCTCTGAACATGTAGGGCTGGGCCGTCTCTGGGCCGTGCGAGGGCGCCCGAGGCCGACCAACGGCGACCGACAGTGACAGTCGAGCCACCGTCGCCACCAGTGAAACCCCAGGTCAGAGGACCCGGACCAGATGGGTTTCCGCGTAGGGGTGGCGGTACGGCAAGATGGGGTGTATCTGCCCACTGCCTGATTTCAAGCTGCCGGACGGTTTCTCTTGGCTGAGTTCATTTACACCATGCGCAAGGCGCGCAAGGCGCACGGCGACAAGGTGATTCTCGACGACGTCACCCTGAACTTCCTTCCGGGTGCCAAGATCGGCGTCGTCGGCCCGAACGGCGCCGGTAAGTCGACCGTGCTGAAGATCATGGCGGGGCTGGAGCAGCCGTCCAACGGTGACGCGTACCTGTCGCCCGGCTACAGCGTCGGCATCCTGCTGCAGGAGCCCCCGCTGACCGAGGAGAAGACGGTCCTGGAGAACGTCCAGGAGGGCGTGGCCGAGATCAAGGGCAAGCTCGACCGGTTCAACGAGATCGCCGAGCAGATGGCCACCGACTACTCGGACGCGCTGCTGGAGGAGATGGGCAAGCTCCAGGAGGAGCTCGACCACGCCAACGCGTGGGACCTCGACGCCCAGCTCGAGCAGGCCATGGACGCCCTGGGCTGCCCGCCCGGCGACTGGCCCGTCACCACCCTCTCCGGTGGTGAGCGCCGCCGTGTCGCGCTGTGCAAGCTGCTGCTCGAGCAGCCCGACCTGCTGCTCCTCGACGAGCCCACCAACCACCTCGACGCCGAGTCGGTGAACTGGTTGGAGCAGCACCTCGCCAAGTACGAGGGCACCGTCGTGGCCGTCACCCACGACCGGTACTTCCTGGACAACGTGGCCGGCTGGATCTGCGAGGTGGACCGCGGCCGGCTGCACGGCTACGAGGGCAACTACTCCAAGTACCTGGAGACGAAGGCCGCCCGTCTGAAGGTCGAGGGCCAGAAGGACGCCAAGCGGCAGAAGCGGCTCAAGGAAGAGCTCGAGTGGGTGCGGTCGAACGCCAAGGGGCGGCAGGCCAAGTCCAAGGCGCGTCTGGCCCGCTACGAGGAGATGGCCGCCGAGGCCGAGAAGATGCGGAAGCTGGACTTCGAGGAGATCCAGATCCCGCCGGGCCCGCGCCTGGGCAGCGTCGTCGTCGAGGTCAACAACCTCAACAAGGCCTTCGGCGAGAAGGTCCTCATCGACGACCTCTCCTTCACGCTGCCCCGCAACGGCATCGTCGGCGTCATCGGCCCGAACGGCGCGGGCAAGACCACGCTGTTCAAGATGATCCAGGGCCTGGAGCAGCCGGACTCCGGCAGCATCAAGGTCGGCGAGACCGTCAAGATCTCCTACGTCGATCAGAGCCGCGCGAACATCGACCCGAAGAAGACGCTGTGGGCCGTCGTCTCCGACGAGCTGGACTACATCAACGTCGGCCAGGTCGAGATGCCGTCCCGGGCGTATGTGTCCGCGTTCGGCTTCAAGGGCCCGGACCAGCAGAAGCCCGCCGGCGTGCTCTCCGGCGGTGAGCGCAACCGCCTCAACCTGGCGCTCACCCTGAAGCTGGGCGGCAACCTGCTGCTCCTCGACGAGCCGACCAACGACCTCGACGTCGAGACCCTGTCCAGCCTGGAGAACGCGCTCCTCGAGTTCCCCGGCTGCGCCGTCGTCGTCTCCCACGACCGGTGGTTCCTGGACCGCGTGGCGACGCACATCCTCGCCTACGAGGGCGACTCCAAGTGGTTCTGGTTCGAGGGCAACTTCGAGTCGTACGAGAAGAACAAGATCGAGCGACTCGGCCCGGACGCCGCCCGGCCGCACCGCGCCACCTACAAGAAGCTGACCCGGGGCTGATCGAAGCAGATGCGCCACATCTACCGCTGCCCGCTGCGCTGGGCGGACATGGACGCGTACGGCCACGTCAACAACGTGGTGTTCCTCCGTTACCTGGAGGAGGCACGCATCGATTTCCTGTTCCGCCCGGACAAGGAGTTCAAGCAGGGGTCCGTGGTGGCGCGCCACGAGATCGACTACAAGCGCCAGCTCGTCCACCGGCACGCGCCGGTGGACATCGAGCTGTGGGTCACCGAGATCAAGGCGGCGTCCTTCACCCTCACCTATGAGGTCAAGGACGGCGACCAGGTCTACGTCCGGGCCTCGACGGTGATCGTGCCGTTCGACTTCGAGGCGCAGCGTCCGCGCCGGATCACCGTGGAGGAGCGCGAGTTCCTCCAGGAGTACACCGACGACGCCGGCACCGGTGACGACGCCGCGGACGCGGGCGACAAGGAGGAGGCCGTCGCCGCATGACGGTCCTCCACCTCGCCGACGAGACGGAGGCGGCCGACCTCGCCGCCTTCCTCTCCCGGCTGCTGCACTACGACCGTTCGGCCGCGGTGCGCCTCCAGGCGACGGGCACGGCGCTCGCCGTCTTCGGACGGCCGGCGTCCTTCGAGGTGCTGGCCGTGCGTGCGGTGCGGCTCGCCGAGCCGTACCGCGGCGAGCCCGACGCCACGCTCGACGTGACCGTCTCCGCCGGTGAACTGCTGGAGTCCGTCGACGAGTCGGCGGCCACGGCCGCGGTCCCGGCGGCGGTGACCGGGCCGCCGTGGGCCGGCGTGCTGCCGCCGCGCGGCGGCTGGCGGACGGAGCCGGGGCTGCCCCCGGCCGGTGTCCTGGGCGCGACGGTGGCCGCCGCGGTCGCCGAGTTCCGCTCCCGTACGCGGGAGTTGGCGCAGGAGCACCGCACACGCGCCGAACTCGACCGGATCGGGCGGGAGATCTGGTCCCGGCTGGTCGGCGAGACCCAACTGCCCGTGCGGGCCGTGCACGCGGCACAGTCGCTGCGGTTCCTCAGGCCCCCCGCCGCCGTCGGCGAGGGGGACTCCGCGAGGCCCCCGGCGGCCTCCGGCGAGGAGGACCTCGCGCTGCTGTCGTCGGGGACGTGGCTGCGGCTGCGAACCCCCTACGGTTCGATCGCGGTACGGCGGGCGGAGGCCGGACTCGGCTCCCTGGACGTCAGCGTCCGCTGACCGCGGCGGCTCAGCTTCCCTCGCTGTCGTCCGGCCGCACCGCGATGTGGTCGGGCTCCAGCTCCAGCGCCACCCGGTCGCGCATCCCCAGGGCCTGGGTGTACTCGGCCGGCAGTTGCAGACGGCCGGCCCGGTCGAGCATGGCGTACTCGCGGCTCACCAGCTTCTCGTCGCCGGTCGCCGCGTCCACCTCGCTGCGGCGCAGCACCTCGCTGGAGGTGCGGCCGTCGCGGATGGCGACCGTGCGGCGGACCTCACCGGCCACCGCCTGGTCGTGGGTGACGATGACGATCGTCGTGCCCAGATGCTCGTTGGCGGTGCGGAAGGCGGCGAAGACCTGCTCGCCGGTGTGGGAGTCCAGTTCGCCGGTGGGCTCGTCGGCGAGCAGCACCGCGGGGTTGTTGGCGAGGGCCACCGCGATCGCCACGCGCTGCTGCTGGCCGCCCGACATCTGGTGCGGGCGGTGGTCGCGGCAGTGGCCCACCTCCAGCAACTCCAGGAGTTCCACCGCGCGTTCGGCCTTGGCGCGGCGGCTTCGCCCTCGGGCGCCGGACAACTGCATGGGCAGGGCGACGTTCTGCGCCGCCGTCAGGTAGGGCAGCAGGTTGCGGGAGGTCTGCTGCCAGACGAAGCCGACGACCTCGCGGCGGTAGCGCAGGCGGTCCTTCGCGGTCATGGCGAGCAGGTCGTGGCCCGCTACCCGGGCCGCGCCCGCCGTGGGAGTGTCCAGCCCGGCGAGGATGTTCATCAGGGTGGACTTGCCGCTGCCGGAGGCGCCGACGAGGGCCATCAGCTCGCCCTCGCGGACCAGCAGGTCCAGGCCCTGGAGGGCCTGGACCTCCACGCCGTCGGCGGTGAAGATGCGGACCAGGCGGTCGCAGCTGATCAGCGCGTCGTGGCCGTAGGCCGGGCGGGTGCGGTTCGCGGTGGCGCGCTCGGCCAGGTCGGCCAGGGTGGGGTTCGTCGTCATCGGGGCTCTCCTGCGCGGCGGCTACGGCGGCTACGGCGGCTGTGGCGGTCCGGTCGGTTCATCTCGCGTCCCCCGCTCTCAACTCCCGTACCGATCCCCTGCGTCCCGTCCACCACGCCTGGCTCACGGCGATCCCCACGGTCAGCAGCAGCACCGCCGCCGCCGGCAGGGCCAGCGAGAGCGGGTCCGTCCGCAGCGCGTTCCCGCCGGCGGACGCCGTCGTCGACGGCAGCGCGATGGCCGTCAGGTCGATGCCGGGGGAGAGCAGCAGGACGGTCGCCCAGCCCGCCAGCGCTCCGCCCGCCGCGGCGAGCAGCGCCTGGGGCAGGGACTCCAGGACGAGCAGACGGCGGCCCTGCGCGCGAGTGAGGCCCATGGTGCGCAGGCGGGCGAGGAGCGCGGCACGCTCGGGGGCGGCGCGCAGCAGGGCGAGCAGCAGGGCCAGGACGGCGTAGCCGGCACCGGCGGCCACCGCCACCGCGTAGACGCGCTCGGCGCCGGACTGGAGGGGCGAGTCGACGTACTGGGCCCGCTCCTCGGAACGCAGGTGCACGGACACCGACTTGCCCACCGTCCGGCGCAGGGCGCCGGCGTCCGGGTGGCCGCCGGTCAGGAGCAGTGTGTTCGTACGGGTCGTCTCGCGGCTCAGCCCGGCCCGGTCCACGACCAGGAAGCTGGTGCCTACCACGGCCGGGGTCCGGTCCCGGACGGTGACGATCCGGACGGTGACGTCGGTCCCGTCGCCCAGCATCACGCTGAACGGCTGCCTGCCGAACGTCTCGGCGATGGAGGGGGAGGCCAGTGCCGGCAGCGGGGCCCGGGCGCCGTCGGCCGGCCGCCGCAGTTGCTGCTCGGGGAAGACGCCGAGGCCGGTGCTCCTGGCCAGGGAGGCGTAGGACGCCGGGTCGACGCCCGCCAGGGACACCCGGGTCAGGTCCGTTCCCGCCTTGGCCAGGGAGTCGACGCTCACCTCGGTGAGCCCCCGCACGCCCGGTGTCCGGCGCACCCGGTCGGCCAAGCCGGCCGGCAGCGCGCCGGTGTCCTCGACGCGCCCGTCGGCGCCGACGGCGAGGAGGGCCGCCTGGTCGCGGGCGTCGGCCACGCCCGCCAGTACCGAACCGCCGAAGGCGGCGGTGGTGAGCGCCGTCAGCAGCGCCAGCAGGGGCAGCACCGCCGAGACGGAGGAACGGCCCGCGCGGGCCAGGGACAGATGGCCCACCGCCCCGCGCAGCCGGTCGGCCGGACGCATCAGCCAGCGCAGCGGCAGCGGGTACAGGCGGACCAGCACCAGGGCCGCGATCACGCCCACCAGCACGGGGGCCAGGGACACCAGTTGGTCTCCGGACCCGTCCGAGGCGCCGGCACCCTCCGAGGGCCCCGAGACCCCGTGCCGCCGCAGCGCCTCCACCGCTCCCGCCGCGATCACCAGCAGCGTCAGCTCGGCGACCGTACGGCGCCGGGAGGGACGTACGGACACCGTGTCCTCGCGCGGTCCGTGGACGCTGACCGCGCGGTGCGCGACCAGCGCGCGCACGGGCAGCGCGGCACAGGCGACGGCGGTGACCACCGCGGCCGCGAGGACTGCCTGGCCCGGGCGGCCCCCGGGGACGGCGAGCAGGGCCGCACCGAGCCCGAGCGCCCCAGCGGGCACGGCGACCACCGCCGTCTCGGCGAACAGCCGGCCGGCCAGGCCGGTCAGGGAGGCGCCGCGGGCGCGCAGCAGGGTGAGTTCGGAGCGGCGGCGGTCGGCGGCCAGGCCCCCGGCCATCAGCAGGACGACGAGGGCGACGGTCGCGCTGCCGAAGGCGGCGACCGCGACCAGCGGGCCGACACCGGACCTGAGGTGGCCGTAGGAGACGAGCACGTCGTCGAGGTCGGTGCTGACCTGCGCGGCCGGGTCGGTGGCCGTGCGCACCTGTACCAGGCCCGGCCCGGACTTCAGGGCTGCGACGGAGGACTTCAGGCCGTCGAGGTCGTGGGCGTGCAGGGCGCCGGTGTCGGGTGCCACCTGCCAGTACCGGATCGGATGTCCGTCGGTGCCCAGCATGGCGGGGGCCGCCTCGGGCGGGAGCAGCAGGGCGCCGAGCCAGCACTTCTCCGAGAGGGGGTCGGTCGGGTTCACGGGGACCAGCGCCGGGGTGCGCATCAGGGGCTGCGTCGCCCAGTACGCGCCGTCGCGCTCACGCGGCGTCAGGATGCCGGTGATCCGCACGGCCAGCGGGGGCCGGGACGCGGCGGGTACGTGGATGACGGAGCCGACCTCGATGTGCAGGCTCCTGGCCGTCTCGGCGGTCACGGCGGCCTCCACCTGCGCGGTCGCCGCCGTCACTTCGCCGTTCGCCCGCGGCAGCCGGCCCGTGCGCACCGAGGAGTGCGCGGCCAGTCCGCTCTGCGCGACCAGGCGGACCTGCGGGGGCAGCCCGTTGGGCCGCGGGAGCCAGGGGTCGGGGACGGGGAGGTCGGTGCCGGTCAGCACCCCGTACGCCGACCGGCCGGGGTCGGCGGCGAGCGGCCGCCCGACGGCGCCGAGGACGGCGGCGTGCTGTCGGCCCATGACGGGCGGGAGCAGCGCCTTTTCCCGTTCCCGCTGGGCGAACTGGAGGCCGGGTTGCGGGGCGTACATCAGCAGGGTGGTGCGCTTCGGGGTCGCCCGGTCGACGGCCCGGACCAGGCCGGCGTCCTCGTACCGGTCGACCGCGCGCGGGAACGCGGCCGCCAGGCACGCGGTCAGCGCGACCAGCAGGGCGAGGGCGGCCGCGGCACCCGGCGCGGTGCGCAGGCGTACCCGGACCCAGGCGGGAGTGACGGCGTTCAGCTCACTCACCTCCGCGGTCTCGAAGGGACAGCGCCGGGTCGGGCCGGCGCAGGGTCAGTACCGCCGTGACGACGAGCGGCGCGGCGGCGACGGCCGCCAGCAGCACGGCCACCCGGGCGACCGGCAGTTCGACCAGGACGGTCGGCAAAGGTTTCGTGGCCTGCCCGGTCAGCACGATCAGCGGGATCACGGCCCGTGTCAGCACGGTGCCCAGGGCCACGCCGACCGCCAGCGCCAGGGCCAGCAGCACGCTCTGCTCGGCGGCCAGCGTCCGCGCCAACTGGCGGCGCGGGGCGCCCAGGGCGCGCAGCACGGCGAACTCGGCGTCCCGCTCCCTGAGCGCTCCGGCCGCGCTCACCGCGAAACCGACCGCGGCCAGCGCCGCGGCGACCACGGCCGCGGCGGTGAAGGCGGCCGCGGGTCCGGCGCCGAACGGGTCGTCGCGCAGTTGGGCGGCGATCTCCTCCCGCACGATCACCTGCGCCGGGGCGATGTCGGGCTGGGCCCGCAGGGCCGCGGCCACACGCGCCGCCTGGCCGTCGTCGGTGCGCAGCCACCACTCGGTGGGCACCACACTCTCGCCGTGGCGTGCCTGGAGCAGCCGGTTCACCGACCGCAGATCCATCAGCACGCCTCCGCCGTCGTGTGCCGTGGCACCGGCCTGGTCGGCACCGGCCATGGTCGGCAGTTCCCGTACCGCGCTGACGATCCGGACCGGAACGTTCTGGCCGCCGAACGTCACGTCCAGCCGCTGCCCTGCACGGGCGCCCGTGGAGGCCAGGAAGCGGTCGGTCGCCAGGGCCGTGATCTCTGGCTGCGCGGGCTGTGCGACCTGGAGCCGCAGGGTCAGCGTGCCCGTCGCCCAGGGCTGGTCGCGCGGCACGTAGCCGGTGCTGTAGGTGACGGTCAGCGGGCGGGAGGACGTCACGGAGGGTGCGCCCGGCGTGTCGAAGGGGGAGGGGTCGGAGCCGGTGCCGGCCGAGGTCGCCTTCCAGGTCGTCGGCAGGCTCAGGTGCCGCTCTGTCCCGTCGGCGGCGGTCGCGGTCGCCTCGGAGACGGTGAGGCGGTGCCGCTCGTTGTGGCCGACGGGCTGGGACAGGGTCACGTCCAGGCCGGTCAGGACGAGGGGGCCCGCGGTGGCGGGGAGATCCAGGTCCAGCGGGTGGGAGTGGCCGTCGGCGGGCAGCGCGCCGAGCGGCATCCGGTACGGGACTCCGTAGCGGTCCTCGACGGTGGCCCCCACGTCCGCCGAACTCCCGGCTCCGGCGCCGCGGATGGCGGTGGTCAGCCGCAGACGGGCCGTCCCGGCGGGCACCTTCAGACCCGCCGTCGGGCTCTTGGGCGCGAGCCCCGCCAGCAGCGGCCGTACGGGATCCGACACCAGGTCGGGGCGCATCAGCATCGTGTCCGCCGCGTTCGCGGTGTCCAGCGCGAGCACGGTCGCGTTGCGGTTGCCGGACAGCGACAGCGTGGTGCGGACCGCGGGAGCGGCGGCGCTCACGTGGGGGAGGGCCGCGTACCGCTCGGTGCGGCCGAGGTCTCCCTCCCCGGCGGCCAGTACGCGCACCGGCGCACCCGCCTGGAAGTCGGCCTGGTCGTCCTGCGAGCGGTCCCAGGAAGCGCCCTGACCGATCGCCAGCATGCCCAGCGCGATGGCGAGTACGAGCAGCAGCACCGGACCGGCCCCGCGCATCGGGCGGCGGCTGAACTGCCAGCCCGCCAGCGCGGCCGGCAGTCCGCGGCCTCCGGTCGCGCGGCGCTCGGCCAGCCGGGCCACCGGCGGCAGCAGCCGCAGGGTGAGCACCGTTCCGGCCAGCAGGGCCAGCGCGGGCGCGGTGACCAGCAGCGGGTCGATGCCGAGCGTGCCCGTGAGATCGCCGCCGACCGCGCCGGAGGGCTGCCGGTTCAGCTGCCAGTACGCCACACCGGCCACCGCCAGCAGTCCCACGTCCGCGCCGGCGCGCAGCGGCGCGGGCAGCGCACGGGCCCGCGAGCCGGTCGTGAATGACGAGGTCAGCGCGGGCAGCGTCACCGCCATCGCGCAGCCCAGCGCCACGGCCGCCGCCACCAGCCAGACCCCGGGCCGCCCGGCCGCGGAGACGTCCGGGTGCAGTCCGATCCGGGCCAGGGCGCCCTGCCCGGCCAGCAGTCCGGTCAGCGGTCCCGCCAGCAGCGGCGCGCAGGCCGCCGCGGGCACGGCGAGCAGCAGCGCCTCTGTGGCGGCGAGGCCCGCGATCCGGGCTCGGGAGCCGCCGCGGGCCCGCAGCAGGCGGGTCTCCCCGCCGCGTTCGGTGCTCAGCAGCCGGGCCACCAGCAGCAGCGCGTAGCCGGCGAGCAACGCCAGCTGGAGCACGGCGATCAGCAGGGTGGAGCGGGCCACGAGCAGGGAGCGGTCGATCCGGTCGAGGACGGCGGGCAGCGAGGACGTGACCTCCGGTGCGCCGCTCACCGCCGTGGACTTCCGCAGGGACGCGGCACTCTCGCGCGCCGCGTCGCGCAGTGTCCCGATCCGCCCGGTCGTCAGCGTGGAGAAGTCCGCCGACGCCTGCCACGCGGTCTGTCCCGCGCTCACCCTGCCGCCGGTGACGACGGCGGGGTCGGTCAGCAGCGGCCCGTACATCGTGAAGCTGACCTTGCGGACGCCGCGACCGCCCAGTTCGTCCAGCCGCCAGTACGGTGCGTCGGCGCTGACGGGGCGGTAGAGCCCGGTGATCCGCACCTGGGCCTTCCGGCCGCCGAGGCGGTCGGTGAGGGTGAGCCGGGCGCCGGGCTTCAGCCCGAGGCGCTGCGCGGCGGTCTGCGGCAGCGCGACCTCGACGTCGCGCGTCGCCGTCGCGCCGGGGAGGCGTCCGGAGACGAGCCGCACCTGGGTGGGGTCCATCGCCGCGAAGTAGGTCAGGTCCGGGTCGCCGGAGCGCTCTGCCGGGGGCCGCAGGGACAGGGGCAGGCCGTAGGGGCCGGAGCGCACCAGGGTGCGCACGGTGACCGGCAGCCCGTCAAAGGCCTTGCGGGTCTGCTCGCGTACGGCGGCGTCGGCGGCCGCGCGCTTCTCGGGCGGTGTGTCGCCGCGGACGACCAAGGAGGCGTCGGCGGCGTTGCGCGGGTCCCGCAGGGAGTGGCGCAGCGCCGCGTCGCCGATCGCGCCGGAGTAGGCGGTGAGCGTCGCCAGGACCGCCGTGGTCAGCAGGACCGTGAGCAACGCGGCGGCCAGCAGCAGCCGGTGCGCCCGCGCTCGCAGCAGGACGAATCCCGTGAACCCCGCCACCCGGCTCCCCCTGCCGTTGTCCAGACCTTTTCGGTGATGTTGTCAGAGGGAGCGCGGCGCGGGTAAGCGTTCATGGGCCGAGCTTGACCGGATCGTGATCGGAATCCGGCGCCGGACGACCGGAATCCGGTACTCAGGTGCCTGCGCGGCGGCTCAGTCGGGAGTGTTCACCATCGACGCCGCCGCGTACGTCAGGTAGTTCCACAACGTCTGCTCGTGCTCCTGCGACAGGCCGAGCTCGTCGACGGCCACCCGCATGTGCCGCAGCCAGGCGTCGTGCGCCGCCCGGTCGACCTGGAAGGGCGCGTGCCGCATCCGCAGCCGCGGGTGGCCGCGCCGCTCGCCGTACGTCGTCGGACCGCCCCAGTACTGGATCAGGAACAGCCTCAGCCGCTCCTCGGCCGGTTCCAGATCCTCCTCGGGGTACATCGCCCGCAACTCGGGATCCCCGGCCACCCCCTCGTAGAAACGGTGGACCAGCCGACGGAAGGTCTCCTCGCCGCCGACCTGCTCGTAGAAGGTCTGCTCCTGAAGCGTGCCACGCCGAATCTCATTCACCCGTCCATGCTCTCAGACGGCCGGACGGAGGACCGGAGGCCTAGGACCTGCTTCACAGCAGAGAGCCTGGAGCCACCGGTCCTTACGTGATCCGTGTGGGCCCTAGCCGCGCCTGATCGTGATCGTCGTCCAGGCGCCCACGTGCACGCGGTCGCCGTCCTGGAGGGGGACAGGCACGAAGGGCTGGATGGGGTCCTCCGAGCCGTTGACCGTGGTGCCGTTGGTCGAGTTCTGGTCGACCACCGCCCAGCTGCCGTCGGGCTGCTGGACCAGCACCGCGTGCTGGTGGGAGACGCCCGGGTCCTCCGGCGGGACCGACAGGTCGATGTCGGGGGTGTCGCCGGTGGAGTGCCGGCGGCGGCCGATGGTGACCTGGTTGCCGGTGAGCGTGCGCTGCTGCTCGGGCGAGTACGCGGGCAGGTTCAGGCCCGTGGCCTCGGGGCCGGAGCGCTGCATCATCGCCATGAAGTAGTCGCGGTCCGGACCGATCGTCGCCGTCCAGGTCGCGGGCTGCTGCGGCTGCTGCGGGAAGGCCGGTCCCGGCGGGGCCTGGGTGGCACCCGGCTGCGGGTAGCCGTAGCCGCCCGCCTGGCCGGGGCCGGGACGGCCGGGGACGCCCGGACCGGAGGGGCCCGTGGACGACGGCGGGGAGATCACCCAGTCGTCGTCACCGCCGTGCTGCGGTCGGCCGGTCTCCTGCGGGAACCCGGGCGGAGCCGGCGGGCCGGGCTGCTGGAACGCCTGCGGGGCACCACCGGGCGCTCCGGGGGCACCGGGCGGTGGCGGAACCGGCCGTGACGGGTCGCCGCCGAAGTTCGGCGGGCCGGGGCGGCCGGGGGGCTCGGTGCCGAAGTTCGGCGGCCCGGGGCGGCCCGGGGGCTCGGTGCCGAAGGGCGGGGCGTGCGGGATCGGCTCGGCGGGCCGGTTCACCTGGGACGGCCGGGAGCCCTGGTACTCGAACGTGTCACCGCCGAAGGCCGGGCCGGGCGGCTGCGGGAAACGCGGGCCGGGACCGGCGCCGGGCGGCGGCGCGGCCGGAGTGTACGAGGTCGCCGTGTTCGTCAGGAAGTTCCACCGGCACTCCTCGCAGAACGGCGCGCCGCCCTCGCGGGGCGTACGGCACTGCGGGCAGAGCTCCGGCTCGGGGTCCGGTACGGCGGACAGGTGCGGGCGCCCACCGGGCACGCCGGGCGCACCCGGCTGACCGGGACCGCCGGGCCCCGGCGCGGGCGGGAAGCCGTAGCCCCCGACCGGGGGCGGAGGGGGAGGCGGAGGCACGGCACCGGCCATGCGGTGACCGCACACCTCGCACCAGTCGTCGGAACCCGACTGGTGTCCGTTCGGGCAGGTCGGCATGTCGGCGCTTCCCCCTCTCCTTTTCCGGCCGGTGCGGCCGGATTTCTCCAACCCCGAGGGGCCGGGCTCGCTGTCTTCCGCGGTCTTCCCGCGTCACTTCTTCACACGAACGGTCTTGGTGGACCGGGTCTCGAGAGTCATCTCGTCGGCCTCGTCGACCTTCGCTTTCAGTCGCACAGTACCCGTCGCGGCGTCGACCACGTCCACCACCTTCGCAAGCAGTTTCGCAGTATCCGCGTTCCCCGAGGCCCCGGCGAGCTGAACAGCGCGGCCCAGTTTGGCCGTTGCTCCATCGAAATCGCCCGCTTTGCGAAGGTCGAGGCCCTGCTGGATGGCCTGCGCCAGTTCGGCCTGCCCGGTGTAGTGGGCCACCTGCGGATTGATCGAGGTGGAGGCGGTCATGTCGTCGGTCCACACGGCCCGTACCAGGCCCTGGGCGCCGAGGTTCTGCACCGTTCCATCCGGTTGGGGCACCACCAGGGAGATCCGGGCGGCGAGCATCTCCTGTCCGATGCCGGCCGCGGGCACCTCCACGCAGAGGTGGTAGTCGCGGGACTCGTCCCCCCAGGATCCGGTGGGATAGTCCCCGGCGCGCGGCCCCGCCTCGGCCCGGCGGTCGGTCAACTCCTCCACGGCCGGGGCGACTTGCTTGACGAACTTGATGGTCGTGCCCACCGGCGTCCACACCCGCAGCCAGACGTCCGCGACCTCCTTGCCCATCGCCGTCTCCATCATCCGCGTGAAGTCGGCGGCCAGGCCCGCCGGGTCGGCGACGATGTCGGCGGTGCCGAGCAGCGCGGAGGCGATCTGTGTGACTTCTTTCACTTCCCAGTCGGTGCCCACGCCCCGCGCGTCACATGTGAAGCGACCCGCGCATGCGTCGAGCGTCCGCCGGAGGTCCTCGGGCGACTCGTGCTCGTTGCGGCCGTCGGTGAGCAGGATGCCGTGCCGGATGGCGACGTCGGCCGAGGACAGCAGCCGGTCGGCCAGCCGCAGCCAGGTGCCAATGGCCGTGCCGCCGCCCGCGCTGAGCCTGCGCAGCGCCTGCTTGGCCTGGTCGCGGGTGGTCGCGTCGGCGACCGCGAGCCGGCCGCCGCCCGGATAGACCTCCTTGGCCACGTGCGTGCCGCCGATCACCGCGAAGTGCACGCCGTCGCGCAGGGTGTCGATCGCGGCGGCCGTGGCGTCCCGGGCGTTGCGCATCTTGGTCGGCGGGTAGTCCATCGAACCCGAGCAGTCGACCATGATCGCCACCGCGGCGGACGGCCCCTGCCCGGGTGTGTACAGGTGTGGTGCCGCGACCGCGCTGCCGATCGTGCCGCCGCCGGTCGCGCTGACCGTGACGATCGAGTTGACCTCCTGGCCGCCCTCCGGCAGGTACTCGTTCTGGTACACGTCCACCGAGAACTGCGGCACGCTGGATTTCGAGAAATTCGCCATGCTGTCCCAGATCCCCCTCTGGACCCCGTGAACGGGGACGACGACTGTGAACGGGCCGGCCCCCGCCGGCCCTCGGAGCTTCCCCGCGCTGAGGGCTCGGCCGGGGGTTCCCGTCACGCGCCCCCGCGTACGTCCCTCAGGCCGATCCTGCCCCCTGCGGCGCGGCCGGGAACGGCACGACGGCCACTGTTACGTTGTCGTGGCCCCCGCCGTCCAGGGCGTGGCCGACCAGGACCCGGGCGCTGTGCAGCGGGCGCACGTCGGCGTCGAGGGGGACGGCCTCGGCCATCTCCCGGGCCGTCTCGGCGTAGTTCCACAGCCCGTCCGTGCACACCACGACCACTCCCGGCCGGTCCGGCTTGAAGGAGGCGGTGTGCGGCTCCAGTTCGTAGGCGTCCGCGCCGAGCCAGCCGGTGATCGCGTGGGCGCGCTCGTCGGCGTACGCCTCCGCCTCGGACATCAGGCCCGCGGAGACCATCTGCGCGGCCCACGAGTCGTCCTCGGTGAGCCGGGCCGGGGGCGCGCCGCGGTCCACCGGGATCCAGTAGGCGCGGCTGTCGCCGACCCAGCCGACGACCAGCAGCCCGGAGGCGACCACCGCGCCGACGAACGTGCAGGCCGGCGCGTTCTGGTGGGCGGAGTGCCGGCCGGCCGACGCGGGCTCCCCGGCGAGCGCGTCGACCGCCTGCGCGGCGGCGACGATCGCGTCGTGCATGGCCTGCTGCGGGTGCGTGCCCCGGGGCAGCGCGGCCAGCAGCGACTCGCTCGCCGCTCGTGAGGCGGCGAGGGAGGCGTCGTCGGGGCGGGTCGCGGAGGACACGCCGTCGCAGACGACCGCCGCAAGGGCGGGCGAGCCGTCGGGCAGCGCGGTGCGGCCGAGGGCGAAGGCGTCCTCGTTGCGGTGGTGGCGCAGGCCGCGGTCGCTGACGGCGGCGATCGGGCCCGACTCCTGCTCCATGTGGTCGCGTTCGCGCGGCTGGGCGTGCCCGCAGTTCTCGCAGTAGCCGTCGCTGTCGACCCGGCCGGCCCGGCAGGCCACGCACACCGTGGCGGCCTCGCCCGGAGTGCCGTCGCCCGGAGCGGCGGCGTCGGAGTCGGTGGGCACGCGCGGGTCCGGCGCCTGCAACGGGTATTCGTCCGGCTCCGCCGGCCGGTCGAGCCGCACGCCCGAGGCGGACGCCCCTTGCTGCTGCGGCTGTCCCTGCGGCTGCGGACCCTGGCCTTGCGGCTGCGGCTGCGGCTGCTGCTGCGCTTCCGGCTGCGCCTGCCCTTGTCCTTGCGGCTGCTGCTGAACTGCGGCCCGTGCTTGAGCCTGCGGCTGTTGCTGGGCCTGCACTTGACGCGGCGGCTGAGCGGCCGGCAGCGGCCGGGCCGCCGCCTGGGCCTCGGCGGGTGGCTGCGCCTCAGGCTGTGGCTGGGGCTGAGCCGTCTGTGGCTGCTGCGGGGACTGCGCCACCGGCTGCGGCCGCTGCTGAACCGCCGCCTGGGCCTGGGACTGGGCTTGAGCCTGCGCCTGCTGTGCCGGAGCGGGCAGCGGGGAGCCGCTCGAGTCCGTGCCCGGCAGGTCCGTCGGCAGGTGCAGCCTCGGTGGTGCCTCGGAGGTGTCCGGGTGCGGTGCGCGCGGCCACACGGCGTCGTCGGCACGCTCGCCGGGGCCGGCCGGGCGCGGCACCGCGCCGCGGTCCATGGTGAGCGTCGACGCGTCGCCCGGTCCCTCGGCGGCCGCGGACAGGTCGTACCCGCACGCGCCGCAGAAGCGGTCACCCGATTCGAGCGGCTCCGCACAGCTCGGGCACTTCGGCAGCGCGGCCTGCTGGTGCATCTGCGACATCAACTACACCCACGTCCGGGGGCGGTAACGGTTGGCACGTTCCACCAGGTCGATCCTCTCCTCGCCACCGGGCGCCAGCCGGGCCAGCGTGCGGTACGAACGCTCCAGGCCGAAGCGGAGTCCCCGCTCGTCCAGGTCGCTTCCGAGCAGCACCCGCCGGGCGGCCGGGTCGGTGGCCCGGCCCCCGGAGAGTACCCAGTCCAGGGCGCAGCCGAGGACTTCCGCCGACAGCCGCTCCCGCCGGGCGGGGTCCAGACCGTAGGCCTGAAGTGCCTCGACCTGCCCGGAGGCGGCCGTCAGATCGTCCAGGAACGGCGTGTCGGACGCCGCCGCCGTACGGTGCCGCAGTCGTGCCCGTACGGCCGCCACGCGCGCCGCCGTGTAGTGGATCGAGGACTCCGGAACGGACTCCAGGGTCCGTACCGCGCCGGGCCGTTCGCCGGAGGCGAGCTGCACGCGGGCCAGCCCGAACGCGGCGCTGACCTGGCTCGGGTCGGTCGACCACACCAGGCGGTAGTACTCGGCGGCGTTGTCGAGCTGGCCGAGCACCTCGGCGCACAGACCGAGCGCCAGCTTCGGCGCGACCTCGCCGGGGAAGGCGTCGTAGACCGCGTCGAAGGCGAGGGCAGCCTCCTCGTGGTCGCCGGTGACCAGGGAGGCCACGCCCCGGTACCAGACGACCCGCCAGTCGTCCGGGTGCCGCTGCTCCAGTTGGCGCAGGACCTCCAGCGCGGTGGCCGCCTCGCCGGTCTCCAACCGGGCCCTGACCTGGCGCAGCCGGGTCTCGGCCGACTGTGTGGGCGCCGCCGCGAGCGCGTGCGCCAGTTCCCCGGGCGCGGACGTCAACAGGCCCGCCAGAAAACCCGCGTTCGGGTCACTCGGGTCGACGTGGGGGACCGGCAGGGCGAGCGCGGCGGCGGGCGTGTCGACGGGCTTGACGAGCGCCGGGGGAGCCGGAGCGTTCGGTGTGCCCGGAGCGCCGTGGCCGTGCGTGGTACCGGCCGCGAGGGCCGGGGCCGATCCGCGAGGGCGAGCCGCCCGCGCCCCCAGCCGGGACACGTCCCCGTCCAGCTTCGGGAACAACTCCGCGTCCGTCACCCGCAGTTCCGGGCCGAACAGCGTCGAAAGGGCCGGCCGCGCCCGGCCGGTCTGGAGGGACACGACCTCCCGCAGCACGCCCGTGAGCTGCTCGGCCATCTCCTGCGCCGAGGCGAACCGGCGGGCCGGGTCGGGGTCGGTGGCACGGACCAGCAGGCGGTAGAAGGACTCGTACTGGCGGAAGACCTCGATGTTGTCGGGGTCGGGCAGGGAGTCCGCGAAGACGTTCGTGTAGCCCTGGAAGTCGAAGGTGAGGACGGCGAGCGTACGGCCCACCGTGTACAGGTCGCTGGCCACCGACGGGCCGACCTCGGCGACCTCGGGCGCCTGGTAGCCGACCGTGCCGTAGATGGCCGACTCGTCGTCGTCCATCCGGCGCACCGCGCCCATGTCGATCAGCTTGAGCTGGTCCTCGGTCTGGATCGCGTTGTCGACCTTGAAGTCGCAGTACAGCAGGTTGCGGCTGTGCAGATGACCGAGCGCCTCCAGGGCCTCGATCCCGTACGCGCACGCCTGCTCCACCGGCAGCGGGTCGCGCCTGCCCTCCGCTGTGCGGCGGGAGTTGGCGATCTCCTTCAGCGACCTGCCGCCGACGTACTCCATCACGATGTAGCCGTCGAGGGAGCCGGTGCGCTGGTCGAGGTGCTCGACGAAGTTGTAGATCCGCACGATGTTGCCGTGCTCGATCTCCGCCAGGAACCGCCGCTCGGAGATCGCCGCCGCCATCGCGTCCTGGTCGCCGGTGTCCAGCAGGCCCTTGAGCACCACCCAGCGGTCGGACACGGCCCGGTCCACGGCGAGGTAGATCCAGCCGAGGCCGCCGTGCGCCAGACAGCCCACGACCTCGTACTGGCCGTGGACGATGTCCCCGGCCCTCAGCTTGGGCACGAAGGAGTACGGGTGCCCGCACTTGGTGCAGAAGCCCTCCGTACGGCCCGCGCGGTCCCCCCGCGCGCGCCCGACCGGCGCACCGCAGTCCGAGCGCGAGCAGAACCGCTTGCGCTCCGGCACCTCGGGGTTCTCCAGCACCATCGAACGCGGGTCGGGCCGCGGCACCTGCGGCACCTGCACCAGACCCGCGCCCAGCCGGCCGCGGCCGGAGGAGCCCGTCGTGGAGCCGGAGCTGCGCACCGACACCGACCGGCCGGTCGCCTTGCCCGACAGCGAGCGCGAGAGCCGCCCCGACACCGAGCGGCGCGATTTCGACGACTGCGACGACGTACGGGTACTACGGGCACTGGAGGCCGAACCGCCGCCGCCCACCGAACCCCGCGAGTCCCCGCCACCGCCGGTCACGCCGGTGGGCGGCGAGCCCACCATGCCGGTCGCCGAGACGACCGGCGCGAGACCGCACGTGTCGCAGTACAGCTCGCCGCCGCCGACGTCCTCGTACGTCCCGCCGCAGTCCGGCCGCTGACAGGTCTGCCCCGCCTGACTCATGACTCCCCCTACCGTCCCTCGGGCCCGCCCTGCTCCGGCACCCGCGAGCCGCCGAGCAGCTCGGCCGCAGCCTGCTGGTAGCGCAGCACGGACTGTTCGGCCACCCGCAGGTCGCAGGGCGCGCTCCACAGCATGCGGCGCGCCGCGTCGTACCGCTCGACCAGCAGCGGGTCCTCCGCCAGGCCGTGCCGGGCGACCTTCGCCTTGTACGCGTCCAGTCGCCCGCGCAGCTCGGCACGGACCGCCAGCGGCGCGGTGACCGCCGTCAACGACTCACGGGCGCGCTCAAGTTCGTCCTCCGCCTTCTGCTCCAGTGACTCCAGGAGCGGCGACAGCCGGTGCCACCGGGCCTGCCTGCGGTACTCGGCGGCCGCCGCCAGCTGCTCCTGGAGGGCGGTCGGCGGACCGCTGACCACCGGCACTTCCGTGGCGGCGATCTTCGCCAGCACCTCGCCGCGCGCGGTGCGCGCCTCGGCGAGCGTGCGGTCCGCGCGCGAGAGCACGTCCCGCAGCCTGATCAGCCGCTGCTCGGCGTCCTGCCGGACCCCGAGCACGGCGTCGATCTCCCGGCGCACCTCGTCCAGCGCCCGCGCCTCCCGGTCGTACACCGTGGTGTCCGGCCGTCCGCCGCCCGGTGCCGAACTGCCCTGCGCGGGCAGCCAGAAGGCGAGCGGATCGGAGATCACCTCCGCGCGCAGCCTCGTCAGCGTGCGCGTGACGCGCTCCAGGTCGTCGCCCGCCGGGTGCTCGCCGGGGCGGACACCGACCGAGTGCGCGAGCCGGCGGGTGCGCTGGAGCTCGGCGGCCAGCAGATCGATCCGCGCGGGCAGCGCCGACCACACCGCGTCGGCGGCGACCACCATGTCCAGACCGGTCGCGTACAGCTCGTTCATCCGGTCCACCAGCGTGGCCAGGGAGAAGCTCTGGCTGAGCCGGCCCGGACCGGGCAGGGCGGGCGCGGCGGCCGCGCCGGAGACGGTGACGGACTCGCCGCGCAGCACCTCGGTCAGCTCCACCAGGTCCTCGCGGCTGGACCAGCGGCGACGGGCGCGGATGTCACGGGCGGTGCGCAGGGCGCCGCTGTAGGCGTCGAAGTACGCCCACAGCAGCGTGATCGACGCCTCCGTGGCCGCCCAGCTCTCCTTGGTGACGCCGGTCAGTTCGGCGCCCTCCAGGAGTCTGCGGCCCGCGTGGTCCTGAAGGGCGAGCAGCGAGGTCTCGATGGCCTCGTGCTCCGCGCCGAGCCGCGCCAGCGCACGGTCCACCTCGTCCCGGTCCATGACGGGCCCGGCGGGGTCCGTGACGCCCATCGATCACCTCTCGCTGCTGCGTGTCGCCTGTGTGCTGTCGGTTCTGCTGTTCCGTCGGTGCCGCGCCGGCCGGTGACCGGTCACCGGTAGCTCGGCGTCGGCGCGGTGGCCGACGGTGAGTCCTTACCCAGCGTGGCGGACAGCCACGTCCCGTACGACGCCTTCCAGCCTCCGTCCTTGCGGTAGTTCTCCAGTGTCCGGTTGACCTGGCGGACCAGATCGTCGGCACCGAGCTTCATGGCCACACCGTAGAACTCCTTGGTGAAGGAGGCGCCCTTCAAGGCCACCGTGGGGTCCTGCGCGGCCTGGCTGGCGGCGAGCGCGCCGTCCGTCACCACCGCGTCCACCTCGCCGAGTTGGAGCCGCACCAGGCAGTCCAGCTGGTTGGGGACGGTGGTGGTGATGTCGGTGGACGCGGGGAGCCTGCCGTCCTTGGTGTCGGCGGACAGGTGGTCGTAGGCCGTGGAACCGGTCGCCGAGCAGATCCTCTTCCCGGCGAGGGAGCCGTCGTAGCCGGTGATGCCGGAGGTCTTGGGGGCCAGGACCTGCTGGCCGGTCAGGAAGTAGGGGGCGGAGAACGCCACCTGCTTCAGCCGGTCGCAGGTGATGGTCATGGTGCGCACCACCATGTCCACCCGGCCACTGCGGATCGCGGGTATCCGCTCGTTGGTGGGGATGGCCTTGAACTGGACCTTGTTCGCGTCGCCGAGGATGTCCTCGGCGATGCGGTGCACGAGGTCGATGTCGAAGCCCTCGAGCGCGCCTGAGGCGTTGTTCGGGTTGCGGTAGCCCCAGCGGTAGCTGTTCTGGTCGACGCCGACCGTCAGATAGCCGCGCGATCGGATGGCGCTCAGCGTGGGGCCGCCGGCGCCGGACGGGGACGGGCTCAGGTTCTGCGCCTGGCTGTCCTGGCAGTTGTCCGCCTTGGACTGCGTGCCGTGCACGGCTCGCGAGCCGCTTGCGGCGGGGCCGCCGGCGCCCTGCGGCTGGGTGCGGGGCAGCAGCAGGACGAACGCCAGCGCCAGGGCGCAGACGGCCGCCATCGCGCCGACACCGCCCCAGCCCTTCAGGCCGGCCCGCAGACGTCGTGCTCGCATCGCCACGCCCCCTCTCACCGCTGTCACGCTCCCTTTCACCGGTACTCCGAAAGCCTGCGCCCGATGCCCAGCACCGCCCCGGCCGCGGCGAACACCGTGAGCACCGCGGAGCCGGCCGGCAGGCCGCGCAGGGCGGCCCGGCCGCCCTGCGCGGCCTGCCGGAACCGACCCGTCTCATGGGTGAGCGCGGACGCGAGGGAGGCGTCGACGTTGTCGAAGCACTCACCCGTCGACTCCGTCCGGTCCTTGGCGGTGGTGCCGATGACCCGGTCGCGCGCCTTCTGGTAGTCGCCGGAGTCGTTGGCCTGGCGGGCCAGTTCGTGTCGTTGCTTCCAGACCTTCATCGACTCGTTCGCCGTGTCCACCGGCTTTCTGCCCCCCGGGTCCTCGGCGAGGGCGCCGGCCCGGGACAGCGTCCGGGCGAGGGTGCCGAGCTCCTGGTCGTAGGCCCAGTCGTAGGCGTCCATGACCGTGCCGTCCTTCAGCGTCTTCGTCTCCGCGCCGCGGCTGACGAGGGTCAGGTTCTCGTCGCTGCGTGCCTTGAGGGAGGCGATACGGGCGTCGTGCAGCACGTTCAGCGAGCGCACGCCGTGCGTGTAGGAGCCGTTGAGTCCCGCGCCCGCGACGCTGTGGCCGATCACCAGCCACAGCAGGACGACGGTGGTGGCGGCGGTCGCGGCGACCAGGCCGTGGTTCAGCACCCGGTTGGTGCGCTGGTAGTTGCGCCGCTGGGCCCAGGCGAGGGCGGCCAGGGCGACGGCGCCGAGGGCGATCGCGGCCCACGGGTACGGTGTCGCGTCCCCGTAGTCGGAGCGCAGCCGCTGGTTCTCCTTCTGGTACAGGTCCTCGGCCGCCGGGAGCATCTCGTCCTGCATGGTTTCGTTGGCCGCGCGCAGGTACGCGCCACCCACCGGGAAGCCCTGGCGGTTGTTGGCGCGGGCGGACTCGACCAGGCCCTTGTAGCGCGGCAGGAGCTCGTTGAGCTTGGTGATGGTGGCCGCGGAGGGGCTGCCGGGGGCGGAGTTGGCGGCGGCGGTGACCAGCTTGGCGGCGGCCGTGCGGACGTCGGCCTCGTAGCGCTCGCGGGTGGCCGTCGTCTCCTGGAGACCGGCCAGGTAGCCGCTGGTCGCCATGGTGTTGGCGTCGGCGAGCGAGCGGTAGATGTCGGCCGCGTCGGAGCTGAGCGGCTGGCTGCGGTGCAGGACGTCGTCGGCGGCCGAGGCGCGGTCGGTGGCCTGGAGGGCGGTGACGGCGCCGAAGGCCAGGACGAGGAGGGCGAGGACGGCGCCGATGATGCGCAGGCGGCCGGGCTCCGTGGTGGCGGCGGCGCGCAGGCGCTCGGCACCCTCCGCGAAGGCGGTGCGGCGCGGGGGCGCGGGGGGCCGCGCGGCGGGGGCGGGGGCCGCGGACTGCGGCGGAACCGCCGGCAGGGTGGGCAGGCCCGGGCCCGGCGGTGCCGATCTGCTCGTCGGCGGTTGTGTCACTGCTGACCTCCCCCGTGGTCATCCGTCGCCGCAAGTATCGCTGCCGGGACCGACATCCGCACCGGCCTTCACTGGAACTCGGCCGGGCCGCAGTGCGCTCGCCCCGTACCACCCCTTGCCCATGAATACGCCGGGGGAACCAGTTCGGTTCCCCCGGCCGCGCTCGCGGAATGCCCACCGTTGCGATGCTCGCCGTCTCTCACTGCTCGAAGTGGGCCCGCACCTTTTCCAGGGCCGCCGCCGGCGCTCCCACGTGGTCCAGGCCCAGGAGGGCCGCGCCCAGGACCGGGCGGGCCGTGACGACCCGCGGGACCGCCTTGGGGGCGCGGGCGGCGAGGAGGTCGCGTACGGCGTCGTCGAGTCGGGGGTGGCGGGCGGCGAGGACACTGCCGCCGAGGAGGACCGGGGTCTCCTCGTCGAGCAGGCCGAGGCGGGTCAGGGCGACCGTGGCCATGGCCACCACCTCCTCGGCCTGGCGGTCGACGATCGTGCGCGCGATCGGATCGCCCTGGTCGGCCGTGGCGAACAGGACCGGGGCCAGTTCGTGGCGGCGGTGGTGGTCGACGTGCCCCAGGTGCAGCGCCTCGACGAGGGCGTACACGGAGGCCAGCCCGAAGTGGGCGGGCAGGGTGCGGGACAGGGCGGTGGGCGCGCCGCGGCCGTCCTCCGCGCGGGCCGCGTACCACAGGGCCTCCTCCGCCAGGCCCCAGCCGCCGCCCCAGTCGCCGGAGACGCGGCCGAGCGCGGGGAAGCGGGCGGTGCGGCCGTCCGGGAGCATGCCGACGCAGTTGATGCCGGCGCCGCAGACGACCGCGACCCCGCGCGGTTCGGCCACGCCCGCGCGCAGGATGGCGAACGTGTCGTTGCGGACCTGCACCGTCGTGCCCCACGCGCGCGCGTGCAGGGCGGACGCCAACTGCTCCTCCTCCACCGGCAGATCGGCGTTGGCCAGGCATGCCGAGACATGGCCGGCGCCGGTGACGCCGGCCTGCGCGTACGCCCGCCGGACCGTTTCCTCCAGGGCGTCCACCGCGGTCCCGACGCCCACGGCCGGCGGCCGGAACCCGCCGCCGCGGGCCGTGGCGAGGACCTGCCCGTCGGCCGCCACCACCGCCACGTCGGTCTTGCTGTTGCCCGCGTCGATGGCGAGGACGCTTGCGGTCAGGCCCACGCGAGGTACTCCCGGTTGTGCGCGACAAGTTGGTCGGTGAGGGCCTCGGCATACGCGTACTGGCCGATCAGGGGGTGTGCGAGGAGGGCGCGGAATACCCGGTCCCGGCCGCCGCGCAAGGCCGCCTCCAGGGCCAGGTCCTCGTACGCCGTCACGTCGGCCATCAGGCCCGCGTACAGCGGGTCCACGTCGGAGACGGGGAGGGGGACCGCGCCCTTGGAGCCCACCGCCGCCTGCACCTCGATCACGGCGTCGTCCGGGAGGAAGGGCAGGGTGCCCTTGTTGTACGTGTTCACCACCTGGTACGGGTTGCCGCCTCCGCCCAGCAGGGCCGCCGCCAGGTCCACGGCCGCCTCCGAGTAGTAGGCGCCGCCCCGCCCGGCCAGCAGGGCCGGCTTCTCCACCAGGGCCGGGTCGCCGTACATCGTCAGCAACTCCCGCTCCATCGCCGCCACTTCGGCCGCCCGGGACGGCTTGGTGCGCAGTTCCTCCACGACCTCGTCGTGCGCGTAGTAGTAGCGCAGGTAGTAGGAGGGCACCGCGCCCAGGCGGTCCAGGAGCGGGCGGGGCAGGCGCAGGCCGCCGGCGATCGTCTCGCCGTGCTCGGCCAGGAGCGCGGGAAGTACGTCCTCGCCCTCCGGGCCGCCCAGACGCACCCCCGTCTCCCAGGTGAGGTGGTTCAGGCCCACGTGGTCCAGGTGGACGTCGGCGGGCGCGATGCCGAGCATCTGCGCGAACTTGCGCTGGAAGCCGATCGCCACGTTGCACAGGCCGACCGCCCGGTGGCCTGCCTGGAGCAGGGCGCGGGTGACGATGCCGACCGGGTTGGTGAAGTCGATGATCCAGGCGTTCGGGTTCGCGCGGCGGACCCGGTCGGCGATGTCCAGGACCACCGGGACCGTGCGCAGCGCCTTGGCCAGACCGCCCGCGCCGGTGGTCTCCTGGCCGACGCAGCCGCACTCCAGGGGCCATGTCTCGTCCTGCTGGCGGGCCGCCTGGCCGCCGACGCGCAACTGGAGCAGCACCGCGTCGGCGCCGTCGACGGCCGCGTCCAGGTCGGAGGTGGTGACGACACGGCCAGGGTGGCCCTGGTGGGCGAAGATGCGGCGGGCCAGTCCGCCCACCAGCTCCAGCCGGTCCGCCGCCGGGTCCACCAGCACGAGTTCCTCGACGGGCAGGGTGTCCCGCAGGCGCGCGAAACCGTCGACGAGTTCGGGGGTGTAGGTCGAGCCGCCGCCGACCACGGTGAGTTTCATGGCTGTTTAACCCTTCACTCCGGTGAGTGTGACGCCCTCGACGAATGCCTTCTGGGCGAAGAAGAACACGAGGATCACTGGGGCCATGACCAGAACGGTCGCGGCCATGGTGAGGTTCCAGTCGGTGTGGTGGGCCCCCTTGAAGGACTCCAGGCCGTAGGACAGGGTCCACGCGCCCGGGTTCTCCGAGGCGTAGATCTGCGGGCCGAAGTAGTCGTTCCAGGCGTAGAAGAACTGGAAGAGGGCGACGGCCGCGAGACCGGGTCTGGCCATGGGCACGACGACCTTCAGCAGGGTGCGCAGTTCGCCGCAGCCGTCGACCTTCGCCGCGTCCAGGTACTCGTTCGGAATGGTCGTCAGGAACTGCCGCAGCAGGAAGACGGAGAACGCGTCGCCGAACGCCATCGGGATGATCAGCGGCCACAGCGTGCCGGACACGTCCAGTTGCTTGGCCCAGAACAGGTACATCGGGATGATGATCACCTGCGGGGGCAGCATCATCATCGAGATCACCAGCATGAGCGACAGGTTGCGGCCCCGGAAGCGGAACTTCGCCAGCGCGTACGCCACGGGCAGTGAGGACGCGACGGTCAGGACCGTGCCGAGACCGGCGTAGACCAGCGTGTTCCTCCACCAGGTGAGGAAGCCCGGGGTGTCGAGGACCCGCTTGTAGTTGTCCCACTCCCAGGTGTGCGGGACCAGATCGCGGCTGAGGGCCTGGCTGTCGCTCATCAGCGAGGTCAGCAGGACGAACACGAAGGGCAGGACGAAGAACAGCGCGGCCGCCACGCCCAGCGAGTGGACCGCGATCCACTCCAGCACCGCCCTGCGGCGGGCCGCGCGCGCGGCGGGGGAGGGCCGCGTCTTCGACCCCAGCGGCTTGTCGAGCACTTGGGCCATCGTCAGTCACCTGCCTGGATGAGACCGCCCCGGCGCCGCATCAGGAACGCGGTGAACACCATCGACAGGGCGAACAGCACCAGCGCCACCACGCAGGCCGAGCCGTAGTCGAAGCGCTGGAAGCCGAGGTTGTACACGAGCTGGGGGAGGGTGAGCGTGGACTTGTCCGGGTAGCCGGGCTCGAACTGGGTGCCCGCGCCCTGGATCACACCCGAGGCGACCTTTCCGGCGATCAGCGGCTGGGTGTAGTACTGCATCGTCTGGATCACACCCGTGACCACCGCGAACATCACGATCGGCGAGATGTTCGGCAGCGTGACGTACCGGAAGCGCTGCCAGGGCGAGGCGCCGTCCAGCTCCGCGGCCTCGTACTGCTCCGTGGGCACGTCGAGCAGCGCGGCCATGAAGATGACCATCAGGTCGCCCACGCCCCACAGGGCGAGCATCGTCAGGGCCGGCTTGGACCAGGTGGGGTCGTTGAACCAGCCGGGCGCGGAGATCCCGACCCGCTCCAGGAGGGAGTTGACCGGGCCCGTACCGGGGTTGAGGAGGAAGGCGAAGGCCATGGTCGCCGCCACCGGCGGGGCCAGGTAGGGCAGGTAGAACAGGGTGCGGAAGACACCCGTGCCCGTCCTGATCCGGGTGATCAGCAGGCCCACGCCGAGCCCGAAGACCACCCGCAGGCTCACCATCACCAGGACCAGCCACAGGGTGTTGCGCAGGGCCGGCCAGAACAGCGGGTAGTTCTGGAAGACGTACGTCCAGTTCCCGGTGCCGCGCCACGTCGGCGGCTGGAAGCCGTCGTAGTGCACGAACGAGAAGTAGACGGTGGAGATCAGCGGATAGGCGAAGAAGACCGCGAAGCCGATCAGCCACGGCGACATGAAGGCGAGGGTCTTCAGCGCCGAGCGGCGGCGCTTGGACGCCAGGGTGACGGTGGTCATGCGCGCCTACTTCGCCTGCGCGATGTCCGTGTCGATCTGCTGGGCCGTCCTGAGCAGCCCGGCCTTGAGATCCTTCGCCCTGCCGCTCTCGTAGTCGTAGCCGAACTGCTGGATCGTCACCAGGTACTGGCCGCCGTTGACGGAGGCGGGCGTCGTGGTCGAGTACGGGTTGGCGGCGATGTCCAGGAAGGTCTTGAAGCGCGGGTCGTACTTCAGCTTCGGGGACTTCAGCGCGGCCAGCGTGGAGGGCACGTTGTGGATGTCGTTGGCGAAGCCGACCACCGCGTCGGTGTCCGTGGTGATGTACTTCACCAGCTCCCAGGCCGCGTTCTGCTTCTTGCTGGTGGCGGCGATGCCGGCGATGGTGCCGGTGATGTAGCCCTTGCCGTACTGGTCGGCCTGGTCGTCGGGGACGGGCAGCGGGGCGACGCCGATCTCGAACTCCGGCTTGGCCTCCTCGGCCATGCCCAGCCGCCACTCGCCGTCGAGCTGCATGGCCACCTGGCCGGTGTGGAAGGGGTGCTTGGGGCCCCACTCGTCGCCGAGGGTGGCGCGGTACTTCTCCAGCTTCCGGTAGCCGCCGAGTTCGTCCACGAGCCGCTTCTGAAGGGTGAAGCCCTTCTCGAACGCGGGGTCCTTCGCCAGGTTCGACTTGCCGCTGGAGTCGAAGTACGCCGGGGAGAACTGCGCGAAGTAGTGCTCGGTCGTCGACTCCCAGCCGTGGTAGTCCGGCATGAAGCCGAGCTGCCGGTAGCCGCCGCCCTGGAGGATCGTCAGCTTCTTGGCGTCGGCCTCGAACTCGGACCAGGTCCTCGGGGGGTTCTCGATGCCCGCGGCGGCGAAGGCGTCCTTGTTGTAGTAGAGGCCGTAGGCGTCGCCCAGCAGCGGCACCGTGCAGCGCTTGCCGTCGAACTGGGTGTACTCGTTCATCGCCTTGGGGAAGGTCTTCTCCGGGTCCGTGTCCGTCTTCTCGAAGAACGGGTTGAGATCGACCAGCGCGCCCGAGGAGCAGAACTTCCCGACGTTGTTGGTGGTGAAGGAGGAGATCACGTCGGGCGCCTTGTCGCCGCCGGTGCGCAGCGCTTGGTTGATCTTGTCGTCGGTCATGTTGCCGACGACGTTGACGCGGATGTTGGGGTGCGCCTTCCGGAAGCCGTCGATCAGCGACGTGACGGCCTTCACCTCGCTCGGATCGCTCCAGGCGTGCCAGAAGTTGATGGTCGTGTCCTTCGACGCGTCGTCGTTCGCGCCGGAGCTCGGCTGACCGGTGCAGGCGGTGGCGAGCAGTGCCATGGCGGCGGAGGCAGCGAGGGCGAGGGCCGCTTTCCGGGGTACTTCGGGCATGGCTGGATCTCCCTGGGACGGGCGGGCGGTGAGGGAAAACGCGGGGCGGGTACGGCGGTCAGCGCGAGGTGTCGAAGACCTCGTCGCGGGTGGTCGCGAGCGCGCTCTCCAACGCGCCGCGCAGCACGGGGTGTTCACGGACGTCGCCGATCACCAGGCGGGGCCGGGAGGCGGCCAGTTCCTCCAGTTCGGCCTGGACCAGGGCGCGCAGCACCTCGCCACCGGCGGTGAGCGAGGCGCCGCTGAGGACGACGAGTTCGGGGTCGAGGACGGAGACAAGGGAGGCGAGACCGGTCGCGAGCCGGGTCGCGTACGTCGTCAGGAGCGTGCGGTGGGGGCCGGTGGCGTGGTCGGCGGCGCGGGCGACGAGTTCGGCGGCGGCCTCGGCGGAGGATCCTGTGGGCAGGTCCTCGATGCCCAGCTCGCGGGCCAGTTTCGGCAGCGCCTGTGAGCCGGCCAGTTCCTGGTAGCCGCCGCTGTTGGCCCTGGTCACCTGGCGGACCAGCGGGGTGCCCGGCACCGGCAGGAAGCCGACCTCGCCGGCGCCGCCGGTCCAGCCGCGGTGCAGCCGGCCGCCGAGCACCAGGGCGGCGCCGAGGCCCTCCTGGTTCCACAGCAGCACGAAGTCCCGGTGGCCGCGGGCCGCGCCGAGCCGCTGCTCGGCCATGGCCACGAGGTTGACGTCGTTCTCGTACTCCACCGGCATCGGCAGGGCGGCGGCGAGTTCGTCGAGCAGGGTGGGGGAGTGCCAGCCGGGCAGATGGGAGGCGTAGCGCAGCCGGCCGGTGTTGGGGTCGAAGGCGCCGGGGGTGCCGATGACCAGCCGGTGTACGTTGCCGGGGGCCAGCCCCGCCGCCTTCACCGCGCCGTCGAGGGCGTCGGTGACCTGCCGTACGACGGGCTGGGACGGGCGCCGGCCGGGGGTCGGCAACTCGTACTCGCCGACGGTGCGGCCGGTGATGTCGGCGACGGCGGCGCGGATGCGGAGGGGGGTGACGTCCAGTCCGGCGGCGTGGGCGGCGGTCGGATCGACCGCGTACAGCTGGGCGTTGGGGCCGGGGCGCCCCTCGCTGGTCCCCGTGGCGAGGACCAGCCCGGCGGCCTCCAGGCGGGCCAGGAGCTGGGAGGCGGTCGGCTTGGACAGGCCGGTCAGCTTGCCGATCCTGGTGCGCGACAGCGGTCCGTGCTCCAGCAGGAGGTCCAGGGCGGCGCGGTCGTTCATGGCGCGCAGGACCCGCGGGGTGCCCGGCGTGCCGGCGGTTCCTGACATACGTGTCGGCATCTGTCCTCCCCTGGAGATCACTGTTAGGAAAGTTTCCTATTTGGGTGGGAGGAAGGTATGCCCGGGGTGAAGCGAACGTCAAGAGAAAAGCGCCCCCGGGCAACGGAGTCGTTGTCTGCGGGGGCGGCGAGGGTGCGCGCGGCGGGAGCCCGGTCCGGTCAGTCCTTGAGGAACGGTGCCGTGTCCAGCGTGGGGTACGGCGCCGGGAGAGGGAGCGGATCGCCGAGGTCGACCTTGGCCTCGCGGTCGTAGTACGCCTTGGTGGGGTCCTCGTCGGGGAGCACGGGGGTGGTGTAGCAGTGGGCGGTCCGGGTCTCGCGGTTGACCAGGACGTAGACGGAGACGCCCGCGGCGGCGTAGGTGCGGAGCTTGGGGCCGGTGTCCGTCCAGTGGTTGCTCGAAGTCACCTCGCCGACGAGGGCGATCATGTCGACGGGGTACCAGCCCTTGTGGGTCCTGCGGTAGGACTCGTCGAGTTCGGAGGCTTTGCGTCGCCGGACGTAGAAGTCCGGAATGAGCAGGGCCATGGTGCCGCCGTCCTTGTTGGCGGCGCGATAACCGTTGCCCATGCCCGCCAGTTCGAACCCGGCGTTGAAGAACTGGACCGCGAGCTTGAAGGCGCCGTCGTTGTGGTTGTCGTTCGGCTGTGGCGGCACGATGACCGTCCCCTCGATGTACTCCGGCCGAATGGGCATCGGCGACGCCTCTTCGATCGCGTTCAACAGGTCGATGGGGTCCACCTGCGTCATCACCGGCTCCATGATCGGTTCGGCGCTCATCGCTGATCTCCTTGTCGCGCTGGTGTCAGGCTACGCCCGCGCCGGGTGCCCCGGCAGAACGATGGAGCGTGCGGGGCGCGTCGCACGGTGGAATCCGCACCCCTTCACTCGAACGAGTGTGCTGAACCGTTCCGTCCCTCTTTCGTACACGCGAGAGGCGGCGCCCGGGGGTTTCCGGGCGCCGCCTCTTTTCGCCGTGGGGGCGCGGTGGTGCTACTTCGACAGGGGCGGCGGTGGGATCGGTGAGGCCGTCAGGGACTGCGGGGAGGTGGTGCTGGCGAATGCCGAGGGGGCCGACATGCCCGCCGTAGGGTCGGCTGCCGCCTCTTCCGCCGGGGCCGTCGCGTCGCCCACGATCCGGATGCCGGCCGCGTCGAAGGCGCGCTTGATGCGCCAGCGCAGCTCCCGCTCGACGGTCACCGACTTGCCCGGCATGGTCTTGGCGGTGACGCGCACGACCATGGAGTCGATCAGCACGCTGTCCAGGCCGAGCACCTCGATCGGGCTCCACAGGAGCTCGTTCCAGGGCTCCTCCTTGCTCATCCGCTCGGCGACCTCGTCGAGGGTGGCCTTCACCCTGTCCAGGTCCTCGTCCGTCCTGACGGTGACGTCGACGCCGGCCGTGGCCCAGCCCTGGGAGAGGTTGCCGATGCGCTTGATCTCGCCGTTGCGGACGTACCAGATCTCGCCGTTCGCCCCGCGCAGCTTGGTCACGCGCAGTCCGACCTCGATCACCTCGCCGGCGGCGACGCCCGCGTCGATCGAGTCGCCGACGCCGTACTGGTCCTCCAGGATCATGAAGACGCCGGAGAGGAAGTCGGTGACCAGGTTGCGGGCGCCGAAACCGATCGCCACACCGGCCACACCGGCCGAGGCCAGCAGGGGTGCCAGGTTGATCTCGAAGGTGGACAGCACCATCAGCGCCGCGGTGCCCAGGATCAGGAAGCTCGTCACCGAGCGCAGCACCGAGCCGATCGCCTGCGAGCGCTGCCGGCGGCGCTCGGCGTTGACCAGCAGCCCGCCCAGCGCGGTGCCGTCCACCGCCTGGGCGGTACGGGCCATGCGGTCTATGACCTTGGTGATCGCCCGCCGGACCACGCCCCTCAGCACCGCCGCGATCACCAGGATCAGCAGGATCTTCAGGCCGATGGCGAGCCACGTGGACCAGTTCTGCTCGACCCAGCTGGCCGCGTTCGTCGCGGTCTCGTGGGCGTCCTGGAACGTCGGGACCGTCAGGGCCGGCGACTCGGAGGGCGACGGCGACGGCGACGGACCGGCGGCCGACAGGACGGCGGGCAAGGACACGGCAGGTACCTCCAGGTGCAATCCGCCCTCCGGCACGGGGTCAATATCGACTGGGTCACGAAGCGATCACCGGACGGGCAGAACCACCACACTAACGGGGCAGGGTGTGTGGGTTCCCGTGAAGTTCGGGGAAGGGCGCATGGGAAGACGGTGACCACCGGCCTCTGATCAGGCCGTGTGAAGGGGCCGTGATCCGGGGGATGAATGAGGTGTGGTCGAAAACACTCCCAGCCCGTTACCGGGACATGGTGGCGCGTTCACCAGGCATGAGGGGAAACTGACTGCAGGCAGCCCCGGCGCGAGCCACGCGCCGCCGGCGTACAAGGAGGCATCCGTGCCGCATGTCCTGGTCCTCAACGCGTCGTACGAGCCCCTCGGCGTCGTACCGCTCCGCCGCGCGCTCGTCCTCGTCCTCGAGAACAAGGCAGTCTGCCTCGAGGAGTCCGGCGCCTATCTGCACAGCGCAACCGTCACCGTCCCCGCACCCAGCGTGGTCCGGCTCAAGCGTTTCGTACGGGTTCCCTACCGGGGGCCCGTTCCTCTGACCCGAAGGGCGCTGTTCGCGCGCGACGGGGGCCGGTGCATGTACTGCGGTGGCATCGCCACCAGCGTCGACCACGTCATCCCGCGCTCGCGCGGGGGCAAGCACGTCTGGGACAACGTGGTGGCCTCCTGCCGCCGCTGCAACCACGTCAAGGCCGACCGCCACCTGGTCGAGCTCGGCTGGCGACTGCGCCACAAGCCGGCCCCGCCCACGGGCCTGGCCTGGCGCATCATCGGCACCGGGCATAGGGACCCGCGCTGGCTGCCCTACCTGCAGCCGTACGGCGCGGACGACGCCTTGGCCCGGATCGACGGCATCTCCGCCTGACGATTCCGGGCCTTCGCATTGCCCACGGCCACCCGCCCGGAGCGCGGTCCCCCACGGCCATCCGCCTGGGGATCACGCTCCGGACGCGGGTCGTGGGCGGCGCGCGTCACCGGGGCCGGTCGCGAAGACCGGAACGGTCAGGTGGTGTCGAGGCTCGCCAGGGCGTGCCGGACGGCCGCGAGTGCCTCCTCGTCGCTGACGTCGAGCTGTCTGGCCGCGGCGGCGTAGGTGCCGGCGTACTCGTGGAGCTTCGCCTTGACGTCGGTGGCGGGTGCCGGGGCGATGACCTGCGTGCCGGAGCCCCGGCGGCTCCTGACGAGGCCCGCGGCCTCCAGTTCGCGGTAGGCGCGCACCACCGTGTTGTTGGCCAGTCCCAGGTCGGAGGCGAGCTGGCGCACGGACGGCAGCCTGTCGCCCATGCGCAGCCGGCCGACGGAGATCAGATCGGCCAGCTGCGCGCGGATCTGCTCGTAGGGCGGCACCGGGGAGGGGTGGACGACCCGGATGCTCACGTCGTTCGCGTTCACAGCCGCACCTTGACATAGGCCTGCGGGAGCAGCGAGACGCAGAGGCAGTGCCCCGCGGTCACGGCGGAGACGAGGGCGATGATGGCCAGCCCCCACAGCGCCGCCACTTTCATCACTCCTCCGCAGGCCAGGCTCAGCACCACGACGCCCATCGTCAGGGAGACGCCGAAAAGAGGCGCGCACACGAGTACCCCCCACGCGCCGATCGCGGCCCGGGCCCCGGTGAGACGCTGGTCGTCGCTTCCGGGCCCGGCGGTGATACGGCGCAGGAGTAACGCGCCGACAACGGTACCCAGTGCGAGACCACCGAGAGCGGGCCGCGCGTAGTGCGGGCCGGGCCACGGCGACAGCACCTGGGCCCCCGCCGGGCAGGTGACGGACAGCGCGTGCCCCGAGCGTCCCGCCTCGTCCGGCGAGGCCGTCGCCACGGCGACGACCAGCAGGACGAGGAGCACGGCGGCCTGCACGGTCAGCGCGACAGTCAGGGCGCGGGGCGCGTAGTCCCGGATCCGGCGCGGTGTCATGCTGGCGACGCGCAGCCGGCCGGGGCTCCGGCGGGCGAGCGCGTCCGCCGCGAAGGCGCTCGCCATGACGCACAGACCGAACACGGCGAACGTGTACAGCAGGTCCACGTCCGACTCGGAGCCATAGCTGACCAGCGCGTTCACCGTCAGTCCGGCCGCCGCGCCAGTCCACCGCACGAGGGTTTCGAGGCTCTGGCGCCACGAGTCGCCGTTTTCTGTGGCAGCACGCATGCCGATCCCTGCTCTCCCGCAAGTGCATCAACTGCTTGATACAATTCCCGGTGAATCAAACTGTGTCAAGTAGTTGATACGGAAGGCTCACGCGTACCGCAGCTCCGCGGGCCGGACCGAGCGCCGCAGCAGCGGCAGCGAGGCGGCCGCGGCCAGCAGGCAGGTGGCGTACACGCCGGCGGGGACCAGGAGCGCCGTGTAGGGCACGGTCCCGGCGGCGAGGAGGGCGTACCAGAGGCCGATCGCCAGGCCGCCCGCGCCCGCCACGAGGACGGCCGGGGCCAGGGGCAGGGCGGTCTCCAGCAGGAGGGCCCGGGCGAGCACCCGCTGCGGTACTCCGGCGGCCACCTGCGCGGCCAGGGCCCGGCGGCGGGTGGCGACGGACTCGGCGGTTCCGACGGCGAGCGCGACGAGGACGATCGCGAGGGCGAGGACGATGGCGGCGGCCGTGAGGTTCAGGCCCGTCGTGTAGAAGGAGGCGTCCTCGGCGAAACCGTACGTGCGGTCCATGGTCTCCAGATGGGCGAGCAGCGCCTGCCGTACGCCCATGTACCCGGTGCCGACCACCGTCACCAGCAACACCGCCGCATGGGTGCGGGCCGCCGCCCACGGATCGTCCCGCAGCCGTTCCGCCGCGATCAGCGCCGCCGGGGAGCCGGTCCGGGCCGCGAGCAGCCGCCCGGTCAGCCGGGACAGGGCGCCCGTGAGCCACACCGCGCCCGCGCCGACGGCCAGGACCGCCGCCATGACGACGAGCGGGCCCCTCGTCAGGCCCGCATGCGGGGAGTCGGCGGACGTACCGGCCACCGCCCCCAGCGCCACCACGCCCACGACCAGCAGTCCGCCCACGAACATCAGCGCCGGACCACGCCCCGACCGCGTATGGCTCCGCCGCACCCAGCCCAGCGGTGAGGCCACCACGCGGCGCAGCGCCAGCACCCCGGCCGCCATGCCCAGTACCGGTACCGCGGCCGCGACCAGCGCCATCCCGGCCCAGGCAGACGCGGCCGGCCGCTCCCACACGGCCACCAGTACGCACGCCGCCCCGGCCGTGGCGAGCGCCGAGCCCAGCAGGCAGGCGAGCCCGGTCTCCAGCGCGGCGATCCGCCGCACCCGGCCCGGCTCCGCGCCCGCCAGCCGCAGCACGGCCGTCCGCCGGTCGCGGTGCACCGCGCCGATCCGGGCGCACTGCCCGAGGAACCCGAGTACGGGCACCAGCAGGAGCAGCAGCGTGACGATCACCCCGGAGCGCTCCCCGGGATGGTCGAGCAGGCCGTTGCCGAAGGAGAAGCGGTACTGTCCGTGCACCGAGGCCAGGACGGCGGCCGCCAGACCCAGCCCCGTCGCGCACATCGCCCCCGCCGCCGTGAGCGCGATCCGCCACCACTCCCACCGGTCCGAACCCCGGACGAGCAGCCAGGCCAGCCGCAGATCGGTCCTCACGCGAGCACCCCCGACGCGACCGCCACGCCGTCCTGCAACCGCACCTCGCGGTCGGCGTACGCCGCCACCTGGGCGTCGTGCGTGATCAGCAGGACCGCCGTGCCCGCCTCCCGGGCGGCGCCCACCAGGGCCGTCATCACCTGCTCGCTCGCCAGCGAGTCCAGTGCCCCCGTCGGCTCGTCCGCGAACACCACCCTCGGGGAGGTCACCAACGCCCGTGCCAACGCCACGCGTTGTGCCTGACCTCCGCTCAACTCCCCGGGCCGCGCGGCCTCCTGCTCCCGCACACCGAACCGCTCCAGCCATGCCCCCGCCCGCTCCTGGGCCGCCCCCCGCGCGGTCCCGGCCAGCATCAGCGGCAGTGCGACGTTGTCCACGGCGGTCAGCTCGGGGATCAACTGGCCGAACTGGAACACCACTCCGAAGTCGGTGCGGCGCAGCTCGCTCAGGTGCTGCTCCGGCAGCCTGTCGACGCGCTCCTCGCGGTACGTCACCGAGCCCGCGTCCGGCCGGACGATGCCCGCCAGGCAGTGCAGCAGCGTGGACTTCCCGCTGCCGCTGGCGCCGGTCACGGCGACGATCTCGCCCTCGCGCAGCTCCAGGCACGCCCCGCGCAACGCCGGGGTCCTGCCATGGGACTTGACGAGGTCTCGGGCCACCAGAAGGGGCGCCGGAGGGTTGTTCATGCTCGGTCGACCTCCACGGTCAGAGCGGTCAAAGTGGTGAGCCGGGCCTGGGTGGTGGTCATCCAGCGCAGGTCGGCGTCGAGGTGGTTGAGGGCGTAGTCCGCCGAGAGCACGGTCGTCAGACCGGCGCCCGGGGCGGTCTTGACCGCCGTCAGCTCCCGCATCCGGTCCATGTGCGCGGCGCGTTGCGCGAGCAGATGGGCGGCGGGGTCGCCACCGGTGAGGATCGCCACGACGACCTTCGCGAAGATCTCGTTCGTCACGAAGGGCGCGGGAGGCGTGACCTGCCCGGCCCAGACGGCCACGTCCCGGGAGCCCTCGGCCGTGAGGCGGTACAGCGTGCGCTCCGGCCCGCCGTCGGAGTCGGTGCCCTCCACCTGGGCCAGTCCGTCGCGGACCAGCCGCTGCAGGGTCGTGTAGACCTGCCCGTAGGCCAGCGGGCGGGCTTGCGGGAAGTGTTCGTCGTGGCGTCGCTTCAGGTCGTAGCCATGGCTCGGCCCTCCTGCGAGCAGGCCCAGCAGGATGTGGCGGGTGCTCATGCGCTCAGTATGTACTGAGTACATGTACTGAGTGAATAGTGATCGCGAGCTTTTCGCCGGACGGTCTCGCCGGACATTCCGACCGCGTCGGCTGCCCGGTGGGCTCAGTCCGCGACCGCGTACGCCTCCACCGACCACAGCGAATAGCCGTACTGGGTGGCTCGTTTGTCGCCCTGCACGCGGATGTAGCGGACGTCCCGCGCGTCCATGCGCAGGGTTTCGCGGCCGCCGGTGCTGTTGCGGACGGTGGTGGCGGTGCGCCAGCGGCGGCCGTCGGCGGAGACCTGTACGCGATAGGCGGAGGGGTGGGCGTCCTGCCAGTGGAGGGCGACCTTGCCCAGGCGCACCGGGTGCGGCAGCTCCACCTGCCACCAGGCGCCGTCGTCGACGGGGGAGGACCAGCGGGTGTCCGGGTTTCCGTCGATCGCGGCGGAGGCCGGGAAGTCGGGGGTCTCGTCGGCGGAGGAGCTCGGCGTGCCGGTGCGGGCCAGGTCGGGGCCGGCGGTGCGCGGGAAGGCGCGGACCGTGAGGGTGCGGGTCACTCCGGCGAAGGTGACGCGGATGTCGTACGCGCGTGCGGGCGTGGCCGGCGGCACGGTCACCTCGACGGGGACGTCCACCGTGGTGCCGCGGGGCACGGTGAGCGAGGTGGCGGGGACGCGGACCTTGATGCCCTTGGGGGCCTCCACGGTGACCTTGCCCTGCACGTCGGCCGGACGGCCGGAGGACAGCCGGGCGGTCAGCCGCTCCGTGCCGCCGATCTCCGCGTCGGCCTCGGCGCGCGGCAGCTCCAGGTCCGCGACCGGGGTGTCGGCGAACCAGGGGACCAGGTGGCGCACCCGGGAGGGGTAGACGCCGGTCACGCGGACGGCGTCGACGCGGGTGCCGGCCGGCGGGGGAGTGGGCTGCACGAGGGCCGGCGGGCGCGTCCAGACGCCCGGAGCCGGGGAGACCGGCGGCCAGAGGGCGGGCGGGTGCGTCAACGGGCCGCCCGGGGACGGGGACTGCGCGGTGTCCAGCTCCGTCGCGCCCCGCTCCGCCAGCGATCCCACCCGGCGCCAGCCCTGTCCGGGGACGTGGACCTCGACGTCACCGGTGGTTCCGGGGTCGCTGAGGACCGTCACGGCGGTGAGGGCGCGGGCGTGCGGGAAACGGATCGTGCGGCCGTCCGGCGCCCCGCCCGGGTCCTCGGCCGGCTCGTGCGTCAGACCCGCCCAGGTCTCGTACTCCTGCCGCGCCCGGTCGAGGAAGGGGTCCAGCACGCCCTTGCCGACCGTCACATCGGCCTGCTTGGCCTCGGCCCGCAGCCGGTCCAGCGTCCGGTACGCGGTCCAGGCCCCCGCCGCGTCGCCCGCGCGCTGGGCGCGGAGCATGTCGAGCGCCGCCTCGCCCGCCTTGCCGTAGCGGGCCAACTGTGCGGACCACGGCGCGACTTCGTCCGCCAGGGTGCCCTCGCCTGCCAGTTCCCGCGGCAGGTCGCGCAGCACCGTGAAGGCGGCGCGAAGCCGCTGCTCGGCACGCTCGTTCGCGGCCCGGTCCGTCGTCGTACGGGCGTGCCACAGGTCCGCGATCAGCGGGCGCAGATACGCCGACTCGGTGCCGCCGAGCACCGAGGACGCGTCGTTGCCGGCCAGGGCCGACAGCGCCTCGTGGCGCCGTGCGTCGCCCCCCGCGAGGTCGGCGATGGCCGCCTGCCAGGATTCCTCGGGACGGTAGTCGCGGGGGTTCCAGGCGTAGTCGGCCGCCGTGAACAGGGGGATGCGGGAGGCCTCCGCCTGTTCCATCGCGTTGGCCAGCAGGGCGGCCGAGCCGCTGGCGACGGCCGGTTCGCGCCCGGTGTACGGGCCGAGGAAGATGCGGTCCTCGGCGTAGTCGTTGACCGGGTAGTTGTCCATGGTGACCAGCGGATGCGCGAACGCGGCGCGGGCGTCGGCGAGTTCGTCGCCGGTGATGGTCCGCGGCACCACGCCCACCCCGGTCCAGGCGACGTGCACCGATGCGTCCAGCGCGGTCGCCAGCGCCCGCCGGTAGGGTGTCGCGCCGTCCTCGTAGAACTCCGTCGGCATCAGCGACAGCGGCGCCGCGTCCGGATGCCGTTCCGCCAGGTGGCGGGCGACCTCGTTGGCCACCCGCGCCTGCGCCCGTGCCGCCGCGTCCGGGCCGGAGCCGAAACGGGCCGGGTCCGCGCCGCAGTGCCACTCGCTGTAGCTGACGTTCTGGAACTGGAGCTGGAACGCCCGGAAACCGAGCTCCCACATCGCGTCCAGCTTGCGGGTCAGCGCCCGTACGTCGTCGTCCGAGGCGAAGCACAGCGACTGGCCCGGCGCCACCGCCCAGCCGAGCGTGACGTGGTTGGCGCTCGCCCGGTCGGCCAGCTCCCGGAAGGCGGCCCGCTGTATGGCCGGGTACGGCTCGCGCCAGCGCTCCTGGCGGTAGAGGTCGTCGCCCGAGGCGTACAGGTACCGGTTCTGCTTGGTGCGGCCCATGAAGTCCAGCTGGGCGAGCCGCTGCCGCTGCGTCCACGCGGTGCCGTAGAAGCCCTCGGTGGTGCCGCGCACGGCGGTGCCCGGCCAGTCCCGGATGGTCACCCCGGGGACGGTCCCGTCGGGGCGCAGCAGCTGCCGCAGCGTCTGCACGGCGTGGAACAGGCCGTCCTCGCCGGCGCCGGTGAGCGTCAGGGCGCCGCCGCCCGTGGCGATGAGGTAGCCGCCGGAGGGCAGCGCGTGCCGCGGGTCGCCGTGCGCCCGCTCGGTGTACGCGCGCACCACCAGGGCGCCCGCCGGAACCGGGTCCGTCACGGCGAGGTCCGTGACCGTCCGGGCCCCGGCCCCGTACAGCAGCGAGCGCAGCGCGCTCAGGGCGTACGGGTCCGCCTCCGCGTCGGTGACGAGGGCGACGTTCCGGTCGGCGACCTTCACCGCGCCGCCGGTCGTCCGCAGGGACTGCGGGCGCGGCCACACCGCGTGGCCGGGAGAGTCCGTGGCGGGGTGCTCCGGGTTCGCGGCCGGGAGGCCGGTGCCGGGGTCGGGGGCGGATGGCGCCGCGATGGCCGCGGGTGCGGCTCCCAGTGTTCCGGCCATGACGGCGAACGCGAGTGCGGCCGCGCTCTTCCCGTGCCCCATACCGCGCCGACGCCGCACGGCCCCTCCTCGTCGATCGGCCTTCGCCGGGCGAGCCGAAGGCAGTGTCGAAGAGTCCTGACCACACCATCCCTGCGGGAAGGTGTCAACGAGAGTGGCCGTTGTGCCGTGATTGCCCCAACCTGGTGGAGGGGAATGTGACCAGCGGCACGTAGGTCGTTCTCATACGTCTGCCGCGGCGAGCACTGGGTAGGGCTGCGGTAATCCCGTTGATGCCGTACTCGACAAGGAGGCCCCCGTGGCCGCACCGGCACACCTTCTGCTCTCGGCCCTGTCCAAACACGTGGCGGAGCCGCCCGCCGACCACCTGCTGCCCGCCGACCCCGGCCTGAGCGTGTTCAGCGCGGAGGGTACCCGCGCCGACGTCCCGCTGACCAGCGAGCCGCCGCTGCCCGACGCCGAGCCGCTCACCAGCGAGCCGCCGCTCGCCGAGGCCACCCCCCTGACCAGCGAATCGGTCGCCGAGTCGGCCGAACAGGACCCCTGTCGCGCGGAGTTGTAGATGACGGAACCGCGGCCGGACGAACCTCCCGGACCTCACCAACCTTCCGGATCTCCCGGAGCTCCCGGATCTCTCGGTGACGAGCTGACCCGGCTCGCCGCGCTGCACGGCGTCGCCGCCTCCTACAGCCCCTCCCCGGGCCGTACGGTCACCGCCTCCGCCACCGCGGTCGTCGCGGCCCTGGCCGCCCTGGACGTCGACGGGAGCACCCCCGCGGCCGCCCGCGCCGCGCTCACCGCCCGCGAACGGGAACGGGACGAACGGCTGCTGCCGCCGACGGTGGTGTGCTGGCTGGGCCCCACGGACGATCCCGCGGACGGCCCCACCGGCGGCCGCGCGGGCGGCGGCGGCCCCGCGGCCGAGGCGGACGCCGGGCTGCCGGCGGCCGCCCTCGCCGGGCTGCCGCCCGGCACCCGGCTGGACGTCGAGACCGAGCGGGGCGAGACCCGCTCCTGGGTGCACCGCGTGGACGGGACGGACCGTGTGGACCGCCTTCCGCCGGGCGTCCACCGGCTGACCGCCACCGCCCCCGACGGCCGCACCGGGCAGGCGCACCTGATCGCCGCCCCGCCCCGGCTGCCCACCCCGGCGGGACGTTCGTACGGGCTGCTCGTCCAGCTGTACTCCCTCCTCTCCCACCGCTCCTGGGGCATGGGCGACCTCGGTGACCTCGCCGAGCTGAGCAGCTGGGCCGGACGGGCGCTGGGCGCCGGGTTCGTGCAGGTCAACCCGCTGCACGCGGCCGTGCCCGGACCACCCGCCGACCCCTCCCCCTACCGCCCCTCCTCGCGCCGCTTCCCCGACCCGGTGCACCTGCGCGTCGAGGACGTCACGGAGTTCGCCTACGCCGAGGACCGCGAGCGGCTGCGGCCCCTGCTGGAGCGGGCCGGACGGCTGCGCGCCGCCGTACTGGACGAGGACGCGCTGATCGACCGGGACGCGGTGTGGGAGCTCAAGCGGGAGGCGCTGGAGCTGGTGCGGCGGGTGCCGCTCGGACCCGGCCGCCGCGCCGCCTACGTCGACTTCCTCGCCGAGCAGGGCCGGGCCCTGGAGGACCACGCCACCTGGTACGCCCTCGCCGAGGTGCACGGCTCGGACTGGAGCCGGTGGCCGGAGGGGCTGCGGGACCCCCGCTCGACGGAGACGGCTCGCACCCGCGCCGCGCTGGCGGACCGCGTCGACTTCCACTCCTGGCTCGCCTGGCTCACCGACGCCCAGCTCACCGCCGCCCAGCGCACCGCCCGCGAGGCGGGCATGGGGATCGGGATCGTGCACGACCTCGCCGTGGGCGTACACCCCGGCGGCGCCGACGCCTGGGCGCAGCGTGACCACTTCGCGGCCGGCATGTCGGTCGGCGCACCGCCGGACGCCTTCAACGCGCGCGGCCAGGACTGGGGCCTGCCGCCCTGGCGCCCCGACCGCCTCGCCGCCTCCGGCTACGCGCCCTTCCGCCGGCTGCTGCGCGCCCTGTTCCGCTACGCGGGCGCCCTGCGCATCGACCACGTCATGGGCCTGTTCCGGCTGTGGTGGATCCCGCGGGGCCTGCCGCCCACCGAGGGCACGTACGTCCGCTACGACGCCGAGGCCATGCTCGCCGTGCTGGTGCTGGAGGCCTCGCGGGCGGGTGCCGTGGTGATCGGCGAGGACCTGGGGACGGTGGAGCCCGGCGTGCGCGAGACCCTGGACCGGCGCGGGGTGCTCGGCACCTCGGTGCTGTGGTTCGAACGGGACTGGGAGGGGTCGGGCCGCCCCCTGCCCCCCGAACGCTGGCGTGCGGACTGCCTGGCCACCGCCACCACCCACGACCTGCCGTCCACCGCGGCCCGCCTCACCGGCGAACACGTCGAACTGCGCCACCGCCTCGGCCTGCTCACCCGCCCCCTGGAGGAGGAGCGCGCGGAGGCCGCCGCGGACACGAGCGAGTGGCTGGCCCTGCTGGCGGAGCTGGGCCTGCTGCGGGGCACGGACGACGGCGCCGGCGTCTCCTCGGAGGAGGCCGGGATCCAGGCCGTCCACCGCTTCCTGCTGCGCACCCCGGCCCGCATGATCGGCCTGTGGCTGCCGGACACGGTCGGCGACCGGCGTCCGCAGAACCTGCCCGGCACCTGGGACCAGTACCCGAACTGGCGCCTGCCCGTCGCCGACGCCGAGGGCCGTCCGGTGACCCTGGAGGACCTTGCCGAGTCCCCCCGGCTGCACGTCCTGACGGACGTGCTGCGCACGGACGCACGGGGCGCGCCGGGCGATACGGGCTGACCGCCGGGCCACTCACGCCGGTGCCGAACAGCGCGGATACGGCACCCCGGGCGCACGACCCGTTTCGGGGTTCGCTACGTTTGCACCGTGGACAAGAAGAACGCCCTGCGCGCCGGCGCTCTGGCCGCCGGTACGACGCTGATGATGCTGCTCATGTCGTCTCCCGCGCTCGCGCTGACCCGCGACGACGGCGACGACCCCGGCAAGGGCCTGAGCGTCGTCCAGACGCTGGGTCTGTTCGTCGGCCTCCCCCTCCTGCTGTTCCTGGTCATCACCGGCCTGGTCATGGTCCTGGACAAGTCCAAGGACCGGCTGTCGCGCACGAGCCGGGACGTGGACGTCAAGGCCAAGGCCTGACCGAGTCCTCCTCCCGCCGCGGGCCCGTCCGCAGCACACGCTCTCCGAGGGCGCCGACCTCGCCGTACGTACGCGCACAGCCGCCGTACATGGGTGAGGTGGGCGCCCTGGGTGCGTTGCGGGACCAGTGGGCCGGGCGGCCGCGGGGTCACCGGCCGATTCCTACGCCGGCGTCCCTGATGACTCCGACGTCCCGGCCAGCAGCTCCCTGAGCAGAGCGGCCAGCTCGCCCGCCCGTTCGGCGTCCAGGGCGGACAGCGCCTCCGTCTGCGCGGCCAGTCCCGCGCCGACCGCCTCGTCGATGAGCCGCAGCCCCTTGTCGGTCAGCGTGACCTTGAGGCCGCGGCGGTCGTGCGGATCCGGCGAGCGCCGCAGCAGGCCCGCGACCTCCAGCTTGTCCAGCCGCCCGGTCATCCCACCCGTGGTGAGCATGAGCGTCGCCGAGAGCTGCCGGGGCGAGAGGGTGTAGGGCTCGCCGGCCCGGCGCAGCGTCGCCAGCACGTCGAACTCGCCCCGCGAGATCCCGAACGGCGCGTACGCCTTCTCCATCCGGTCTCCCATCGCCCGCGAGAGCCGGAAGATCCGACCGAAGACCTCCATCCCCGCGGTGTCGAGATCGGGCCGCGCGGCCGCCCACTGGTCGATGATCGCGTCGACGGCGTCCCTGCGCTGCTGGGGGCGTTCACTCATGGACCGAGTATCCGCCGCCCTACGGTCGACCGCAAGAAAGTAGCTTGACGCTAAGTAGCTTGTAGCTAAGCTACTTGCATGGCCGTCTCCCAGCGTCCCGCCGCCACCTGGTCCCTCGCCGCCCTCACCGCCCTCGCCCCCGTCTCCTGGGGCACCACCTACGCCGTCACCACCGAGTTCCTGCCGCCAGGACGGCCGCTCTTCACGGCGCTGGCCCGGGCACTGCCCGCAGGGCTGCTGCTGCTCGCGCTGGCCCGGGTGCTGCCGAAGGGCGCCTGGTGGTGGAAGGCGGCGGTCCTCGGCGCGCTGAACATCGGCGCCTTCTTCCCGCTGCTGTTCCTGTCCGCGTACCGGCTGCCGGGCGGGATGGCGGCGGTCGTCGGCTCGGTCGGACCGCTGTTCGTCGTGGGGCTCTCCGCGCCTCTGCTGGGGCAGCGGCCGACGGGGCGGGCGCTGCTCACCGGGGTCGTGGCCGCGTTCGGGGTCAGCCTCGTCGTGCTGAGGGCGGCCGGGACGCTGGACGGCGTGGGTGTCGCCGCCGCCCTCGCCTCCACCGCCTCGATGTCCACCGGCACCGTGCTGGCCAAGAGGTGGGGCCGCCCGGCCGGTGTGGGTCCGCTCGCGCTCACCGGCTGGCAGCTCACCGCGGGCGGACTGCTGATCGCGCCCCTCGCCCTGCTGGCCGAGGGGGCGCCGCCCGCGCTGGACGCCCGGGCCCTCGGCGGCTACGCCTACCTCGCCCTGGCCAACACGGCGCTCGCCTACTGGCTCTGGTTCCGCGGCATCGGCAGGCTCTCCGCCACCCGGGTCACCTTCCTCGGCCCGCTGTCGCCGCTCACCGCGGCCGTGGTCGGCTGGGCCGCCCTCGGGCAGGCGCTCACTCCGGTCCAACTGGTCGGCATGGCGCTGGCGTTCGGGGCGACGCTGGCGGGACAGCTCGGCGCGGCTCGTCCCAAGGACACACCGGCACAATCGTTCAGCTCTCCTGAAAGGAATGCTCGAAAAGATTCGATGGACCTGACCGGTTCAGCGCTGCGACGGTAGAGCGGACCCCGCCCACCCACCAGCGAGAGGACCTACGTGGCCGACGTCCGCCCTCGGGCCACCACACCGCCCCCACCCACCGGCGGCCGCACCACCGCCCGCCCCGCCGCCACGAGCGGCGCGAGGGCGGGCGCCCCCGCTCTCGGAACCGCGCTCGCCGCCCTCGCCACCGTCGTCTGGGCCGGCAGCTTCGTCACCTCGCGCGCGCTGCACGACAGCGTGCCGCCGGTGCAGCACGCGTTCTGGCGCTGGGTGGTGGCACTGGCCGCCGTCGCCCCGTTCGGCGCCCGCGCGGCCTGGCGGCAGCGAGAACTGGCCCGGCGCCACCTCGGCTATGTGCTGCTGACCTCCCTCCTCGGCGTCGCCGTCTACAACACCCTGGTCAACCAGGCCGGCCTGACCACCCCGGCGGCCAACATGGGCATGATCATGGCGGCCTCGCCGGTGCTGATGGCGGTCTTCGAACGGGCGAGCGGTGTACGGCTCGGCGCGCGCCGGGTCGTGGGGCTGCTGACCGCCTGCGCGGGCGTGCTGCTGCTCGTGGGCGGAGGAGGGGTGGCGTCGTTCACGACCGGGGACCTGTGGATGATCGTCGCGGCCTGCTGCTTCGGTTCCTACAGCGCCCTGCTGCGCCGCCGCCCCGCCGAGTTCGACGGGGTCGCCTTCCTCTTCACCACGTTCCTGCTCGGCACCGTGCTGCTCCTGCCCGCGCAGGCCGTCAGCCTCGCCGTCCAGGGCGGCTTCGAACCGGCCCCCGGCACGGTACTGCCCCTGCTCTACGTCGGAGTCATGTCCTCCGCCGTGGCGTTCTTCGCCTGGGGCAAGGCGATCGCCCTCGTCGGCCCGACCCGCGCCGGACTCGTCTACTACCTGCAACCGGTCTGCGTGGCCCTGCTGTCGTGGGCCCTGCTCGGCGAGGCGATCGACCCCCGGCAGGCGCTGTGCATGGCGCTGATCCTGGGCGGGGTGGTCCTCGGCACGGCCTCGCGCCGCTGAGGGCACTCGCGCGAGAACTCCGCAGGGCGGCCCCGTACAGCCCGTATAGGTTGCCGCCATGGCCGAGTGGGAGATCCGGAAGCTGCTGATCCTGCGGACCCTGCGGGAGCAGGGGACCGTGACCGCGACGGCCGACGCGCTGCGGATGACGCCGTCCGCCGTCTCGCAGCAGCTGACCAACCTGTCCAAGCAGCTCGGGGTGGAACTGCTGCAGGCGCAGGGGCGCCGGGTGCGGCTCACGGACGCGGCGCGGCTCGTGCTGCGGCACGCCGAGGCCGTGTTCGAGCAACTGGAACGCGCGGACGCCGAGTTGGCCGCGTATACCAAGGGCGAGGCGGGTGAGGTACGGGTGGGTGCCTTCTCCACCGCGGTGCCCGCGCTCGTGGTGCCGGCGGTACGGGCGCTGCGCGGCACGCATCCGGCGGTGACCGTCCGGGTCCGGGAGGCGGAGGCGGGCGAGGCCTACGAACTGCTGGAGGCCGGGGAGGTCGACCTCGCGCTGTCCCTGGCCGCGCAGGCGCCCAGCGCGGTGGACCCGCGGTTCACGCTGGTGCCGCTGCTCGCCGACCTGCTCGACCTCGCTCTGCCGCCGGGGCACCGGCTGGCCTCGGCGGCCCGGGTACGGCTCGCCGAGCTGGCGGAGGAGGCGTGGATCTTCGGCGGCAGCGGCCCCTGGTCGGACATCACGCGCGCGGCCTGTGAGGCGGCCGGGTTCAGCCCGTGCCAGGGCCACTCGGCGGCCGGCTGGACGGCGATCCTGGCGATGGTGGAGGCGGGCATGGGCGTGGCCCTCGTCCCGCGCATGGCGGCGGTGAGCAGGGAGGGCGTCGTGATGCGCGCCCTGGCCGCCGACCGGCCCTGCCGGCATGTGGTGGCGGCCGTGCGCAAGGGGGCGCGGGACGCGCCCGCGCCGGCGAGGGTGCTGGCGGCACTGCGGTCCGCGGCCGCCGGGCTCGCCCGCCCCGAGTGACGGGAGAAGACGGAGACCGGAAGGGAAAGGGGCGCCCGGTCGAGCACCGGGCGCCCCTCGTCGCCGCACGGGCGGTGGCACGGCATCGCCGTACCGGCGGTGTTACGGCTGGGCCGCCGCGTCCGCCGCCTGGGCCTTCAGGGCGCGTTCGACGCCCGCCCGCGACTCCGAGACCAGCCGGCGCAGCGCCGCGCTCGGCTCGGCCGAGGCCAGCCACTCGTCGGTCCTGCGCAGGATGTCCTCGGACACCTGGATCGACGGGTACAGGCCGACCGCGATCTGCTGGGCCATCTCGTGGGAGCGGGCGCCCCAGATGTCCTTGACCACCTCGAAGTACCGGTCCGCGTACGGCGCCAGCAGCTCGCGCTGGTCGGTCTGGACGAAGCCCGCGATGACCGCCTCCTGGACGGCGTTCGGGAGCTTGTCGGACTCGACGACCGACGCCCAGGCCTCCGCCTTGGCCTCCTCGGTCGGGCGGGCGGCGCGGGCGGTGGCCGCGTGCCGCTCACCGGCCGCGGTCTTGTCGCGCTCGTACTCGCCCGCGATCTCCGCCTCGTCGAACCGGCCGACGGCCGCGAGCCGCTCCACGAACGCCCAGCGCAGCTCCGTGTCCACGACCAGGCCCTCGATGGTGTGCGAGCCGTCCAGCAGGGACTCGAGCAGGTCCAGCTGCTCCGGCGTACGGGCGGTCGCCGCGAAGGCGCGCGCCCACGCCAGCTGGTGGTCGCTGCCCGCGTCCGCCGCGCGCAGGTGGGCCAGCGTGGCGTCCGTCCAGCGGGTGAGCAGGGCCTCGCGGGCGGTCGGGTCGGCGTACAGGTCGACGGCCAGCTTCACCTGGCGGTGCAGCGACTGCACGACACCGATGTCGGACTCCTTGCCGATCCCGGACAGCACCAGCGACAGGTAGTCGCGGGTCGCCAGCTCCCCGTCGCGGGTCATGTCCCAGGCCGACGCCCAGCACAGGGCGCGCGGCAGCGAGGACTCGAAGTCCCCCAGGCGCTCGGTGACGACGGCCAGCGACCCCTCGTCCAGGCGCACCTTGGCGTACGACAGGTCGTCGTCGTTGAGCAGGATCACCGCCGGGCGGGGCCGCCCGGCCAGCTGCGGCACGGCGGTCAGCTCGCCGTCCACGTCCAGCTCGATCCGGCCGTCCGCGGCGCGCACCAGCTTGCCGCTCGCCTCGTCGAGGTCGTACAGGCCGACCGCGATCCGGTGCGGGCGCAGGGTCGGCTCGCCCTTCGCGCCGGCGGGCAGGGCGGGGGCCTCCTGGCGGATGGCGAAGGAGGTGATGACGCCCTGGGCGTCGGTCTCGATCTCCGGGCGCAGGATGTTGATGCCGGCCGTCTCCAGCCACTTCTTCGACCAGGTCTTCAGATCGCGCCCGGAGGTCTCCTCCAGCGCGCCCAGCAGGTCGGACAGGCGCGTGTTGCCGTAGGCGTGCCGCTTGAAGTACGCCTGCACGCCCCGGAAGAACTCGTCCATGCCGACGTAGGCCACCAGCTGCTTGAGGACGCTCGCGCCCTTGGCGTAGGTGATGCCGTCGAAGTTGACGAGCACGTCGTCCAGGTCGCGGATCTCCGCCATGATCGGGTGGGTGGACGGCAGCTGGTCCTGCCGGTACGCCCACGTCTTCATGGAGTTGGCGAACGTGGTCCACGAGTGCGGCCAGCGCGAGCCCGGGGCGTAGGCCTGGCAGGCGATGGAGGTGTAGGTGGCGAACGACTCGTTCAGCCACAGGTCGTTCCACCACTCCATGGTGACCAGGTCGCCGAACCACATGTGGGCCAGCTCGTGCAGGATCGTCTCGGCGCGCACCTCGTACGCCGCGTCGGTCACCTTGGACCGGAAGACGTACTGGTCGCGGATGGTGACCGCGCCCGCGTTCTCCATCGCGCCCGCGTTGAACTCCGGCACGAAGAGCTGGTCGTACTTCTCGAACGGGTAGGCGTAGTCGAACTTCTCCTGGAACCAGTCGAAGCCCTGCCGGGTGACCTCGAAGATCGCGTCCGCGTCGAGGAACTCGGCGAGGGAGGGCCGGCAGTAGATGCCGAGCGGGACCGACTGCCCGTTCTTCTCGTACACGCCGTGGACGCTGTGGTACGGGCCGACGATCAGCGCCGTGATGTACGTCGAGATGCGCGGCGTCGGCTCGAACACCCAGACGTCGTCCTGCGGCTCAGGCGTCGGCGAGTTGGACACCACCGTCCAGCCCTCGGGGGCCTTCACGGTGAACTGGAAGGTGGCCTTCAGGTCCGGCTGCTCGAAGTTGGCGAAGACCCGGCGGGCGTCCGGGACCTCGAACTGGGTGTAGAGGTAGGCCTGGTCGTCGACCGGGTCGACGAAGCGGTGCAGGCCCTCACCGGTGTTGGTGTACGCGCAGTCGGCGACGACCCGCAGCACGTTGCGGCCCCGGAGCAGGCCCGGCAGGGCGATCCGGGAGTCCTCGAAGACCTCGGCGGGGTCGAGGGCGTCGCCGTTGAGGGTCACCTCGTGGACGGCCGGGGCCACCAGGTCGACGAAGGAGGCGGCGCCGTCCTCCGCGACGTCGAAGCGCACCGTGGTCACGGACCGGTAGGTACCGCCCTCCTGCGCGCCGGAGAGGTCGAGATCGATCTCGTACGAGTCAACGGTGAGCAGCTTCGCCCGCTGCTGCGCCTCTTCGCGAGTCAGGTTTGTGCCAGGCACGCGGTCATCTCCTCGTGATGTGTGGATTGCGCCATCCTTCCACGTGACCGGCACGGAACGCGACGACCGGATCCCGCCGGTGACCGGGGCGGCGGGGCACGAGCCTGAGGGCATGACGACAGTGAGCGAAACGACGGGACACAGCGCACGTGCCATCGCCCCGGCCGTGCTGGCGCGGCTGCGGGAACGGGACGACGCGGGACGTCCGACGGCCCCCTTCACCGACGACGAGGGCGGCGCGCCCCTGCGCTGCTGTCTGCGCAGGAGCGAGCCGGGGGAGCGGATCGCGCTGGTCTCCTACGCCCCGCTGCGGCGCTGGGCGGCGGAGACGGGCGCCACTCCGGGCGCGTACGACGAGCAGGGGCCGGTCTTCGTCCACGCGCGGGAGTGCGCGGGGCCGGCCGGCGAAGGCCACCCGTTCACCAACGCCCACCGTGTGGTCCGGCGCTACGGCGCCGACGGCCGCATCCTGGGCGGGCGGCTGGTCGGCGAGGGCTCCGCCCGGTTCGACGCGGCCTTCGCGGAAGCGTTCGACGACCCGGCCGTGGCGCTCGTCCACGTCCGGGCCGTCGAATACGGCTGCTTCCTCTACGAGGTGCGCCGGGATCGGGTGACCGGTGACTAGCCCTTGAGCTCCGCCGCCACCAGCTCCGCGATCTGCACCGCGTTCAGGGCCGCGCCCTTGCGGAGGTTGTCGTTGGAGATGAACAGGGCCAGGCCGTTGTCCACCGTCTCGTCGCGGCGGATGCGGCCGACGTACGACGGGTCCTGGCCGGCCGCCTGGAGCGGCGTCGGGATGTCGGAGAGGGCGACACCGGGGGCGCCGCCCAGCAGCTCGGTCGCGCGCTCCACGCTGAGCGGGCGCGCGAAACGGGCGTTGACCTGGAGGGAGTGACCGGAGAAGACGGGCACGCGCACGCAGGTGCCGGACACCTTCAGCTCCGGGATCTCCAGGATCTTGCGGGACTCGTTGCGGAGCTTCTGCTCCTCGTCGGTCTCGTTCAGGCCGTCCTCGACAAGGTTGCCCGCGAAGGGGAGCACGTTGAAGGCGATCGGGCGCTTGTAGACGGACGGCTCGGGGAAGTCCACGGCCGCGCCGTCGTGGGTCAGCCTGTCGGCGTCCGCGACGACCTTCTGGGTCTGGCCGTGCAGCTCGGCGACGCCCGCGAGGCCCGAGCCGGACACCGCCTGGTAGGTGGCGACGACCAGCGCCTGAAGGCCCGCCTCCGCGTGCAGGGGCCTGAGGACCGGCATCGCGGCCATCGTGGTGCAGTTCGGGTTGGCGATGATGCCCTTGGGGCGGTCGGTGATCGCGTGCGGGTTCACCTCGGACACCACCAGCGGGACGTCCGGGTCCTTGCGCCACGCCGAGGAGTTGTCGATCACCACGGCGCCCTGCGCGGCGACCTTCTCGGCCAGCGCCTTCGAGGTCGCGCCGCCCGCCGAGAACAGCACGATGTCCAGGCCGGTGTAGTCCGCGGTGGCGGCGTCCTCCACCGTGACCCCGTCGAGGACCGTCCCCGCCGAGCGGGCCGAGGCGAACAGGCGCAGCTCGGTCACCGGGAAATCGCGCTCCGTGAGGATCCCGCGCATGACCGTGCCGACCTGACCGGTGGCTCCGACGATTCCGATCCTCACGGTGACTCCTTCTGCTCACTTCACTGACGCTGCGTACGCGGTACGCGCAGGACGGTTCCATCATGCGTCTGTCCCGGGTCCGTCTGTCCAATCATTGCCCACGGAGTGGGACGGCGCGGGACGGAGTGCGACGGCCCGGTGGGCGGGCTCCGCCGGAAACGCAAGGGGCGGGCTCCGAGTGGAGCCCGCCCCGCCGTCACGTACCGGAGGTGGAGACCGCCGTTACGGGACGACCTTGCCGATCTTCACGCTGCCGAGGCCCGCGGCGGTGCCGCGGGTGTTCAGCACCTGCACCTCGCCGAAGAACTCGCGGCCCGCGGGGGCCGGCTCGTTCGCGATGACGTCGGCGGAGATCTGCGCCGTGCCGTTCGGGGCGAGGGTGAACACCTTCGCCTCGTCGACCTTGACCGAGCCGAGCGCCGCCGAGTAGTACACGTCCCGGTAGTCGTAGGCCGTGGTGCCGGCCGGCACCGAGTAGGCGTCGATCAGGATGGTGTACGTGCCCGCGGCGGGCTTGGCGATGGAGACGGACTCCTCCGAGCCGCCCGCGGCCGAGTAGGCGACGCGCGTGCCGGCGGCGTTGTACACGAACAGGTCCAGGTCGGCCCCGGCGTCCGAGACGTTGCCGATGGCCACGTCCAGGCGCTCGGCACCGGCGGGGACGACGACCGTCCTGGTGTGGGTGTCATGGTTGGCGATGGTCGGCCGGTCCGTCTTCGACGATCCCAGCGAGCCGCCCTTCAGCTTGGCGTCCAGCCCGGCGAGCTTGTTCGTCAGCGTCCAGGACACGGGGGCCGGCGTACCGGCCTTCGCCTCGTCGACCGTCTGCACCGCGGGGCTGAAGTCCAGCCCGTAGACCGCCGCGTTCAGCGTGTACGGGTTGTCGAGCAGCGGCGAGGTACGACGCGACTCGACCTCGATCTCCCAGACTCCCGGCATCGGCTTGGCGTACGAACGCACGTCCGGACGGCAGGTGTTGGCCGGGTTGTTGTAGTTCGGGTAGCAGTTGGGCGTCGAGGTGGGGTCCACCGGGGTGCCGTAGGGGTGGATCGCGATGAAGCGGGTCTGGCTGCCGTCCTTGAGACCGCTCATCGAGACCTCGAGGGTCTTCGCGCCCTCCGGGACCGTCACAAAGTACGACGTGGTGCTGTTGCGCTGCGCCACACCCGACACCGAGTAGGTGTAGGACGGCTTGGCGATCTCCGTGGAGACCACGACGGTCAGCATGATCTGCTTGTCCACGCCCTCGGTGCGGCGGTCGTCGACCTCGAGGATCGCGCTGTGCACACCGGCGGAGGCGGGACGGGCCTCGATCTTGACCGTCACCGGCTTGTTCAGCGGCAGCGAGACCTCGTCGTCGCCGAGGATCCTGAAGGTGCCGTCGTCGTTCTTCAGGCTCAGCTTGTGCTTGACCGAACCGGCCGGGCCCGTCGTGCGGGTGACCTGGACGTCGTAGGTCTTCTTCTGGCCCTTCTTCAGGCCGCCCTCACGGTCGTACAGGCCGGTGCCGAAGTCGGGCGTCTTGAGCGCCCAGGACAGCGAGGTGGTGACCGGGGCCTTGACCGCGTACTCGTGCGCCGAGGCGCCCTGCTCGATCGACTTCCAGGCCTTGACGATGTCCATCAGGCCGGCGCCCTCGCTGTGCGGCTGCTCGCCCTTGATGTGCTTGGCGGTCGAGGTCAGCGCGGTGCGGAGCGTGGCCGGGGTCAGGTCGATGCGCTTCTGCTTGGCCGCCGACAGCAGCAGCGCGGACGCGCCGGCCGCCTGCGGGGACGCCATCGAGGTGCCCTGGAGCATCGAGTAGCCGGCCGGCAGCGAGTAGCCGGCCTCGGCGACCGGGCCGCCGGGCAGCCAGGTCTGGGTGGTGTTGATGGCCGCGCCGGGCGCCGAGATGATCGGCGTGAAGCCGCCGTCCTCACGCGGACCGCGCGAGGAGAACGGCATCATGGCGTACGACTTGTCCACCACGGAGCCGTAGTTGGCCGCCCAGGTCTCCTTGGAGATGGTCGCGCCGACCGAGATGACCTTGTCGGCGAGGCTGGGGTCGCCGATGGTGTTCAGGCCCGGGCCGCTGTTGCCCGCCGAGATGACGAGCTGCACGCCGTAGGTGTCGATGAGCCGCGTGTAGAGCTGCGCGCGGGCGTTGTTGCCGTCGTTGAGCGCCGGCAGGCCGCCGATGGACATGTTGACGATGTCCACGCCGCGGTTGACGACGAGGTCGATCATGCCCTCGGTGAGCGCGACGTTGGTGCAGCTGCCGCTCCAGGTGCAGGCCCGGGAGGAGACGATCTTCGCGCCCGGGGCCGCGCCGTTCATCTTGCCGCCGAACAGGCTGTTGGCGGCGGTGATGCCGGCGACGTGCGTGCCGTGCTCGGACTCGATGACGCCGATGTTGACGAAGTCGGCCTTCTTGCCGATCCAGGACCCGCCGTAGGGGTCCATCGCCACGTCCTTGCGGACCTCCACGACGAACGGCACGCGCAGGTCGGCGCCGGTCGCCGGGTCCTTCTTGTCCTGGCCGAAGTAGCCGACCTGGTAGCCGTCCTTGTACGGCTTCATCGGAACGTCGTCCGTGAAGTCGTTGTTGTTGTTCAGGTCGACGCGGACGGTGCCGTTCGCCGGGTCGTACAGGACGCCCCACACGCTGGCGGTCCCGCCGTCGCGGTCCAGGTCGCCGTTGGCGTCGCCGCCCTTGGTCGCGGACTCGCTGAAGGTGTTGAACAGGAAGGTGCCGGCCGGCGTCTTCCAGGTCTTGCCGCCCGAGGTGAACTGGGGGCCCGTGACGCTGGCGGTCATCGGGCGCCAGGTGCCGTCGCTGTCGACGATCGGGTCGGTGGCGGTGACCCAGTCGACGATCTTGCGCTCGCCGGTGGTGGTCTTCTGGAGCGCCGGGTGGCCGAGGTCCACGCCGGAGTCGAGGATGCCGATGGTGACGCCCCGGCCGTCCGCCTTCGGGTTCTTCTGCACGAAGTCGACGGCGCCCGTCTCGAAGGACGGGTTGTACGGGTTCTCGGCGGGGGTGTTCTTGTCCGGCGCCGGATAGGTGCCCTTGTCCTGCCCCTTGCTCGTGTCCTTGCCCTGGGGGGCGTCCGCCTCGGGCCTCGGGTCGTCGAGCGGGATGTCCTGCTTGAGGTCGATGGCCTGCACGGAGGACAGCTTCGCGGCGGCGGCGATCGCCGAGTCCGCCTTGTCCGTCGGCACGGTGGCGCGGACGTAGCCGAGCTTGTCGTAGGTGCGGCCCACGGCGCCGCCGTCGACCGCGTCCAGCTGCTTGGCGACCTGAGCGGTCTGCCCCGGCTCGGTCGCGATCATCATGGTGACGTTCTTGGCGCCCTCGGCCTTGGCCTCGGCGAGCAGTTCGGCGTCGGCCGAACCGAGTTTGTCGCCCGCCGGCTTGACGGTCGGGTCGGTGGCCGCGGGGCCGTCCTGGGCGACGGCCATGGGTATCGGGCCGGCCACGGAGAGCGCGGCCACCACGCCGGCGGCCATGGCGATGCGGGCCAGGCGTCTCGCGCCCGTGAGCGGTGCGCGCTGGGGGTCGGGGGTCATCGGCATCCCTTGCAGGTAAAGGAACCAAGCGAGGTGCGATCGGGGTCGATCGCGATCGTCCGGATTTCGGAGTCGGATGATCGCTCAGCTTTACCCAAAGGAAAGATGTTTGACGAGACTTGGTCCTGGCGGGATGGAAGCATGGCGTACTTCCGCCATGCGTCACGAGGGGCATAGGGGTCCAAACCATGGCGCTTTCCCCGGCATCGCCGGAGGGCAACCACACCTGCCGCAAGGGGCGTTCATCCGGCCGCGCGCTGGGCCCCGTCCTTGCCGATTCACGCCGGACAGCCCTCTTCCTGCCGTAACGTCCACCCATGGACAAGGAGTTGAGGGTGGCGGCCTACGCCGTGTGTGTGCGGGACGGACGGCTGCTGCTGGCCCGCTGGGTGGCGGGCGACGGCGCCCGGCGGTGGACCCTGCCCGGCGGTGGCATGGAGCACGGCGAGGACCCCTACGACACCGTCGTGCGCGAGGCCGAGGAGGAGACCGGCTACACCGTCGAACCGGTCGCCCTCCTGGGCCTGGACTCCGTCCGCCGCAACTACCCGCGCCCCCTGGGCACCCACGCCGACTTCCACGGCCTGCGCATCCTCTACGAGGGCCGTGTCACCGGCGGCGAACTGCGCCACGAGACGGGCGGCTCCACGGACCGAGCCGCCTGGCACCCCCTGGACGCGGTACCCGCACTGCCCCGCGTCGGCCTGGTCGACGTGGGCCTGCACCTATGGCACAACCGCCCACCCACGGGAAACCCCACCTGACAACACCCGGCTGCCGACCCCCGGCCGACCGCGCCGGGTTGTCCGTGCCGGGCCGAGCGCGGCACCGGCCCGCCTGCCTCTCCGCGCCCGCCGAGCACGGCACCGGCCCGCGTCCGCGCGCCGGTGTCCGGCTGAGCGCGGCACCGGCCCGTGTCCGGCTGCCCGTGCCCGGTCGAGCGCGACACCGGTCCGCGTCTGCCTGTCGCCCCCCGGCCTACCGCGCGGGCCTGTCCGCGCCGAGCGCGGCGCCGGCTCGCGCCTGCCTGCGTCGGGCCCAGCGTGGCCCCCCGCCCGCTGTCTGTGCCTGGTCGACCGCGTCTGCCTGTCCGTGCCGGGCCGAGCGTGGCGCCGGTCCGCGTCGACCTGTGGGCCCTCGGTCGACGGTGACATCCGTCAGCGCCGCCCTGTTCGCCCCCGGCCGGTACGCCTTGTGGCGTGCGAGGAGGGGCCGCCGGGGCGTGGCCCGGTGGCCCCTCCTCTCCTGACGTGTCCGTCCGGCGCCCGGGTGCTACCGGGGGAGTGCCACCACGTGTGCGGCCGGGGCGCGGTCGGTGGCTGCCATCAGGGCGGTGCGGACGATGGTCGCCTGCTGGTCCGGGGACTCCCGCAGCTTCCGGGGGGTGACGTGGACGACCGTGATGCCCAGCCGCTCCAGGTGCTCGCGCTTGCGGGCGTACTCGGAGTGCCGGGTCTCGTCGTCCGGCCGGCCGCCGTGGCGGGGGGTGCGAGTGTCCAGCTCCAGGGCGACCGCCTGCTCCGGCCAGTACGCGTCCACGCCGCCGAGACGGGGGCCGCCCGGCAGCCGCAGGTCCACGTTCCAGACCGGGTCCGGCAGCCCGTGCTCGCGCACCATCCGGTACAGCCGGTCCTCCGCGAGCGCCCGCCCCTCGGCCAGCAGCAGGCCCACCGCGTCCACCACGTGCGGCCGGCCCAGCAGCCCGGCCCCGGTCAGTTCGCGGACCACGGCGGACGGTTCGCAGTACCCGCCGCGCACCGCCTCCGTCAGCAGCCGCCGTACCGTGCCCGCGTCGGACAGACCGGCCACCGCGTCCGCCAGGGCGCGCGGCACCGGGGCCACCGGCAGACCCGTGACCGCCTCGGCGGCGGGCAGGCCGGCCGCCCGGACGATCCGCGCCCAGCCGGCCGAGCGCAGCCGCCGGCCGCGCTCCACCAGGACGTCGATCTTCTCCAGGGCCGGCAGGCCGGGCGACGTGGCGAAGCCGTGCAGGGTGAGCGCCGCCAGGCCGGTGACCATCACCTCCGCGTACACCGGGCGGTGCGGATCCTGGGCGCTCGGCTGCGTCGGCACCCCGGCGGCCGCGTGCGGAAGCGGTCCGCGCTCCGCGTACAGGAGCGCCGCGTGCAGCCGCTCCTCACTGGTCGGTGGGCCCGGATGCAGCAGGAACACGCCCGGCAGGAGCTGTTGCCAGGGTCCTCCGGCGCGGCACCGCACGGCCGCCTCGGCCGCCGGCACTCCGTGCTCGCGCAGCTGAGCGGTGGTCAGGATCCGGCGCGGCGCCTCTGCGAGGTGGTGCAAGGGGCGGGGGGAGAGCGGGGTTTCGTGGTTCATGTCCGGCACGTTTCCCGCTTCGCGACCGGCCCGTAACCGCTGTTACACGCCCGTTGGCAAACCTGGACAAGCCCGCCCTAAAGGACGGTTGTTCGGATGCCGAAAACCCCTGGTCCCCTCATGGGTGGACCAGGGGTTACGGCGAGCCGGGCACGCATCGTGTAACAGTTACGGCGTGCCCGACCCCTGGCCAGAACTACGGGTCAGCCGGCGGACGTTCCGGCCGCCGCGTCGCACGCCTGTCCGCGCAGCGCCCGTGCCAGGTCGTCCCGGGCCTCCAGCACCAGGCGGCGCAGCGCGGGAGCGGCTCCCTCGTGCGCGGCGAGCCACGCGTCGGTCGCCTCCAGGGTCTCCGGCGAGTCCTGCAACGCCGGGAACAGCCCCCGTACGACGTCCATGCCGATCTGGATGGACCGCTCGGTCCACACCCGCTCGATCGCCTCGAAGTACCTCGGCGTGTACGGCGCGAGCAGCTCCCGCTGGGAGGCCTGCCCGAAGCCCGCGATCGTCGCCTCCACCAGCGCGTTCGACAGCGCGTCCGAGTCGACCACCTGCTCCCAGGCCCCCGCCTTGACGGCGGCCGAGGGCCGCGCGGCCAGGCAGCGCACCTGGTGCCGCTTGCCGGAGGCGGTGTCGTCCCGGGCGAGTTCGGCGGCCAGCACCTTCTCGTCCGCCACCCCGTGCGCCGCCAGCGGCTCCAGGAACGCCCAGCGCAGCTCCTGGTCGACCTCCAGGCCGGCGATCTCCTCCGTGCCGTCCAGCAGGCCCTTCAGCAGCTCCAGGTCGTCCGGCGCCGAGGCCGCCGTGGCGAAGAACCGCGCCCACGCGAGCTGGTGCTCGCTGCCCGGCTCGGCCTGCCGCAGCTCGGCCAGGGCGCCCTCGGCCAGCGCCCGCCCGCCGGTCTCCCGCCATTGCGGCGCCGCGTAGTGCACCAGCGCGGACTCCGCCCAGGCGTGCAGCATCTGGAGCACGCCGATGTCGGTCTCACGGCCGGCGAAGCGCAGCACCAGGCCCACGAAGTCCCGCGCCGGCAGCAGCGCGTCCCGGGTCAGGTTCCACAGCGCCGACCAGCACAGCGCGCGGGCCAGCGGATCCGTCAGGCCGCCCAGGTGCTCCCGCAGGGTCGCCAGCGAGGTCTCGTCGAAGCGGATCTTGCAGTAGGTCAGGTCGTCGTCGTTGACCAGCACCAGATCGGGCGCGTCCGCACCCGCCAGCTCGGACACCACCGTACGGGCGCCGGCCACGTCGGTCTCGGCGCGCGCGTACCGCTCCAGCGCCCCCACCTGGGACCGCTGGTACAGACCCACCGCCACCCGGTGCGGGCGCAGCTCCCCACGCGGCGCAGCCGCATGAGCGGATGCAGCCGACTCGGCGGCCTCCTGCACCACGGCCAGCTCCTCGATCCGGCCGTCGGCGCCCAGCACCACCTGCGGGGTCAGCGAGTTGACCCCGGCCGTCTGGAGCCACGACCGCGCCCACGTGCCCATGTCCCGGCCGCTGGTCTCCTCCAGCACCGCGAGCAGGTCGCCCAGCCGGGTGTTGCCGTAGGCGTGCCGCTTGAAGTAGCGCCGCGCGCCCTCCAGGAACGCGTCCTGGCCGACGTACGCCACCAGCTGCTTGAGCACCGAGGCGCCCTTGGCGTAGGTGATGCCGTCGAAGTTCAGCTTGGCGTCCTGGAGGTCGCGGATGTCCGCGGTGACCGGATGCGTGGAGGGCAGCTGGTCCGCGCGGTACGCCCAGGCCTTGCGGCGGTTGGCGAAGGTGATCCAGCCGTCCGTGAAGCGGGTCGCGCCGACCAGCGAGAACGAGCCCATGAAGTCGGCGAAGGACTCCTTCAGCCACAGGTCGTCCCACCACTCCATGGTGACCAGGTCGCCGAACCACATGTGCGCCATCTCGTGCAGGATCACATTGGCCCGGGCCTCGTAGGAGGCCTGCGTGACCTTCCCGCGGAAGATGTACTCCTCCCGGAAGGTGACCATGCCCGGGTTCTCCATCGCGCCGAGGTTGTACTCGGGCACGAACGCCTGGTCGTACTTGCCGAACGGGTACGGGTAGTCGAAGTGGTCGTGGAAGAAGTCCAGGCCCTGCTTGGTGACCAGGAAGACGTCCTCGGCGTCGAAGTGCTTGGCGAGCCCCTTGCGGCACAGCGCGCCCAGCGGGATCTCCAGCCGCGTACCGTCCTCGAACACGCGCTCGTAGGAGTCCGTCACCTGGTGGTACGGGCCCGCGACCACGCAGGTGATGTACGTCGAGATCGGCTTGGTCTCGGCGAACCGCCACACCCCGTCCTGCCGCTCACCGACCCCGTTGCTCCACACCGTCCAGTCCTCCGGCGCCCGCACCTCGAAGCGGAACGGCGCCTTCAGGTCGGGCTGCTCGAAGTTGGCGAAGACCCGGCGGGAGTCGGCGGGCTCGTACTGCGTGTAGAGGTAGACCTCGCCGTCCTCCGGGTCGACGAAGCGGTGCAGTCCCTCACCGGTGCGCGAGTAGGCGCACTGCGCGTCCACGACGAGCTCGTTGTCGGCGGCCAGGTCCTCCAGGAGGATCCGGGAGCCGTCGAAGACCTCGCTGGGGTCGAGGTCCCTGCCGTTGAGCGAGACGGCGGTGACGCTCGGCGCGAGCAGGTCGGCGAAGCTCGACGCGCCCGGCTCGTTGCAGCGGAACCGGATCGTCGTCACGGACCGGAACGTCCGCGGACCGTCCCCGGTGTCCTCGCCCACCGCGGACCGCACGTCCAGGGACACCTCGTACGCGTCGACGGACAGCAGGGCGGCCCGCTCCCGGGCCTCGTCGCGGGACAGATTCTCACCGGGCACGGGCGGCACTCCCTCGGATGGTTTCACGATGTGGACAGCACCGATCCTGCCATGCGGGTTTGCCGCGCGGCAGCCGGGAATGCCGCGCACGACCGTCGATGTTGGCAGTTCAACGACCCCTTACCGAGGAGAGCCATGTCCGAGACCGCCTCCGCCGCGACCCCGTCGTCCGGCAAGACTCCCGTCGACTTCTGGTTCGACCCGCTGTGTCCCTGGGCCTGGATCACGTCCCGGTGGGTGCTGGAAGTGGAGAAGGTGCGGGACATCGAGGTCCGCTGGCACATCATGAGCCTCGCGGTGCTCAACGAGCCGAGGCTGGACGAACTGCCCGAGGAATACCGGGAGCTGCTGACCACCAAGGCGTGGGGGCCGGTACGGGTGGTCACCGCGGCCTGGCAGAAGCACGGCCACGACGTCCTCGGCCCGCTCTACACCGCGCTCGGCACCCGCTTCCACAACCGCGGCGAGGGCCCCACCCGCGAGGCCGTCGTCGCCGCGCTCGACGAGGTGGGCCTGCCCGCCGACCTGATCGACTACGCCGACCAGGAGAACTTCGAGTTCGACGCCGAACTGCGCGCCTCGCACAAGGAGGGCATCGAGAAGGTCGGCCAGGACGTCGGCACCCCGGTCATCGCGGTCCCCGGCCCGGACGGCGAGCAGATCGCCTTCTTCGGCCCGGTCGTCACCCCCACCCCCAAGGGCGAGCAGGCCGCCCGGCTCTGGGACGGAACCCTCGCGGTCGCCTCCGTCCCCGGCTTCTACGAGATCAAGCGCACCCGCACGGTGGGACCGGACTTCAGCAACCTCTGACCCGGCCGGTCAGCGGAAGCTCTCGGGGAGGCTGAAGCCCTTCGCCTGGGTCCAGCGCGGCTGGACCCACAGGCAGCGTCCCTTGGGGCTCTGGCTCTCGCACCGCCACCAGCCGTGGCCGTCCCGCACTCCGCGGGCCTCGTTGATGTGCTTCGCCTCGGCCGGGCCCACCTTGCCGAAGGGGTGCAACTTCTTCTCGGGGCAGTTGGGGCAGTGGATGTAGTCGGGCATGCGCGCCTCCGGTCCGGTCGTCGGATCGCTGTACGATTCGCCGGAATTGGGATCATAAGGGCGCGGGTGCCGTGCCGCGAGCCCGGAACCGGTCCTGCCGGGGGCGGAACCGGCCCTGCCAGGGCCGCATCCGAACGCAAAGCCCCCGCGAGTCAGGTTCTCGCGGGGGCTTACTTCTTTCCGCCTGCCGGGTGAAGGGTGACGGGTGAGGGGTGAGCAGACGGTCACGACGCCGGGCGGCGTTCCGGGGTGCGTCAGCTCCGGGCGCGCCCGCGCTGCCGGATGTACCCGGCCGCCGCCAGGAACAGTGTCATGGCGCCCGTCGAGTACAGCTGCACCCGCGTGCCGGACTCGCCGGCCATCAGGACGAAGACCGCCGCCATACCGGCCAGGGCCACCCAGGTCAGCCATGGGAACGCCCACATCCGGACCACCAGCTTCTCCGGCGCCTCCTGCTCCAGCGTGCGGCGCAGCCGCAGTTGCGAGACGGCGATGAAGATCCAGACGACGAGGATCACCGCGCCGATCATGTTCAGCAGCCAGGGGAAGACGTCGTTGGGCCGCCAGTAGCTCAGCAGAACGCAGACGAAACCGAAGACGGAGCTGGCCAGCACCGCGGTCCGCGGCACCCCGCCGGACACCTTCGCCAGCGCCTTCGGGCCCTGACCGCGCTCGACCAGCGAGTACGCGATGCGCGAGGAGCCGTAGATGTTGGCGTTCATCGCGCTCAGCAGCGCGACCAGCACCACCACGTTCATCAGCTGACCGGCCCCCGGGATCCCGAGGTGGTCCAGCGCGGCGACGTACGGGCCCTTCCCGACGACCTCCTCGGAGTCCCAGGGGACGAGCGTGACGATCACCGCCATGGAGCCGACGTAGAACAGCGCGATGCGCCACATCGCCGTACGCACGGCGCTCGCCACTCCGCGCACCGGGTTCTCCGACTCGGCCGCCGCGATGGTGACCGTCTCCAGGCCGCCGTAGGCGAAGACCGACGCGAGCAGGCCGATGACCAGGCCGTGGCCGCCGTGCGGCAGGAAGTCGGTGAGGTTCGAGGCGCCCGGGGAGTCCGTGCCGGGCAGCACGCCCGCGACGGCCAGCACACCGAGGACCAGGAACAGGGCGATCGCGCCGACCTTCAGCGCGGCGAACCAGAACTCGAACTCGCCGAAGTTCTTCACCGCGGCCAGGTTCGTGCCGCAGAACACCACCATGAACAGCGCCACCCACACCCACTCCGGCGTGCCCGGCAGCCAGCCGGTGACGATCTTCGCGGCGCCCATGCCCTCCAGGCCGACCGCGGTGCACAGCAGCACCCAGAACGACCAGCCCGCGGTGAAACCGGCCCATGGACCGAACGCCCGCTCGGCGTGCGCGGAGAACGAGCCCGACGACGGGTACGCGGCCGACATCTCGCCCAGCATCCGCATGACCAGCATCACGAGCGCGCCGGACAGGGCGTAGGCGACGACGATCGAGGGGCCGGCGGCGGCGATGCCCGCGCCGGAGCCGACGAAGAGGCCGGCGCCGATCACACCGCCGAGGGCGATCATCGACAGATGGCGCTGCTTCAGGCCGTGGGACAGGGAGACGTCGTCCGCCCGCGGGGGCGTCGACGGGGGTCCCCCCTGCTCCGGCGAAGCCGAGAGATGGGGGGAGGTGGTGTCGCTTGGCATGGGGAGGCCCGTCCGGTGGGGGGCAGATGCGAAAACGCCCACAGTCTGGGCGGCCGCTCCACCGCGACGGAGCGCCCGCTCACCATCCGGACGCGCTCTGTGCGCAGAGTGAGACGGTGATTACCCGCGCGGGCCGTCGCGGCCGGTGCGCGGCGCGCGGCACCGCCCATGATCCAGCCGTCGAGCCGTTTGGTGGGACCCTACAGTCGCCGTGCTCTCGGCCTGAGTGGCGGAAACCGCGCCACCTCAGTGACAGGCGTCACGTCCCGCCGGGTGTACGGCGTTTCCTTTGTGTGAAACCGACCAAGCGTCCGTTCACCCCTTGTCGAGCGCCGACGGTGATCGCCGCGCCGCCGCTGGGATAGCGTCACGCTGTCCCGAACTGTCCTCACTCCGCGGAGTCCCCATGAGTACCGCTGCCGCCACCCCCGCCCGTACCGGGGTCGTCCTCGCCGACCTGCTGCCCACGTCCCGTGTCCGGGACGTGGCCCTCGTGGTGGGCGGCGCCGCGCTCACCGGACTCGCCGCCCAGATCGCGGTGCCCGTCCCGCACTCCCCGGTGCCGGTGACCGGTCAGACCTTCGCGGCGCTGCTCGTGGGCACCACGCTGGGCGCCGGCCGCGGTTTCCTCGCCCTCGCGCTGTACGCGCTCGCGGGCGCGGCGGGCGTGCCGTGGTTCGCGGGCGGCGCCTCGGGCGCGGGCTCCGTCTCCTTCGGCTACGTTCTCGGCATGCTGCTCGCAGCCACCGTCGTGGGCGCCCTGGCCCGCCGCGGCGGGGACCGCAACGTCTGGCGCACGGCCGTCACGATGGTGCTGGGCCAGGCGATCATCTACGCGGTCGGCGTGCCCTACCTGGCCCTGGCCACCGGCATGTCGGCGTCCGCCGCGCTCGCCGCCGGCCTCACCCCGTTCCTGATCGGCGACGTCCTCAAGGCCGCCCTGGCGATGGGCCTGCTGCCCAGCGCCTGGAAGCTGGCCGGGAAGTGACCGACCGCTTCGCGATGCCGTAGTTCCCTCCGGTACTGGCGAAAGGTTCCCGCCGGTACTCGCGAAAGCCCGCGAGAATCCCGCGGACATCCCGCGGAAATCCCGCGAAATCTTGTGAAAGAGGCCCGCCGCGTCGCCCTGCGACGTCCCCCGGCGGGCCTCTTTCGCGTTCCGGACCGTCAGGCCTGACCGCGCCTGCCGGGCCCTGCCGTGACCGTCGTCAGCCGGCCGCGACCTTGTCCGTCTCCTCGGCGGCCGGGGCCGCGACCGCCGTACGGCCGCTCCCGAGCCTCTGCTTGACGAAGGAGATCACCAGCACGATCGCCGCGACCAGCAGCGACAGCAGCACGGTCTCGCGGCCGTCGTGCTCGGTGTCGGTCAGCATGTAGCCGAAGACGAAGACGATCAGCGCGGCCGCCGCCCACGTCAGATACGGGTACAGCCACATCTTCACGACCAGCTTCTCCGGCGCCTCCCGCTGGATGATCTTCCGCATCCGCAGCTGCGAGAAGCAGATCACCAGCCAGACGAACAGGGCGACCGCGCCGGAGGAGTTGACGAGGAAGAGGAATACGGAGTCCGGGAACCTGTAGTTGAAGAACACGGCCACGAAGCCGAACACGACCGACGAGACGATCGCGGCCATCGGCACACCGCGGCGGGTGGTCCGTGCGAACGCCTTCGGCGCGTCCCCGCGCTCGCCGAGCGAGAAGGCCATCCGGGAGGCGGTGTAGAGGCCGGAGTTGAGGCAGGAAAGCACCGACGTCAGCACGATGAAGTTCATGATCTGACCGGCGTGCGGGATACCGAGGGAGTCGAGGGCGGCCACGTAGGAGCCCTTCTCGGTGATCGCCTTGTCGTTCCAGGGGAGCAGGGCGACCACGACGAAGACGGAGCCGAGGTAGAAGACGCCGATACGCCAGATGATGCTGTTGGTCGACTTGGTGACGGCGCGCTGCGGGTCCTCCGACTCGCCCGCCGCGAGGGTGGCGATCTCACTGCCCATGAAGGAGAAGACGACGAGCAGTACACCGGTCAGGATGGCGCCGGGACCGTGGGGCAGGAACCCGCCGTGGTCGGTGAGGTTGCCGAGCCCCGCCTTGTCGCTGTGTACGCCGGGCAGTGCGCCGAAGATGGCCAGCCCGCCGACGACGATGAACGCGGCGATCGCCACGACCTTGATCCCGGCGAACCAGAACTCGAACTCGCCGTAGGAGCCGACGGAGACGAGGTTGGTGGCGGTCAGCACGACCATGACGATGAGAGCCCAGCCCCACTGGGGCACGGCCGGCACCCAGCCGGAGAGGATCTTGGCGCCCGCCGTCGCCTCCACGGCCAGCACGACGACCCAGAAGAACCAGTACAGCCAGCCGATGGAGAACCCGGCCCAGCCGCCGAGCGCCCGGTCGGCGTGCGCGGAGAAGGAACCGGAGGTGGGGTTGGCGGCGGACATCTCGCCGAGCATGCGCATCACGAGGACGACGAGCGTGCCGACGAGGGCGTAGGAGAGGAGGATGCCCGGTCCGGCGGTGGCGATGGCCGAGCTGGAACCGACGAAGAGACCGGCGCCGATGACACCGCCGATGGCGATCATCGACAGATGGCGGTTCTTGAGCCCGGCCTGGAGCCCCGAACCGTGGCCCTCGGGGTTCGTATGGCCGCTTCCGGTCTCCGACAGGGTCGGCTGCGAAGTCATGGGGGGAATTCCTTTGCTCGGGTGGAGCGGTCTCCCGTACGAGCGGTGTACGGGATGCTCCAGTGAAACGGAGGCATTGGAATCCGTGAACCTTCGAAATGTAATTGTTACCTGAGGTTTCTTTGAGCTTTGAAAGATTAGCCACATTCTTCTGGCGGATGTGATAGTGCACGTGACCCGGCGCTGCCGCGCGCATTCCGCCATGTCACACTCGGACCATGCGCGTGTATCTCGGCTCCGACCATGCGGGCTTCGAACTCAAGAACCACCTCGTCGAGTGGCTCAAGACGGCGGGCCACGAGCCCGTCGACTGCGGACCGCACATCTACGACGCCCAGGACGACTACCCGCCCTTCTGCCTGCGCGCCGCGGAGCGCACGGCCGCGGACCCCGACTCCCTCGGCATCGTGATCGGCGGCTCCGGCAACGGCGAGCAGATCGCGGCGAACAAGGTCAAGGGCGTGCGCGCGGCCCTCGCCTGGAGCGAGGAGACGGCCTCCCTCGGCCGCCAGCACAACAACGCGAACGTCGTCGCGGTGGGCGCGCGCATGCACACCACGGAGGAGGCGACGAAGTTCGTCGAGACCTTCCTCGGCACCCCCTTCTCCGGCGACGAGCGCCACATCCGCCGCATCGACATGCTCACGGCCTACGAATCGACGGGTGACCTCCCCCCGATCCCGGCCCACCACCCCCAGCAGTAACGGCCTCACCGTCCAAGGCACGGCGCCCCGAGGGGAGCCGTGCCGCCACCTTGCGGGCCGGCTCAGTCCTCGATCCCGGCCGAGTCCTGCCAGGGGTGCAGGGGACGGAGCCCCCGGGGGGGGCTGGGGCGCAGCCCCGGGCTCGGCACCCCTTCACCCACCGAGACGGGCGAGTGGGTGGGGAACGGGGTCCGGGGGAAGCCCCGTCCGGGGCGTAGCCCCAGGCCGGCGCCCCTCCACCCACCGAGTCGGGCGGGTGGGCAAAGAACCGCAAGAAGGGACACCCCGTGCCAGAGGGGCACACCATCCACCGCCTCGCACAGGACTACGCCGCCCACTTCTCAGGCCGACAGGCCCACGTCACCAGCCCCCAGGGCAAGTTCTCCGCCTCCGCCACCCTCCTCACCGGAGCGGAGCTCACTCGCACGGAAGCCCACGGCAAACACCTCTTCCTCCGCTTCCGCGACAGCGACTGGATCCACATCCACCTCGGCCTCTTCGGCAAGGTCACCTTCGGCGACGCTCCCGCACCTCCGCCCACGGACACCGTCCGCCTCCGCCTCGCCAACGCCACCTCGTACGTCGACCTGCGCGGCCCCACCACCTGCGCCCTGATCACCGACGCCGAGAAGCAGGCCGTGCACGACCGCCTCGGCCCCGACCCCCTGCGCCCCGACGCCGACCCGGACCGGGCCTTCGCCCGCATACGCCGCAGCCGTACGACCATCGCCGCCCTGCTGATGGACCAGAAGGTCGTCGCGGGCGTCGGCAACGTCTACCGCGCCGAGGTCCTCTTCCGGTACCGCGTCGACCCCTACCGCCCCGGCAGGGACCTGACCCCGGCCGAGTGGGACGCCATCTGGGCCGACCTCGTCGTCCTCATGCGCGAGGGCGTCCGCAACAACCGCATCGACACCGTCCGCCCCGAGCACACCCCCGAGGCCATGGGCCGCCCGCCCCGCGTCGACGACCACGGTGGCGAGGTCTACGTCTACCGCCGTACCGCCCTGCCCTGCCACATCTGCGGCATGGACATCCGCACAGCCGACCTCGCCGCCCGCAACCTCTTCTGGTGCCCCACCTGCCAGCAGCCCGCGAAGGTGGGATGAGACGCCCGTCTCAGAACCCGTGCGGCAGCCACGGCGCCACCGCCGAGCCGAACGCCACCGACGCCTCGGACAGCGCCCCGCGTCGCAGCTCCCGTATCCGCCCGGCCGCCGCCAGCCCGGACAGCGGCACGCCACCGAGGTATGCCGCCCCCAACTCCCGTACGGACAAGGAGAGTTCCGCCGCGTCCGTGGTCCGCTCGCAGGACGCCCCCTTGGCGTCCCCGGTCAGCCGCCACCGTCCGGCGTTCCAGGGGCAGAATTCGTCCGCCACCTCCAACACCACGTCCACCGGCGTCTGGTAGGTCCGCGCGGCGAGCGCCGCGCCCACGTCCACGAGCCGTACGCACAGCACGTCCCGCAGCCGCGGCCGGCACCGCCGGATGTCGGACACCAGGTACTGCCAGGCGTCGTCGACCGGCCGCTCCCGCAGGATCAGCGTCGAGGTCAGGTCGATGCCGAACAGGAAGCGCCACAGGGCCGCGTCGCTCTCCGGGTCCAGCGCGGCCAGGTCGGTCAGGAGCACCGTGCCCTCGGGCCCGCCGACGCCCCAGCCGGGCTTGACGCGATAGCGGGCGTACCCCGTGACCTCGCCCGCCCGCTCGGCGACCACGCACTGCAGCGGCGAGGCGCCGTCCCGCGCGCTCTCCGGGTCGAGCAGCGCCAGCCGTTCCCAGCCGGGCTGCCGGGCCAGCATCCCGGGCCGGCCGGGCACCAGCCGCGCGTACACCGCCTCGCAGTCGTCCAGCACCTCGGCGGGCGCCGCGTACCGCAGGCGTATGCCGTCCGTGCCGGCCGGGACCGTCAGACCGGCCCGGTCGGTGTCGATCTCGGCGCTGAGCTGGAAGGTCGCCGCGCCGTACCCGAAGCGGCCGTAGATCGCCGGCTCGGAGGCGGTCAGCACCGCCAGCGGCTCGCCCCAGGAGCGCACGTCGTCCAGCTGCCGCCGCATCATCGACGTCAGCACACCGCGCCGCCGGTGGGTGGCGGCCACGCTCACCATCGTGATGCCGGCCGCCGGCAGCGAGTCGCCGCCCGGCACGGTGATCCGGAAGCGGAACGCCCCCGCCGTGCCCACGCACACGTCCCCGTCCCAGACACCCAGGGAACGGTCCGGCTCGGTGAGGGAGTTCCAGGCCTCCCGCTCCTCGGCCGGCTCCGGGACCCCTCCGAAGGCGCGGATCAGGTTGTCGTACCAGCGGTCCCACTCGTCCCGCCGCAGCACCCTCGGCTCGGTCGCACGCTCAGTCGCCATGCGCCATGCCTACCAGCGCGCCCCAGAACAAGCGAACGAATTTCGCCCAGGTGGCAGCGAGACGGCCGCCGGTGAAGTTCACTGTGAATCCGAGCCTCGGACGGGGGACAAGTGGGACCTCCCGTGCCAAGCGTCAGGTCCGATGGATAGGGTCCCCAACTAATGGCAGCAGGACGACAGCGGCGCGCGGAAGCCGAGACGTTCACGGCCCGGTTGAAGATGCAGTGGCACCGGGCCCGCGTCGGCGTGCGCAGAGCCGCCGTCGACTACTTCCGCGGGGACGGCTCGGACTGGATCGCGCTCGGCGGTCTGCTGCTGACCATCCCGCTGATCCTGGTGCTGACGCTCGCCAACTCGGTGTGGTTCTCCCCGGTCGCGCTGGTGCTGCCCATCGTCGCCGGCGGGCTGCTGCTGCGCCCGGCGAGCCTGCTCGGCCTGTACGCCGCCGCGGCCACGGCGCTGATCGTGGAGTCGGTGCGGCTGGGACCGTACACCGAGGGCCCGTCCAGGGTGACCCCGGGCGTGGTGCTCGTGGTCGCCGCCTGCGGCTTCTTCGGGCTGATCATCGCCCAGTTCCGCAGCCGGGTCGGCGTGCCCTGGCGGCGCGGTGGCACCATGCTGTTCGACCTGCGCGAACGCATCCGCGTCCAGAGCAAGCTGCCGCACCTGCCCGGCAGCTGGCACCACGAGATGGCGCTGCGCCCGGCCGGCGGTCAGTCCTTCTCCGGTGACTTCGTGGTCGCCGCCCGTACGAACGGCGGCCGCACCCTGGAGGTCGTGCTCACGGACGTGTCCGGCAAGGGCATGGACGCGGGCTCGCGGGCGCTGCTGCTGTCGGGCGCGTTCGGCGGTCTGCTCGGCAGCCTGCCCCCGCACGCGTTCCTGCCCGCCGCCAACGGCTACCTGCTGCGCCAGGACTGGGACGAGGGCTTCGCGACCTCCATCCATCTGGTGCTGGACCTGGACTCGGGCGACTACGAGCTGTACTCCGCTGGGCACCCGCCGGGCCTCCAGCTCAGCGCGGGCAGCGGCCGCTGGGAGGAGAAGGCCGCCGAGGGCCCGCTCCTCGGCGTCTACGACGGCGCCCAGTTCGACCCGGTCAAGGGTTCCCTGCGTGCCGGAGACGTCCTGATGCTGTTCACCGACGGCCTGGTGGAGACGTCCGACCGCGACATCGTCGAGGGCATCGACCGCCTCACCGGCGAGGCCGACCGCTATGTCGCCGGCGGCTTCCACGGCGCCGCCTGGCACCTGATCGAAGCGGTGGCGAAGGACGTCAACGACGACCGCGCGCTGCTCCTGATCTGCCGCGAGGGCCCGACGGCCCTGGCGGCACGCTGACACACTGGACGGGTGACCGACACGCCTGGCACCCCGCGCACCATGTCCCCGGCCGAGGTCGAGACCGCCGCCCGGGCGGCTCACCAGGGTCAGACCGACAAGGCGGGCCGGCCCTACGCCGAGCACCTGCGGGCCGTCGCCGAGGGTGTACGGGCCCGGGGCGGCGACGGCGAGCAGATCGCGGCGGCCTGGCTGCACGACTCCGTGGAGGACGGCGTCCTGTCCGAAGGGTGGCTGCGCGAGGCCGCGCTGAGCCGCCGTACGAAGGACATCGTGCTGGCGGTCACCAAGCGGGCGGGGGAGGAACCGGAGGCGTACGCGCGGCGGATCCTCGCCACGCCCGGCGCGCTCCTGGTGAAGGAGGCGGACCTGGCGCACAACGCCGACCCGGTCCGCCTCGCGGTCCTCGACGAGGCCACCCGCACCCGGCTGACCGGGAAGTACGCACGGATGCGCGCACTTCTCGGGCTCCCGGCCGGTCCTCTCAGGCGCTGACCGAGCCGGCCTTCTCCCACTGCGGCCGCCGAGCCTCCCGGCGCTCGCGGGCCTGATCGCCCGCGTCCTGCCGGAAGGCCCACTTCATCTCGGGCTCCATGACGCAGCGGAAGACCCGCCGCACGGGGCGCGTGCACAACAGGGTGATGACCGTCGCCGCCAGGACGGTGACGAGGATCTCGCCGAGCGGACGGTGCAGCCAGGCGTGGTCGAACCAGCCCTGGAAGCCGGCGCCCTTGATGACGAAGCCGTGCAGCAGATAGCCGTACAGCGTGCCCGCGCCGAGCGCCGTGAACCACATCCGCCGACCCGGCACCCAGGCGAAGAAGCAGGCGGTCAGCACCACCGAGCAGCCGAACAGCGCCAGCGTCATCACTGGGCCCGCCCACCAGGGCGCGCCCAGATCCTGCGCGGCGTCACGGTGGTAGAACCAGGAGGTGTGCATCCGCGGCGCCGCCCACCAGGCGGTGACCAGCGCCGCCGCGAACACCGGCACCGCCGCGATCCGCACCGAACGGCGGCGCACCAGCCGGAAGTGCTCGGCCTTCATCGACAGCCCCAGCACGAAGAACGGCAGGAACTGCAGCACCCGCTGAAGGTCCAGGTCGTTGCCTATGGCCGAGCTGGCCGACGCCAGCATGGCGATGACCAGCGCGAGCGGCAGCGGCCGGCGGACCAGTTTCCAAATGGGGGCGGTCAGTCGCCAGATGAACAGGGCGCACAGGAACCAGGTCAGGTACCAGGGGTCGAGGAGACTGATGTCCTGTTCGGGGCTGTGGCCGGCGTAGCGCTTGAAGAGGGAGAGAGCGGTCTCGAAGACGATGTACGGAACCGCGACACCGGTGATCAGCCGCTTGAGCCGGTCGGGCCGGGCGTCGAAACTGCGCGAGAAGTAGCCGGAGATGATGATGAAGGCCGGCATGTGGAAGGTGTACACGAACATGTACAGGCTTCGCAGGACGCGGCTGTCGTCCATGAGCGGCGCCCAGGAGTGACCCGCTGCCACCAGCACGATCGCCAGGTATTTGGCGTTGTCGAAGAACGCGTCGCGCTGTGTGGCCGGTCTTTCGCCCGACTCGTCCGACCGGCGCGGACTCGGCACTCCGGGGGCCGGTGGCTGTGCCGGAGGGAGCGGTGTTCTGTTCTGACCGGGGGACGAGGCAGCGTGGAACATCTGAGGCACCCTAGTGTTGTCCGCGGGGTTCCGTAAAAGCGCCGACGTCATACGCCGGTTATTCGCTGCGGCTACCCGGGATTTGACGAAGTCGGCATGCCTTCAAGGGTGATGGTCGACACATCTCACGTGCCCTTCGTGCGGGCAGTCGCACCCCCAATGTCCGGACTCATCCTGATGAGTTGGCGCACGGGTTCACGTTCTGGGCGACGATTCGAATTCCTTGCGAAAATAATGTGCAGGCGTGTAAAAGATCTCGCCGAATTCCCTGCGGAGGCGGTGCGCCGAACGGCGCCGAATTGCCGTACGGATCAAGGTCGGAGAAGCGCCCTGTCCCAAGGGGCGCGGTCCCCGGAGCGAGTGGCGTGGCCGATGATGTGTCAGCCGCCGCATAGGGAAGCCGGGTTGGTGGCACGATGGTTCCAGCGGGGTGCGCGGGGCTGGCGTCCGCGGGCCGGGAGAGCGACCGACCGAGGGTGTGATCAGTTGTGGCCATTTCACTGTCAGTGGTGCTGATGTTGGCGATCATCCTGGTGGTGCTGCTCCGAGGGGGCTCCATCAAGGCGGGCCCGGCCATCGTCGCCATACTCTTCGGCTTCTTCCTCGCCTCCACCGGAATGGCGCCGTCCATCAACCGCTTCCTGAACTCGATAGCGCACACGATCAACTCGATCAGCTTCTGACGGCCAGGTGACGTGCCGCTGACCCTGCGGGATGGGGCGCGAGCCATCCGTGTTCGTGGAAACGGGTCAGGGCCAGGTCGGAGGATTGATCCTCCGACCTGGCCCTGAGCCGTACAGAGCGGGCGACGGGAATCGAACCCGCGTAGCCAGTTTGGAAGAGTGCGTATGCGGATCCGTGCTGACCTGGCGCGATGTTGACCTGCGCGAACGCAGGCGGCTCGCTGTTGTTCCCCGTAGCTCCCCGTTGGTCGCTGACCGTTCGGGCACGGAAGGGGCACAGCACCTCAGGCTGCGAAAGTTCCTCAGTTCCTCTCGGCGCAGGCGTCAGTTTCGTCACTCTCAAGATCCACGGCCACAGCAAGTGGCCAGACCAGTTCTCCATAGCGCTTGCTCAGCTTCCGAGAGTAGGCAGATGGACAGCGGGCCCCTGGTCCGCCATGCTGCCTTGGCGATGATGGGCTACCACTGGCTGCATTGTGTGAGGGGCGGGGATCGATGGAGCAATCGCAGGTCACAGCTATACCGCCGGAGCGCATCCGGTACCGGTTGACGCGCCTCCAACGCTTGCTGCCCATGCTGTCCGGCATCATCGTCATGGCCTCCCAGGTCTTGTTCTGGTTGGACGGGGGACCGTCTGGTCCTGTACTGGTCTCAGGACTGACGTGGGGTGTCCTGCTGGCCGTGGTGCTGATCACCTCGCGGCTCTTCGGGGTCACTCTCACGCCATCGGCGGCCATCGTGCATAACCTCCGCCGCCGGACCATCCCCTGGTCGAACGTCCAAGCCATCCAGATCGAGTCTCTCTTCGGAAGCCGCACCGTCGTGATCTACGAAGCAGGCGGCCGCCGTACCCGCCTGCGGGCGCCGACCACCGCGTTCCTCAGCTGGGATCGCAGCTTCGAGGAGAAGTTCCACACCATCGGTAGGTGGTGGCTGGATCACCGCGGACCGGACTGGGCTCCTGTCCCGCCGCCGGGGGCGCAGTGGGGTGGGCCACCGGTGTCCAACGGGAACCCTTACGCCCCTCCTGCGTAGTCAGCAGCTGATCCACGCACCCTCCGGGCGGTGGATCCTCAATGGTTGGGGCAAGCCCCGGGCGCCGTCCATAGGTTGGAACAGCGCCTGTGCCGGACGCAGACTTGAAGATCTGACCTCATCCTTATCAGGTCGATCACAGGGGACCGTCGACGTCGGTCAACCGGGCCTGCGCCTCGGCCGATCGTCCACTGAGGTCCGGCGCCGACCGTTGCCGTTCGCGCTTGTTGGTGTCAGCCGCTGGTGTCAGCCGCCCCACGTGGTCTTGACAAGCGGCTTTTCTCTGCGTCTTGGAGCACCAGTTTGGAAGAGTCCGGTTGCGCGCTCCCCTCGATACAGGCACGCAACGGGTACGCGGCCGGGGTTTCTCTCGGCGCTGCGCCACTTCAGCAGGACTCGTCAATCAGCAGCAGGATTCGTCCATCCTCCGAGGCGAACTTGAAGGCGCAGTAGAGCGGTTCCTTCGGCCATTCGGGACCTTCGACCTTGCCGCCGGGACCCTCGTAGCGTCGGCTGGCCGTCTCCCAGACTGCGGCGCGCTGCTCGGCGGGCACATCCTCCAGCTGAGTGCTGCCTCCGCGTCCCAACACCATGAGGTCGGCACTGATCGCGAGTCGTCGGGCGACTCGTACATCCAGTTCTTTTCCGGTCAGGTGCCAGGTACCCCCGGCCCAATCGTCGATCACGCCGCTGTTCACGACGGAGAGCCAGACCTCATGGGTGCTCCCGGGGTCCAGAGAGTCCATGATCTCTTTGAAGGTTGCACGATGCTCGCCCTTGGCCATGGACCTAGTCTGGACTGTATCCATGGCCAAGGGCGGGTTGGTTCCCTAAGGACCCCATTGCTGCACCCGCTTCCTTCCTCTACCCACCACCCGCCCCAGCTCTCATCCCGTCCGCCGTCGACCCACACACCGTGGAGCGGGCGTGGTTCAGGGCGTCAAGGTGGAGCGCGCCACTGTACGAACGACCTTGACGCCCTGGGCCGCGTCTGCTCGGCTCTGCCTGGGTCGATGGCGGACGGGATGGGAGCTCCCCGCGCACACCACTACGGACCCGCAGTCGGGGACGGCGCCCCCGCCATCCCGGTGCCGGCCGATCCCCCGCCGGAGGCACTGTTCTGACTTCGGCTGTGCCGTCTCAGTCCAGCCCCGGCCTGGTCTTCGCCCCTTGATGAGGTAGAGAAACCTGTAACGGGCTCTAGCTTGCGCGGCTTAGCGCGTTCAGGTGATCGAGGTATTCACGGCCAGTCGGCTCGGCAGCGAAGTCCCGATTGACGATGGCTGCAAGCTCGCGGCTGACCATGAGCAGGGACGGCAGAGACTGCCGGTCGCCCTTCAAGGCCCACTCGCCGTAGTTCACCGCCTGGTCCAAGTCGCCTTGCCGCGCTGCGACCACACCGAGGGTGATCCTCGCCTCGGCCATTCGCATCGGCGATCGCTCGGATCCATCGAAGTCGGTGCCTGCCCTGATCACCTCGTGGGCGAGGTTCTCGGCGAACCGGTCCTCTCCGAGCAGTCGGTAGCAGTCCATGGCGTAGAAGTCGAACTTTGCCGGGTCCACCACGAAGTGGTGATCGAGGTTCTCGGGATAGGGCATCCCTTCGAGCAGCTTTCGGCCTCGGTCCAGCGCCACCTCGGTCTGTCGGCGGTCGCCCAGCCGCGCCCATCCCTTCGCCTCCTGGGCGGCGAGTTGTACGGCTACGCCATGCGTGGGAGCCGCCCCCGTACCGGCCTGCGAGGCAGCGAGGATGCCCCGGTAGTCACCCGTGGTCAGTGCGAACCAAGCTCGCATCTCGTGAGCCCAACCGGAGATCTCTGCGGTACCGGCCTCATGAGCTAAAGACAGGGCCGCCTTCCGCGTGCTCTCGGCTGCGGCCCGGTCACCCATGTCGTACTCGACGCAGCCGATCAGGAGCGCAAGCCACCCGGACAGGGTGAGGACTTCGCGGTGCTGTGCGAGCGTGAGCCGCTGGGACTGAAGTCCGGCGACCCGCTTGAGCCACTGCCTACCCTCGGCGGCGAGTTGAGCGCTTGGCAGATATGGGTACTCGGAGCACAGCCGGTCCGTCGTGATCCGGAGCGCGTCAAGCGTGGCGTTGTCGACGTCGGATGCCTGCAACCTGCTGATGATGTCGAGCGTCTCCATGCCGCTGATGGCCGCGATCTCGGCGTTACCGTCTCGCTGTCCGGCTACCGGGAAGATCGCGTGAGTGACGGTGCCGAAGGTGGCGGCGATGATCGGCTTGTAGAAGTCGCTCGGCATGACCTCACCTGACTCCCAGCGCTTCCACTGCCGCACCATGCTGGAGCCTTCTGGCAGAGCCTTCGGTGCGTGCGCCCGCAGCGCGGCCACCACTTCGGCCTGCGACCACTGCCGGGCTTCGCGCTCTGAGGAAAGCCGTCGCGCCCATGCTGGCCGTTCGTCACTCATGTGCTGCCCTCCCGTCGGGTGCTTGCCTCCGAGTCTGGCATCCAGAGAGCTGGTGACACGGGGGGTGACAGGGGGTTGGCACCAGGGCTGTCCCCCGGTGACACCACGCCTGTCCCTAGTACATCCATGGCCCGCCGCGCATGGTGGATCACCAGTCAGGCACTGCTCGGGGACTGAGCGCGCTTCTCCAACTCAGCTACTCGGGCAGCAAGTTGCTGAATCTCGGAGTGGATTGCATTGATCTCATCTCGGTTAACCGGCCCGCCGGCATTCTGCCCGGCTTCGCCAGCACTCGGCGGAGACTGCACGAAGTACCCCCGAGTCGGAACCGAGACGATCACGCCCTCGTCTGCAAGCACCTTCAGCGCGTTGCCTGCCGTCACGGTGGTCACCTTGAATCGGTCGGCCAGCTCGCGCAGTGAAGCGAGCCGATGCCCGGGCGGTAGCGCTGCGATCTCTTCGCGCAAGGCGTCGGCGATCTGCACTTTCTTGGGCCTGGGGTCGTGGGCTTCAACTGTCATGCGCCGAGAGTACCGAGCTTGCCGACATAGCACACCCTATGCCGCACTACCTCTTGCGATCTAGTCTGCTATATAGCAAGGTATGTCATGCGGCTGAGCCGCAGATGACCCGGAGGACGGCGCCCTACCGCCAAGCAAGCCGCCGCCCTCCTTCGTCCCATGAAGGGAAGTTCCATCATGACTGGAACCCTTGAGGTTCTGCACATCGCACGTCCGGTCGAGGATGACGAGCAGTGCTCGGACTGCGTCGGCTCGCTGGTGACCGTGGACAGCGGAGAGCTGTCGGGTCTGCCGGGTGCGCTGGTGCCCTGCATCTGCGTGCCGTCCTTCGGCGGCCGGTGGGAGTGGTGCACTGAGCCGTCCGGCATCCCGTGCGCGTGCTGGATGGCGCGCTGGCCGTTCAACGGCGGTCACACCGGGCTCGTGCCGCTGACCCCGGACGAGTTCGACGACGACGGTCCCCTGTACCGGCCGTGCGCGCTCCACGCGGTGGCCCGTGCCTCGCTGGCGGTGGCCGGATGACGGTGTTCCCCGTCGCCCCGGAGGCCGTGGCTGGTGCTGCGGCCTCCTTGGGTGCCGACCCGCTGACCCTCGCCGATCTGCTGCGGGTGGCGAACGCTCCGGGCTTCGACCGCTGGCAAGAGCAGATCAAGCGCACGGGCGGATGCTCCAACCCCATCCACCTGGTGGGCCAGACGGTCACCCGCGACGCTCGCACGGGTGACGTGCTGTACTCCTACTCGACCGAGCATGAGCCGGGCGGACGGCTCCGGGTGGCCTGCGGCAACCGGCGGGCCTCTCGCTGCCCCTCGTGCGCCTGGACCTACGCCGGGGACGTCTACCACCTGATCCGTGCCGGGATCACCGGAGATCCCCGCATGGGCATTTCGGGGGAGATCCGCCAGCACCCCGGCGTGTTCGCCACCCTCACCGCCCCCTCGTTCGGCCCCGTCCACAACCGTCCCGAGTCCGGGCGCTGCCGCTGCGGCACCCAGCATGCCGAGGATGATCCTGCGCTCGGCACGGCTCTCGACCTGGAGCGGTACGACTACGCGGGGGCGGTGCTGTGGAACAACCATGCCGGGGACCTGTGGCGGCGCTTCACGATCTACCTGCGCCGCGAGGTCGCCGCCCGTGCGGGCCTGACCCAGACGGCCATGCGGGAGGTGTGCCGGGTCTCCTTCGGCAAGGTCGCCGAGTTCCAGAAACGCGGGGCCGTGCACTTCCATGCCGTGGTGCGCCTGGACGGGCCGGACGGGTCCGACTCCCCGCCCCCGGCGTGGGCGACGGTCGCCCTCCTGGATGCCGCGATCCGGGCCGCCGCCGCTCGGGTGGCTGTGCCGGTGCCGTCCGCCGGCACTTTCCCCGCGCGGGTCCTGCGCTGGGGCGCGCAAGTCGACGTGCAGGCCATCGGCGGCATGGACGGAGTCGAGCTGACCGACGGGGCAGTCGCCTCCTACGTCGCCAAGTACGCCACCAAAGCGGCCGAGACGACCGAGACGGTAGACCGCCGGATCGGGGAGCTCTCCGAGCTGGACAAGCTGAACATGCCCGCGCACACCCGCCGCCTGATCGAAGCGTGCTGGGTGCTCGATGACGCCTACCCGGATCGGCTGCTGTGGCGCTGGGCGCACATGCTCGGCTTCCGCGGCCACTTCATGACCAAGTCGCGGGCCTACTCCACGACGCTGACCGAGCGGCGCCAGGTGCGCGCCGACTACCGCGCCCGGCAGGAACGCCGCGAGCGCGGGCTTCCTGAAGACCTCGACGACACGGAGGGCACCACGCTCACCCTCGCCCACTGGGCCTACGCCGGACAGGGCCACACCCCCGGCGAATCTTGGCTCGCAGCATCGATTGCCCGCGACATCCGCCTGAACCGCGAGACAGCGCGCGAAGCACTGGCCGACTGGCCCGAGCCTGACACCGAGGGGGAGTGGTGACCATGGATCGGCTCCTGAGCGTGCAGGAAGTCGCAGAAGTCCTCGGCACAACCGTTCGCTTCCCTCGGCGCTTGATCGAGGAACGCCGGATCTCCTTCGTGAAGGTGGGCCGACACGTCCGCATCCCGGAGAGTGTCGTACGGGAGTTCATCTCCGCAAACACCGTGGAACCGCATCGGCGTGCTCCGCGCCTCCGGGGGGTGGCTGCCTGATGGCTGGCAAACGTCGGCAGTTCGGCCGGGTCCGCAAGCTCCCGTCCGGTCGCTACCAGGCTCGCTACGTCGGTCCGGATGGGCTGCTGCGCCCTGCTCCGGACACGTTCCGCACCAAGAGGGAAGCGGACGCGTGGCTTGCCGACAAGCAAACCGAGATGCGGCGCGGTGACTGGCACAGCCCGGACGCCGGGAAGGTGCTGTTCGCTTCGTACGCCGCTGCGTGGGTCAAGGAACGGGAGTTGACGGTGAGGACGCGTCAGCTCTACGAATCGCTGCTCCGCCTCCACCTGGAGCCCACCTTCGGGAGCGTCAACGTGGCTGAGATCTCGCCCCCGTTCGTGCGGCGCTGGCGTGCCGACAAGTTGACCGCCGGCACAGGTCCCACCACGGTTGCAAAGGCATACGCCTTGCTGCGCGCCATCTTGGCGACGGCCGTGTCCGATCAGGTGATCAGACGAAACCCCTGCCAGATCAAGGGCGCCAGCACCGTGCACACCCCGGAGCGTCCGACCGCCACTGTGCAGGAGGTGTACGACCTTGCCGACGCCGTCCAGCCCCGTTACCGGGCGCTGGTCCTCATGGCCGGCTTCCTCGGGCTGCGCTGGGGTGAACTCGTCGGCCTGCACCGCCGTGACCTCGACCTCGACCACGGCGCCGTGCGTGTCCGTCGTGCCGTCGCCGAACTCGATAACGGGCAACGCGAGATCAAGGCGCCCAAGAGCGCTGCGGGCAAGCGGACGGTGTCCATTCCCGCCGCGATCGTCCCGGACATCCGCGATCACCTCGCGCGGTACGCCGAACCAGGCACGGACGGGCGGGTGTTCGTCGGCGCTAAGGGGGCGACTCCTCGGCGGAACCACTTCAACCGGGTGTGGCGGAAGGCGTGCAGCGACGTCGGGATCAAGAGCCTGCACTTCCATGATCTTCGACACACGGGCAACACCCTCGCGGCCTCGACCGGGGCAAGCACGCGAGAGCTGATGGCGCGTATGGGCCACAGCACCGCGCGGGCCGCGTTGATCTACCAGCACGCCAGCGCCGACCGTGACCGGTTGATCGCTGACGCGCTGAGCGGCCTCGTCGACAAGGGCCGGCGGAACCGCGAGGGGCACACGGGGGACACGGCGGACTGATCGCGACCCCCGGAAACGACCAGGGCCAGGCGGAGGAAACATCCTCCGACCTGGCCCTCAGCCGTACAGAGCGGGCGACGGGAATCGAACCCGCGTAGCCAGTTTGGAAGACTGGGGCTCTACCATTGAGCTACGCCCGCACACAAGGCGCCGCTGGTCGGCCGACCGCGGCACACAAGGCATCGTAGCGGGTCGTGCGCCGTCGACGCACACTCCGTTCCCCCGAGGTCGCCGTTCGCGCCCGGCGCGCTCCCGGTGGTCGTGGAATGCGGCGTCCGCACTGCCTGCGGGCATGTACCCTACCTGTCGCACCAGACGGGGTGTGGCGCAGCTTGGTAGCGCGTCCGCTTTGGGAGCGGAAGGCCGTGGGTTCAAATCCCGCCACCCCGACCATCCGCCGGCCGCCGGTCGGCGTCACCACGCGTGATCGCCTTTGGGGGCGCGGAGTGGCTGCGGTTACTATGCAAACTGCGCGCCCGTGTGTCCGGTCCTGCTGGGCCTGCGAACTCCTCCGGGCGGGTCGAAATCCGCCGGACCCATCAGGCCCCGGCAGAATCCAAGCAGTCAGCCACAAGGAGACCGAACCGTGAAGAGCGCCGTGGAGACCCTGAACCCGACCCGGGTTCGGCTCACTGTCGAGGTGCCCTTCGAGGAGCTCAAGGACAGCCTCGACGCGGCGTACAAGAAGATCAACCAGCAGGTCACGGTGAAGGGCTTCCGCAAGGGCAAGATCCCGGCCCGCGTCATCGACCAGCGGTTCGGCCGCGGTGCGGTTCTGGAGGAGGCCGTCAACGACGCGCTGCCGAAGTTCTACACCGAGGCGGTCAACGAGGCGGAGCTGAACCCGCTGGGCCAGCCCGAGGTCGACATCACCGAGCTGAAGGACGGCGAGACGCTGAACTTCACCGCCGAGGTCGACGTCCGCCCGGCCGTCGAGATCCCGGACTACTCCGGCATCGAGGTCGAGGTCGACGCCATCGAGGTCGCGGACGAGGACGTCGACAAGGCCGTCGAGCAGCTGCGCGAGCGCTTCGCCTCGACGAGCCCGGTCGAGCGCGCCGCCGAGGACGGCGACGTGGTCACCATCGACCTGGAGGCCAAGGTCGACGGCGAGGTGCTCGAGGACGGCGTTGCCAACGGCGTCTCCTACACCATCGGCTCCGGCGAGCTGCTGGACGGCATCGACGACGCCGTGAAGGGCCTGGAGGCCGGTGGCGAGGCCACCTTCACCTCCGAGCTCAAGGGCGGCTCCGCGGCCGGCAAGGAGGCCGAGGTCTCCGTCAAGGTCACCCAGGTCGCCGCGCGCGAACTGCCCGAGCTGGACGACGACTTCGCGCAGCTCGCCTCGGAGTTCGACACCCTCGAGGAGCTGCGCGCGGACAGCCGCAAGCGCCTGGAGAACATGAAGCAGTACGACCAGGCCACGCAGGCCCAGGAGCGCGTCCTGGACAAGCTGCTCGAGCTGGTCGAGGTCCCGGTCCCCGAGAAGCTGCTCGAGGACGAGATCAACACCCGCAAGCACAACCTGGAGCACCACCAGCTCGGCCAGATGGGCCTCACCCTCGACAAGTACCTGGAGATCCAGGGCAAGACCGCCGAGGAGTTCGAGACCGAGACCCGCGACGCCGCGGTCAAGGGCATCAAGACCCAGTTCGTCCTCGACGAGCTGGTCAAGACGGAGAAGCTCAACGTCAACCAGGAGGAGCTCACCGAGCACCTCATGCGGCGCGCCGCCTCCTCCGGCATGTCCCCCGACCAGTTCGCGCAGGCGGTCGTCGAGCAGAACCAGGTTCCGCTGCTGGTCGGCGAGGTCGCCCGCGGCAAGGCCCTGGCCGTCGTGGTCGAGGCCGCGACCGTGAAGGACACCAACGGCGAGATCGTCGACCTGGACGACGAAGAGGACGAGGCGGAGACCGCCGACGCCGCCGCCGAGGGCGAGGGCGAGGAGAAGGCCGAGGCCTGATCCGTACGGCATACGGATGCGCGCGGCGGACGGGCCCCGGGTACGTTGGTGACCTGGGGCCCGTCCGCTTTTTCCGAAGGCCGCGCGCTACGCCCCCGGCGAACACTCCCCTCAGCGGGATTCGCCGACGGGAGCCGCGCGTTAGGGTCCATGAGTACGGGGGCAGGGGAGTCCCCAGCCCCTGGCAGGAACACGTGAGACGGCCCGGCGCCGTCGTAAGACGAGCAGGTGGATACGTGACGAATCTGATGCCCTCCGCCGCCGGCGAGCCTTCCATCGGTGGTGGCCTCGGCGACCAGGTCTACAACCGGCTGCTCAACGAGCGGATCATCTTCCTCGGCCAGCCGGTCGACGACGACATCGCGAACAAGATCACCGCACAGCTGCTGCTCCTTGCCGCGGACCCGGACAAGGACATCTACCTGTACATCAACAGCCCCGGCGGCTCGATCACGGCCGGCATGGCGATCTACGACACCATGCAGTACATCAAGAACGACGTGGTGACCATCGCCATGGGCCTCGCGGCCTCGATGGGCCAGTTCCTGCTCAGCGCGGGCACCCCCGGCAAGCGCTTCGCGCTGCCGAACGCCGAGATCCTGATCCACCAGCCCTCCGCCGGTCTGGCCGGCTCGGCCTCGGACATCAAGATTCACGCCGAGCGGCTGCTGCACACCAAGAAGCGCATGGCCGAGCTGACCTCCTTCCACACCGGCCAGTCGGTCGAGCAGATCACCCGCGACTCCGACCGCGACCGCTGGTTCGACGCCCCCGAGGCCAAGGAGTACGGCCTCATCGACGACGTCATCACCTCGGCCGCCGGCATGCCGGGCGGTGGCGGCACCGGGGCCTGAGCCGCTCCCACGGGGGCCCACGAGGCCCCCTGAGCCGCTCCTGCGGAGTTCCCGGCCCCGTGCGGGCGTCCGAGACCTCCGCGCAGCCCAGCCAGCCCCAGCCGACCGCCCAGCCCCTTTCCAGGAGACACCGTGAACGACTTCCCCGGCAGCGGCCTCTACGACCGTACGCGTGCCGAGTACACCGGCCCCACGGCCGAGTCCCGTTATGTCATCCCGCGCTTCGTGGAGCGCACCTCCCAGGGCATCCGCGAGTACGACCCGTACGCGAAGCTCTTCGAGGAGCGCGTGATCTTCCTCGGCGTCCAGATCGACGACGCCTCCGCCAACGACGTCATGGCGCAGTTGCTGTGCCTGGAGTCGATGGACCCCGACCGGGACATCTCGGTCTACATCAACAGCCCCGGCGGTTCCTTCACGGCGCTGACGGCCATCTACGACACGATGCAGTTCGTGAAGCCCGACATCCAGACCGTGTGCATGGGCCAGGCGGCCTCCGCCGCCGCCATCCTGCTGGCCGCCGGCACGCCGGGCAAGCGCATGGCGCTGCCCAACGCCCGGGTGCTGATCCACCAGCCGTACAGCGAGACCGGCCGCGGCCAGGTCTCCGACCTGGAGATCGCCGCCAACGAGATCCTCCGGATGCGTGCGCAGCTGGAGGAGATGCTGGCCAAGCACTCCACCACGCCGATCGAGAAGATCCGTGAGGACATCGAGCGCGACAAGATCCTCACGGCCGAGGAGGCGCTGTCGTACGGGCTGATCGACCAGATCATCTCGACCCGGAAGATGAACAACGCGTCCGTCCGCTGACGGGAGGCAGTATCGTCTGCCACTCCTTGGCACGGTGCACGTCAAAGCGAACCGTGCCAAGGGGGGCCCGAACGAGGGGCCCGGCAAGGTACCGTCGACATAAGGCAGCACCAGGAGCCGCTGGACGTAGGCGTCTCCCAGGCGAAGGGGAAGCACACCGTGGCACGCATCGGTGACGGCGGCGATCTGCTCAAGTGCTCGTTCTGCGGCAAGAGCCAGAAGCAGGTCAAGAAGCTCATCGCAGGGCCCGGTGTGTACATCTGCGACGAGTGCATCGATCTCTGCAACGAGATCATCGAGGAGGAGCTCGCGGAGACCAGCGAGGTGCGCTGGGAGGAGCTGCCCAAGCCCCGCGAGATCTACGAGTTCCTGGACGGGTACGTCGTCGGCCAGGAGGCCGCGAAGAAAGCCCTGTCCGTCGCGGTGTACAACCACTACAAGCGCGTCCAGGCCGGCGAGAACGGCGGCGCGCAGGGCCGGGACGACGGCATCGAGCTCGCCAAGTCCAACATCCTTCTGCTGGGCCCCACGGGCTCCGGCAAGACCCTGCTGGCCCAGACGCTGGCCCGCATGCTGAACGTCCCGTTCGCCATCGCCGACGCCACGGCGCTGACGGAGGCGGGATACGTGGGCGAGGACGTCGAGAACATCCTGCTGAAGCTGATCCAGGCGGCCGACTACGACGTCAAGAAGGCCGAGACCGGGATCATCTACATCGACGAGATCGACAAGGTCGCGCGGAAGAGTGAAAACCCGTCCATCACGCGGGACGTGTCGGGCGAGGGCGTCCAGCAGGCCCTGCTGAAGATCCTCGAGGGGACCACGGCCTCGGTTCCGCCCCAGGGCGGCCGCAAGCACCCCCACCAGGAGTTCATCCAGATCGACACGACGAACGTCCTGTTCATCGTGGGCGGTGCCTTCGCGGGCCTGGAGAAGATCATCGAGGGCCGGGCGGGTGCCAAGGGCATCGGCTTCGGCGCGACGATCCGCTCCAAGCGGGAGCTGGAGACCAAGGACCAGTTCGAGGACGTCATGCCGGAGGACCTGGTCAAGTTCGGCATGATCCCGGAGTTCATCGGCCGCCTGCCGGTGATCACCTCGGTCCACAACCTGGACCGCGAGGCGCTCCTGAAGATCCTGGTCGAACCGCGCAACGCCCTGGTCAAGCAGTACCAGCGGCTGTTCGAACTCGACGGCGTGGAGCTGGACTTCGAGCGCGAGGCCCTGGAGGCCATCGCCGACCAGGCCATCCTCCGCCAGACCGGCGCCCGCGGCCTGCGCGCCATCATGGAGGAGGTGCTCCAGGGCGTGATGTACGAGGTCCCGTCCCGCAAGGACGTGGCCCGCGTGGTCATCACGGCCGACGTGGTCCTCTCCAACGTCAACCCGACCCTGATCCCGCGCGACGCGCGCGGCCGCGGTCCGGGCGAGCAGAAGACGGCGTAACCGCCGCCGCGGGAACGAGGCCGCCGCGCACGAGGAAGGGCCCCGGTCGACCGACCGGGGCCCTTCCTCGTGCGTCAGGCCGGCGTCAGACCTTGACGCGTACGTCCTTGCGGAGCTTGGCCGTGGTCGCGGCCGCGTCCTCGAGGCTGCTCGCCTTGCCGGTCATGGCGGATGCGAAGTCGACCGCCATCACCAGTCCGAGGGTGCTGTGGTCACCCCAGATGCAGACCGGCATCGTCATGTCCTTGGGGCCGCCGGCCGTGCTGCCCGACGTGCCCAGGCCGACCTTGATCTCCTGGCACTTGAGGACGGCGCCGTCCAGGCCGCTCGGGCTGTACGCCTTCGGGCTGCCGAGGAGCTCTCCGCCGTCACTCTTGTCCTTCTCGGCGTTCTTCTTCATGTCCGCGAACATGTTGTCGACGGCCTTCTCGGGGTCGTCGATCTTGCCGTAGACGCCGCCGAAGGTGACCTGCTTCAGAGCAAGCGGGTTGCTCTTGTCCCCGGACTGGTAATTGGCGTTGACGTCCTTCGGGCTCTTCACGCCCCAGCTCTCGGCGTCCTTCAGGTCCGACTTGGACATGCCGTCGTTCCCGGAGCCTTCGGCCTTCTTGTACTGGCCGTCGAGAACCGTCGCCGGCGTGATCAGCTTGTGCGGGCCGTCGTCCGCGACGCTGGAGCCGCCGCCCCCGCTCGTCAGGAAGTACACACCCGCCGCGATCACCGCGATCACCACGACGACCGCCACCACGCCGATGATCAGGCCCGTCTTCTTGCCGCCGCCGGAGGCTGGGGGCTGCGGGAAGCCGCCCTGGGGCGGCTGCTGGCCGTACGGGGGCTGCTGTCCATAGGGAGGCTGTTGGCCGTAGGGGCCCTGCTGGGGCGGGACGCCCGGGGCCTGCTGCGGGTAGCCGTAACCGGGCTGCGGCTGGGCGGGAGGGGCCTGCTGGGGGTAGCCGTAGCCGGGCTGGGCGGGCGGTCCCTGCGGCGGCTGCTGGCCGTAGGGGCCCGGCTGGCCGTACGGCCCGGGCTGCTGGGGCTGCCCGCCGTACGGGCCCGGCTGGTTGTTGCTCATTTCCTGGGTTCCCCTCCAGATGCTTATGTGTCCCTGACATCCTGGCCCAGGTGCGGCGGTGCCATGTCGTCGGGGTCGCCACCGTTACGAAACAAATGCGGTTCGGGACAGCGCCGTGACGCCTCTAAACTGACCCCGTGACCGAAAACGCTCAGCAGCAGCCACCAGCGCCCGACACCGAACTGCCGACCCAGTACGCGCCGGCCGACGTAGAGGGGCCGCTGTACGAGCGCTGGGTAGAGCGGGGTTACTTCGAGGCGGACGAGAAGAGCGACAAGCCGCCGTTCACCGTCGTCATCCCGCCGCCGAACGTCACCGGCTCGCTCCACCTGGGGCACGCCTTCGAGCACACGCTCATCGACGCCCTCACGCGCCGCAAGCGCATGCAGGGTCACGAGACGCTGTGGCAGCCCGGCATGGACCACGCCGGCATCGCCACCCAGAACGTCGTCGAGCGCGAACTCGGCAAGGAGGGCAAGTCCCGGCACGACCTCGGCCGCGAGGCCTTCGTCGACCGCGTCTGGCAGTGGAAGAACGAGTCCGGCGGGCAGATCTCCGGCCAGATGCGCCGCCTCGGCGACGGCGTCGCCTGGTCGCGTGAGCGCTTCACCATGGACGAAGGGCTGTCGCAGGCCGTTCAGACCATCTTCAAGCGGCTCTACGACGACGAACTCATCTACCGCGCCGAGCGCATCATCAACTGGTGCCCCCGGTGCCTGACCGCCATCTCCGACATCGAGGTCGAGTACCAGGACGACGACGGCGAGCTCGTCTCGATGAAGTACGGCGACGGGGACGACACCATCGTCGTGGCCACCACCCGTGCCGAGACCATGCTCGGTGACACCGCCGTCGCCGTTCACCCCGACGACGAGCGCTACCGCCACCTTGTCGGCAAGCTCATCAAGCTGCCGCTCACCGACCGTTCGATCCCGGTCGTCGCGGACGAGCACGTCGACCCCGAGTTCGGCACCGGCGCCGTCAAGGTCACCCCGGCCCACGACCCGAACGACTTCGAGATCGGCCGGCGTCACGACCTGCCCGCCATCACCGTGATGGACGAGCACGCCGTCATCACCGTCCACGGCCCCTTCCAGGGCCTGGACCGCTTCGAGGCCCGCTCCGCCATCGTCGGCGCGCTGCGCGCCGAGGGCCGGATCGTCGCCGAGAAGCGCCCGTACGTCCACTCCGTCGGCCACTGCTCGCGCTGCAAGACCACTGTCGAGCCGCGCCTGTCCATGCAGTGGTGGGTCAAGGTCGGTCCGCTGGCCAAGGCCGCCGGCGACGCCGTCCGGGACGGCCGCGTCAAGATCCATCCGCAGGAGATGGAGAAGCGGTACTTCGACTGGGTCGACAACCTCCACGACTGGTGCATCTCGCGGCAGTTGTGGTGGGGCCACCGCATCCCCGTCTGGTATGGGCCGAACGGCGAGGTCGTCTGCGTCGGACCCGACGAGCAGCCGCCCGGCACCGAGGCCGAGGGCTGGAAGCAGGACACCGACGTCCTCGACACCTGGTTCTCCTCCGGCCTGTGGCCGTTCTCCACCCTCGGCTGGCCCGAGCAGACCGAGAGCCTCGCGAAGTTCTACCCGAACTCCGTCCTGGTCACCGGCTACGACATCCTCTTCTTCTGGGTCGCCCGGATGATGATGTTCGGCCTGTACGCGATGGACGGCACCCCGCCGTTCCACACCATCGCCCTGCACGGCATGGTCCGCGACCAGTTCGGCAAGAAGATGTCGAAGTCCTTCGGCAACGCGGTCAATCCGCTGGACTGGATGGACAAGTACGGCTCCGACGCCCTCCGGTTCACCCTGGCCCGCGGCGCCAACCCCGGTGTCGACGTGCCGATCGGCGAGGACTGGGTCCAGGGCTCGCGCAACTTCGCCAACAAGATCTGGAACGCCACCCGTTTCGCGCTGATGAACGGCGCGACGGTGGACGGACCGCTGCCGGACGCCTCGAAGATGTCGGCGACCGACCGCTGGATCCTGTCCCGGCTGAACTCGGTCGTCACCGAAGTCGACGCGTACTACGAGGACTTCCAGTTCGCCAAGCTGTCGGACACGCTGTTCCACTTCGCCTGGGACGAGGTCTTCGACTGGTATGTCGAGCTGTCCAAGACGACGTTCCAGGCGGGCGGAGAGCCGGCCGAGGTCTCCAAGCGCGTCCTGGGTGAGGTCCTGGACGTCACGCTGAAGCTGCTGCACCCGGTGGTCCCGTTCGTCACGGAGACGCTGTGGACGACGCTGACGGGCGGTGAGTCCGCCGTCATCGCCGAGTGGCCGACCGACAGCGGCTTCCGGGACGCGGCCGCCGAGCGGGAGATCGAGACCCTCCAGTCCGTGATCACCGAGGTGCGCCGGTTCCGCGCCGACCAGGGGCTCCAGCCGGGCCAGCGCGTCCCGGCCCGCCTGGTCCTTGACGGTACGGCGCTGGCCACGCACGAGCCGGCCATCCGGCAGCTCCTGCGGCTCCAGCCGGAGGGCGACGGCTTCACCGCCACGGCGACGCTGCCGGTCGCGGGTGTCGAGGTCGCGCTGGACCTGTCCGGGGTGATCGACGTCGCCGCGGAGCGCAAGCGGCTGGCGAAGGATCTGGCGGCCGCGGAGAAGGAGAAGGCCCAGGCGAACGGCAAGCTCGGCAACGAGGCGTTCCTGGCGAAGGCGCCCGACCACGTGGTCGAGAAGATCCGTACGCGGCTGGCCAAGGCCGAGGAGGACATCACACGGATCGCGGCACAGCTGGAGCGGCTGCCGCAGGGCTAGCGCCAAGGCCGTGAAGTTTGTGGCTGGGCCAGGCTGTCAAGGGCTTGCGAGTACGAGGATGTTGATACTCGTGGTGGCTTTGTAGCTGGTCCGGTCGA